>NZ_DBHISP010000009.1:0-76091 GCF_057274575.1 Granulicatella sp. | reverse complement strand
TTGGTTCGTCTTCTTTGTTCAGTTTTCAAAGGTCAATCGTTGTTTTGCAACAACTTTGGTATCATATCACGCGTTCATTTCCTTTGCAAGAAATATGATTCGATGTTTTTTAACATCTTGCGCGACAACGTTTAATAATTTACCACAGGAAGAAAGAGACGTCAACGAATAACTACTCGATTTTTGAAAAAAATTGTATAATCGAGAAAACGACTGCAAGGAGGGCCTATGAGACTCGAACATCTATTAATGAAACATCTGGTGCTGAGCCGCCGTGAAATGAAGAAACTCATCAAGAACGAAGCGGTTCTAATCGACGGGGTTCCGGCCACTCACGTCAGCAATAATGTCGACGCAACCCTGCAAGTCATCACGGTAAACGGGACGCAGATTCACGACGACAGCCAGAAGTACTATATGCTGAATAAACCTCAAGGCATTATCTCCGCTACGACCGACAAGGAACATACGACGGTTATCGACCTCTTCGCTAAGGAGAATGTTGAAGGTCTCTACCCGATCGGACGACTCGATGGGGATACCGAGGGACTGCTGCTCGTAACGAATAACGGTCCGCTGGGTTACCGCATGCTGAATCCCGATCAGCATATCGAAAAAGAATATTATGTAGAAGTGAACGGTCCGCTTGACGAAGATGCCGTAGAAATCTTCAAACGTGGCGTAACCTTCCACGGCGGAACTCAATGCAAACCAAGCACCCTTACGATAATAGAAAGTAGCGGCAGTTTCAGTCGTTCAACCGTCACGATTTCTGAAGGAAAATTCCATCAAGTGAAGAAGATGTTCCTATGTGTTGGCGTGAAAGTGACGTATCTTAAACGCATCCGCTTTGGGGAGTTTGTGTTAGATGAGACTTTAGCACCGGGTGAATACCGAGAACTGAACGAAGCAGAACTTGAACTTGTAAAGACGTATTTCTAAAAAAAGCAAAATGTAACATAAAAGTTACGTAACTTTTATGTTACATTTTGGTCGTTCAACACTGAAAATTTCATCTTAGCCAATCAACCGGACCTACCTCACAGTCACAAGAGATAGAAATCACTCGTAAAAAGTGGTTTAATAGAAGTAACAGAATTCCATTCAGTTGACTATTTTGGAGGTAAGGTTATGGATTATGAAGTGATTAAACTTAACGTTTCAAATGATAAAATTCGAGAATATAAGCAATTCGAGGGATTAAAATTATATTCAACTATTATTAAATCTCAAGATGAACAAACTCTGACGAATAAAAGAATTTACGTTACGAAAAAGAACAACTATGTTTATTACGAGCGAACCGATACGAATTGGAATTTTTGGTCAAATCCAAAAAATCATCAATCTTCATTTGTACCAGTTGAAGAAAACCACCAAATTCTCTTTGAAGTCGCACCTGACTTAAGTGCATTCTCCAAGTATCTAGGGGAAGAACTGATTCAAAAAATTCAAATCAAACAGCAGAATGGTGAAATCATCGAAAAATTAGATATTTAATAACAGCGAATTCACAAATACGGATACTCCCTCTGAACTTGTTTAAACACAAATAAGCTCGCCTGCACCACGCAAGCGAGCTTTTCTACTATATATAAAATTATTGGATAGGTCCTAAGAGAATATTCGCCCACGCATCATGCAATGACTCTTGGTCACTTGGTTGGAACAAGCCAGCCAACACGTCGCGGTATAAGCGAGATAATTCTGTACGATTGAAGTATGAACTTCCGCCGCTCGCACGAACGATTTCTTCCACGGCCTTCTTCGATACTTCCACTGAACGATTCTTAATCGAAGACAAGCGAGGCAACCAGATGAAGCTGTATTCCGTGCTTGCTTCTAGCGTGTCGCTCAACTCGTTAATTTGCGGTTGGATGCCGTCTAGCATAATCGCCGCTTCCGCAATTCTCCAGCGAATGTTTTTATCGTTTGCATAAGGCGCATCGTTGGATACAGAGTGACGTTTTTTCACTGTCTCTACCCCGATTTCTAGCGCACGTTTCCCAATACCAAAGTACGTTGCCGCCAGTAAAATTTCGAAGTACGCGAAAATACCGAATACCACTGGATCGAAGCTTGGTCCAGGAGCCACTTTCGTTAAGATTTGCTCCTCTGCTGCGAAGATGCCTTTCAACTCAACGCTGTTTGATTGCGTCGCACGCATGCCCATTGTATCCCAGTCGTCTTTTACGATAAACGTTTCTTTGTCTGGTGTTAAATATGCGAACACTGATAATGGTGACTCGCCTGTATTATCTTGCCCAAATGAAACCAACTTGTCGCAATATTTGCCCATTGATAAGAAGACTTTCTTGCCGTAGAAACGATAAGCGCCGCCATCCTGCGGACGAGCCTCAGAAATCGAACCGAATAACACGCGGTCGTTCGAAGGTTCAGAAATCCCAAACGCCAACAACTTGCCTTCTGCAGCATCGCGAAGGATTTGTTCCCCCTTCTTGTTGCCAAAACGAACCATGTGCTTGCCAAGGCCCACAATAATTTGGTGCATGTTCACCCCAAGCGCAGTCCCTGGAGCTGCCATCGCAAGACGTGTTTGTTCCTGCGCGATTTCTTTAAGTGAGAGGCCGAATCCGCCGTACTCTTTTGGCACGAACGCCTTCAAGTATCCTGCCTCTTTTAACGCTGCATAGTCCTGCGCAGGCCACGCATTCTCTTTGTCATAGCGCGGAGCACGCTCATGAATTTCCTGTAATAACTCTTCCGATAAAAACATAAAAGCCCTCCTTAATAGTTGTACATGGTTAGTATACGATTAGGGGCGGGTGGATGGCAAACGGCATGACTGGGAAAACACTTCTACATTTAATACCAAAGTCTATAATTTGAATAGGATTTTACTTACTCTGGATAATCTTTTTAGATCTATTAAAATCTTTTTATTATTTTCTAAAAAATAAAATAGCCATCCCTTCAAAATCCCAGGCTAATTTAGTACACAGTCATACATCAGACTTTCTTTAAGTAATATATCAATTACATTTTATTTAAATCTCTTTTTATGTAATTAGTAAATACATCATGTTAAAATAATTCTGTTGCTACAATCTTACGAGCTTACGAGGTAAATATTTTGAATATATACATTGATGAATCTGGTTCAATAAACAATACATTTAAACGAAATATGGATTTTATAATAACACTAATAGTGCCTACTGATAAAAGAAAATTAGAAATTACATATAAACGATTTGTGTCTAAATACTACGATGATTTAAAAATACTAGATAAAGAAAACAAAATGTTTCTTAACGAAAAGTTTTATGAATTGAAGGGGTCACAATTGGATAAACTTATGAAGCAAAAATTTGTCGAATTCTTCTCCAAAAAGAAACATTTTGAAATTTATTATATTCGAATTAAGAATTGTCAATTATCAAATGATTTCTGTAAAAATACTGCTAGAACTTTTAATTATGTAATACGTTTGGCACTGCAATATCTAATAACAAATAATTTTTTAAAACAAGAAGATTTCGTTCTACAACTTGATGAAAGAAATGAAAAAACGGAAACTAAAGACTTTTTAGAAAATTATCTTAATACAGAACTAAATTTAGGCGGTACGACAACCGGAAAGTTTACTGTTATTTATTTTGACTCTGCAAATAACAAATTTATTCAAATTGCAGACGTCTTTTCGAATTTATTCTATTCTCAGTTACTTACAAACAATTACACTAATGAAATGAATATATTAAAAAATAAAGATATATTAAAATTCGAATTTGTATTTCCGCCTGAGTATTGACAATAGATAAAATAAGTGGTATTATGCTTATACCAACAGTAAGTCTTATATTCGTGCCGTTATCTAGGTAAGCGTCATATGTTGGCGTCACAAATAAGCTATTGGTAATATAATTAAATTTTGAATCCAACTCGTGTGAGTTGGATTTTTTTGGTTCTATAATTTTGGTGAAAAATTTCATTTTATATAATGCAAAACAAGACTATAGCACATTACTACAATCTTGTTTTACATTATAACACTAGATTTTCATTTTATATTTCTTAAACTTGCTTATTATTCTGAGTTCTATACTACTTTCTTTTTGAACGGCTACTTCTTTTCTTCTTCTTCGCACTTGAAGGTTTATCTTTTGAGGCTGTTTCCTCACTAATTTTCTTATTGTTTTTAGTGTCCATACCATCTAATATGAATTTAATCATATCATCTTTCTTCCAAAAGTTTGTATTATTAACATTTTTAATAGTTGTATCTGATTTAAACGTAATAAACACTTCTAAAATTTTAAATATTAAACTCTTTAATTGTTGTTTAGAAAGTTCCCCTTTTTCTGGAACAGCTCCATTTGAATTTACTAATCTACAGTATTTCCATTCTGAAAAATCTCCATATTGATAATCATTTAATGAATTAATTATAGCTGAGATCATAAATAGATTCCCATATTTCAAAAAGCTATCTAACATTTTTAAAGTTTTATCTTGCTTTATTTTTTTTTCTTCTTTAAAATCATTCACTATTTGTTGGAAATTTGATTCTTCTTCTAGATATTTTTTTATCCTCATAGCAAAATTTATTGGTGCATAATATTTTAAAAAAAGTTTAGTTTTTCCGTCGTCAACTGTTTCTAGAAGCACTTGTTGGAATTCCGTTTTGAAAACCTCCTCATCTTCTAGAACCAACTTCCCTTCTGATATACCTTCTTCAACGTCTTTTGACATAACATCTGGTATTGAGGTTTTTAACAAGCTATTGTAGGATTGGCTCCTAGCCTTCCCGGGTTGCAGTAACAAGTAAGATTTTACTATTTTTGCGAAGAATCTTAAATGATATTGACATACAGCTATGCTTTCAATTTCTCCCTTACGAACAAAATCAAACGCTAGACCCTTAGTATTCTTATTCTCAGATAGTTTATGTCTTATCATTTGAATATTTTTAACAAAATTTGTTAGATAGGCTAGATCAATTTGATGAATAGGTTTTTGTTTATTTAAAGAAATTGTTACTTTTTCACTGAAATCTTTAAATTTTTGTAGTCCAGTCTCAAACTCCTTACTCTGTTTACTATTATAATGATAAACTCTCAAAAGCACATTCGCTTTAACAGCAATATTTTTTTTATTATATCTTACTTCACTTAAAGCTTGTAAAGTTTGGGCTCCATTTATGATAGAAATATCATCTAACTCCGCAATAGAAAACGTTAGACGATCATAAACATCCATATTTAGTTCTCCTTCAGTAGCTATTAATAAACTTATTCCATTATTTAGAAACCAGAATTCATCAGGAGCATTCTTATAGGTGTATTGGATATCGTCTTCCACACCTATTGAATCCATCACACCACCTACTCGTACATTTTTAGCGAATAATTTATCTCCAAATAAATTATATAAATCTACCACACTGTCTATTTCTGCGGTAAAAACAAAGCTTCTTAAAACGGGACTGTGATTTTCATCGTCAATAGATTTATCAAGAACATAGTTTTGTTCTAAACTTCTAATTCTATCTTTAATTTTTATATTTACTTTATGGTTCTCATCTAGATTTTGAGGAACAATGAAACTCAAGTATTTAACATTACGTTTGCCTTGACCGAAACCATTATCTTTAAGTTTTTTCAATATTTCTTCTCGTAATTTTAATACTCTATTTCCTTTAAATGAATTATATATATTTGCTCTTTGTTTTAGAGAATCAAAAATTTCAATTAAATATACATTTTTTATTCTATCTAACGTCAAATTGGGAATCAGATTAGATAATCTGTCCTGAATATCGTTTAATCTATATGAACTTGAAGAGTCATATAGAAGAAAGAAATAGTCTTCCGTATCTTCTGATGTGTCTATGTCACTTCGCGATAACACTTTAACTTCTTCTCCAAATTTGCTAAATAAATTTTCAAATTTATCAATTGATATTTTTTCATCAATATCTTCAAATTCTAATTGCTTAATCATGTTTAATAACATTAATTCTCGCTTGTTTTGTTCCATAATACACCTCAGTATTTTCAATATTAATTAAATATCCATCTATTTTCTGATACAATTCATTATTGATATACTCTACTTGTTGTGTAATCATATTTATTATTGATTGTATCATTTCTTCTTGATTCATTGACGTTTCTTTAGTTGCATCATCAACTTTTAAGTTCATATCCTCTATCGACATTATTAGATCGTACATATAGTAAGCTAACTCATGAATAGTACTTTTAAACTCTTGCTCGTCTTGATCTTTGATATATTGAATATACTCTAATCTATTGTTAATGGTAAATTTGATTTCGTCTCGAATAGTCGAAAAATAATTAACGTCATTCTCAACAATAATTGATTTTTTTGTAATATAATCTACTTTGTTATCTGGCTCTGGATAAATCATCCCCATATTAATTCCAAAATATGTGTCTAATTCTTTTCTAATTAATTTTTTTGCCTCATTTGGAATAATAATTTCCCTAACTCTACTTTCTGGAATAGGAACAAATTGATTGCCTCCAAACAAGACAAAGCCTCCTTGTTGAGCTCTAATTCTACTATTTAAATCTACAAAATCAATAAGAAAATGAAAATGAGAACCTAATCTGCTTAACTTAATATTATTACTTTTCTTAGCAATCAAGTCTTCATATATCTTGTTAATGGTTTTTGTTTTAGATGTTGCCATCTTATCAAAAATATATACAAGTACCCTGCCATCGGCATCGTCATTTTTTTCTATGAATGTATTATAGTGCGGTGTAGTCGCGAAAAATAGCGCAATTAACGAGTTAAATGTCACATCTAATAATCTGCTCGGAAATCCACCATGTTGTGCATCCATTGCAATTTCAAGATATTCTTTACTACTCGATAGATTATTAGAGCATATCTCATCTAAAATACCTTTTTCAAACCATTTAAATTTATTAAATATCTTAAACTTATCAGGGCGAAATATATTAGGCATACTATGTCTATATAATTCACCACGCTCATTGCTCGTCCTATTCTCTCCTCTAAAACAAACCAATGTATCTCCCGTTATCCTCTTCAATTCACTAATTCTTTTTTCTATTTCTTGAAGGTACGTAGACACATTTTTTACTACTGTCTTCTGACTACTTTTCTCAGGCATACTCACACTTCTCCACTTTTTATTTATAAGTTCTATATTATTGTAAATTTTCTATTCTACTCCCACTCAATCGTAGCCGGCGGTTTGCTCGTGATGTCGTAGACGACGCGGTTGACGTGCGCTACTTCATTTACGATACGAGCGCTGATCGTTTGCAACACTTCCCAAGGGATGCGAGCAAAGTCACTCGTCATGCCGTATATTTTATTTCTTTCTATAAATATCAATCTTGTTCCCGTTAGCGTCTTTCCACTCTACCCAGCCATTGTTCGCTTTACCAATCACTACAAAGCCGGCTGCTGATGGTGAAGAACAAATAAGGTCTACTTGTAAAATATTATCCTCAATTATCGCTTTATCGTAAATCGCTGGAACTACATCAGTAGTCACATCAGCACAGAGACTACCTTTCAACAAGGTAAACACGCCACGTTTCATAGTTGCTCGACCATTTACTTCGCCGAACCCTTTAATTTTACGATTTAAACGATATTCACCATCAGGAAGTAACTCAAGGCCTTCACGAGATTTTAGTTCTTCTGTTGCTTCTTCGAAAATCTCTTTCTTTGTTCTAGTCGTTGGGTAGACTTGTTTCCCTTCTAGCGAAGATAAAAGAGAAACTGCTGTCTCCATATCTGTCGCAAACAACTCCGACGTCCCAACACGGCTCTTACTGAAAATGTCGTGAATCAATCTCTCTTTGTCATCATATTCGTCTACTTCAATCGCAAACTTTCTTTTCAATCCGCTAACGTTTGAATATCCGTTTTTTTCAAGGTAATTCATGCGGTTTTCAAACTGATCGGTTCTTGTCTTTCCAATCTTAATAATTCCTGGAACAACGGTTTCCATAATATAAATAATCCCTTTTGCCATAACTGCCTCCCGCTAAAATTCTTCCTCTCAAGTATACCACGTTCCAGAAAGGGAAACATTACTTTCGGTCGATTTTCCAACTTTGTTTTGCTGTTTTGCATCTCTTCAAAATACTTACCTTAAATAATTCTTATTCTATTTTTATTGATATAACATTGAATAAAGATTCTATTCATGCTACACTCTAAGTATTGATTGTTGTAAACGGTTTCTAGAAATGGGTAATTAGGTACAACTAGCAATCGGAAATATATGTTACTGTTGCAACACTATAAATCAAAGGGAGAGATGATTATGGAACTACTATACGCAACCGAAGAATGGAAAGGGTACGGAAAACAAAATTATTACTGGAACGAATATAGACTTGATGGAGATGAAGTTCTTAAATATAAATGTAACAGACATAAGTTCTTTAATGGCGATGAAAACGAGTGGGAAGAAAGTGAAGAGTTAGTTGATTCTTGGAATATCGATGATTCAGATTTACCAGAATGGTTACGCCAATACCTATAAAAAACGAAACTCTTTTAAATTGATACAAAAAACAAGACCGTATCTAATCGCTACGGTCTTATTCCGTTTATAACTTCTATTTCTAAATCCCTACAAACTCTTCTGCTATAGCTCTGATTTTATCTAACACGGCTTCCTTTTTCTTTTCTCTAGCGCCTTGTCTGCGAGAGGTCGGTGGAATAATCTTATCCAACTCATCACCGGCATATTCTACATAACCTTTGCTTATAGCTTTTTCAATAAAACGAACCGCATCTTTTTTTAAGTTTTCATATTCAATCAACTCGTCAATATTCGCTTGTTTTTCTTTTCTTGCAAATCTATAAAACGATTCTAGAATATCGTCCGTATTCTGCAATTCAGAAAGTTTCGTTTTATTAATATATTTGATAACGAGGTCTTCTTTCGCACGTGTCCCTATGCTAGATTTAATCACTCGTCGGATTTCTGATTTCAAGCTTTCTAAATCATCATGCTCTTTAGATTTTTCTAGTATCAACGCCAAAATATAATCTAAATTAATTTCATCCGTTTTTAGCAAATCAATTTGGAACTCAATATCAGAAAAATCAATCAAATCATCGCCATCTTCTTTTCGCTGTGGTCGTAAGACACTTTCTTGAATATCTACATAGACACTCTTCATATCTTGCATTTTTCTATCTGATATCAATTTCTTAAGGTCACCAAACTCATCAAAGTTCTTTAGAATATTCTCTGCTTTCAGCAATTCACCAAAAAGCTGTGCAAACTCTTTTTTATCAGCTTCAAGTTCAATTTCGGTTGGCTCAGGGAATTTATCTAATATTTCTTCGCAAATTTCAATATACCCTTTAACAACTTCTCCTGTATCATCATCTTTATAACCATGAAGATAATCGTCATAGCTCTTTTCTAAAATAATGTTGACACTATTTTCATCACCGAAAGTTTTAATTGCTTCCCGCGTTGCTTTCTCTAAATCTCTAAAGCAAACGATATTACCGAATGTTTTTACCTTATTCAGAATACGATTCGTTCTCGAAAATGCCTGAATAAGACCGTGATATCTTAGTTTCTTATCTACAAATAAAGTGTTCAATGTCGGAGCATCAAATCCTGTTAAGAACATTCCTACTACAATGATTAAATCCACCTCTTTGTTTTTCACTCTAAGAGATAGATCTTTATAATAATTCTGGAATTCATTACCATTTGTTGAGAAGTTGGTTTTGAAGTATCCGTTATAATCATGGATGGCTTTTTCCAAAAACTCTTTTGCACTAGAATCCATCGCAGTTACATCAAAGCCTTCATCGGAAATTTCGCCTATTGCACTTTGCTCCTCATTAGCAGCAAAACTATAGATTGTAGCTACTTTAAGCTTTTTCTCTTCAGGTCTCCCACTTTGTTGTTTTTCAAATTCTTCGTAGTACAATTTAGCCGCTTCAACGCTTTGTACAGCAAACATCGCATTAAATCCATTCAGTCTTCTACGCTTTAAATCGTAGTATTCATTACGGTGCGTTTTTCTATCAAATACTTTCAGAATATGTTTTGTAATTTCCGTAATGCGTTCAGGATGAAGCAACATCTTTCTTTCTAATTTTGCTAGTTTTTTATCGTCTTCCTCTTCTTCTGCAGTCTTAAATTTAGGCGTAATGTTATTATAATCCACCTTGAATTTTAAAACTTTACCATCTCGGATGGCATCCGTAATAACATAGCTGTGAAGTTGAGCCCCAAAAATAGCCGATGTAGTATCTCCACCTAGAGAATTATCTGGGAAGATTGGTGTTCCAGTAAAACCAAACTGATAGTACTTTTTAAAGGCCCTTCTAATATTTTTTTGTGCATCTCCAAACTGCGAACGATGACATTCATCATAGATTAACACACACTGTTTGTCGTAAATTTCATGATTTGGATTTTTCTTTACGAACTCATTTAGCTTTTGAATAGTAGTCACTACAATTCGATTATCCTGACTTTCGATACCTTCTTTTAATTGTTTGGTATTTTTACTTCCATTGACGCTGTCTGGTTGAAATTTCTGATATTCTTTCATCGTTTGATAATCCAAATCTTTTCTATCTACAACGAAAAACACTTTATCTATAAACGGCAATTCTGTTGCTAATTTCGCTGTTTTAAACGAAGTTAATGTTTTACCTGATCCTGTCGTATGCCAAATAAAACCTCCAGCTTCCGCTCTACCCGCCTTTTTAGACTCAAAACTGGATTTGATCTTCCATAAAATTCTTTCAGTAGCCGCAATTTGATATGGGCGCATCACTAGTAATGTATTAGTGACATCAAAGACACAATATTTTATAAGAATCTCAAGAATCACGCGCTTTTCAAAGAAAGTCTTTGTAAAATCGTCTAAATCACGAATCACTTTGTTTTTTGCATCCGCCCATTCACACGTAAACTCATAATGATTTTTATTTTGTGCAGTTGTATTCGCAAAATATCGAGTATATGTTCCGTTCGAAATTACAAATAACTGAACATATTTATATAATGTGTTTTCGCTATTAAAGCTTTCTTTACTGTATCTATGAATTTGATTGAAGGCTTCGTGCATATTGACTCCTCTTTTTTTGAGCTCTATATGAACAAGAGGTAACCCATTTACCAAAATAGTTACATCATAACGATTTCTACTTTTCCCTTCTCCCCACACTTGATGGGTCACTTGTAGAAAATTATTATGAATATTCTTTTTATCTATAATTTTAATATTTTTCAGATGGCCATCATCAAAGATAAAATCATAAATATGGTTTTCTTGGATTTTACGAGTTTTTTCAATGATACCTTCATTCGGGGCATCTAGATATTCTTTTAAGAATCTATTCCACTCATCCTCGGAAAACGTTACTTCATTTAGCTTTTCAATTTGAGTCTTTAGATTGCTGTAAAGATCACTGTTTGACTTTATGACGATACGTTCATACCCTTGAGAAATTAAATTCTCAATCATTTTATTCTCTAATTCAGCTTCACTTTGATAGGCTGATTCTTGAATCCCTGTTTCTTTTTCAAAGTGAGCCAAAATAATACCATTCGTCATCTCTGCAATCGTCGATATTTCATAACTCCCATTTTGTTCTATCATTTAACCTGCTCCTCCCGTCAAAACTATTTCTTAAAGTCTAATAATTTTTCACGATAATACTCGTACTGTTTTTGCCTTAATTCAATTTCTTTTGGAATCAAACCTTTTGTATCTGATAGCAAAGATTGAAGTTTATCAAGAGTTTCAACTACTCTGTTTTGTATTTCAAGTGGTGGTAACGGTATTAAAAATTTTTTCATATCATTCTCATGAATACGAATCATCTTAGTTCCTGTAACTTTTCTCTCTTTCTGCCTTTGAAATTCCCTTGTAGTAAAATAATATGCGATATATTTAGAGTTTTCAGTTGTTCTATAACTATACATATCCCCAGAAAATCCTACTTCTTTATTTCCTAACCAAACTAAACTTTTCCCAACATCCTCTACATTTTCAGAAGTAGATGCAATTAAAATATCATTACATTTTGCTTTTTTTAGTTTTGAAAAAATCTCTTCACTTACAAAGGAATATACCTTGTCGGTTTCAAATCCGTACTTGGTGTATATTTGGCCATAGTGAACTACTGGGTTCCCTTCAAAAATAAAATCTTTCTTCTGGAGTCCATTCCCTCTAGTAAAATAACCAATTTCTCCAAGAGTTGTAACTTTTACTCCAAATTCTTTGCTATCTAGAACTATCATTTCAGCACAGACCTTTTTCAAATATTCTTCACTCAGAAGCAAATCTCGATAATAATCATATTGTTTAGTCCTAGCCTGTAATTCAGCCTGTAATTCAGCCTGTAATTCAGTAACATAATTTGTAAACTGGTCAAGTGTTTCTACAATTTTTTCTTGAGTTTCTTTCGATGTTAATGGTATTTCTATATTTGAAAGGTCATCTTTAGAAACACTCGGAATCCCAGCACCTACTTTCGAATCCTGAAGCTTAATTTGATTCATTTTTAATATATGAAACAAATACCTATTAAAATAACTATACTTATAATTATTAATTTTTATAATCTCTTTATTGGGAACTACCGAAAATGCATGAGCACCTAACCAAAACCTCTTATCAATAAAATTAACAAATCCAGCTGAAGCTCCTCCCTGCGACACTGTGATTGTATTTTCCTGAGAGTTAAATACATCTATGTAACCTGACGGCAACATACCACCATTGATTACTGGATATGTCCCTTCTTCAAGCATATCTCTTTTGTTGAATTGCTTACCTTTCGATATCACAGCAACCTCTCGCAGCTTTTTCCATTCAACCTTTTCATTTTTTAATAATTCATCTATCTTACTCATCTTCAAGCTCCTTTACGATTTCGTTTATTGAGCTTCTTAATACGTCTATTTTCTTTACTGTTTCCTCAAGTTCTTTATTCAATACTTTTATGTCGATGACTTCTCTTGTGTCTTCTTTTTCTACATAAGTGGAAACAGATAAGTTATAGTCATTTTCTTCAATTTCTGATACATCAACATATCTTGAAAAATACTCTACATCTGTTCTGTTTCTAAACTCTTCAATGATTGCATCAATATTTTTTTCTTCCAAGATATTGTTATTTGTTTCTTTTTTGAACTCTTTGCTTGCCTCAATGAAAAGCACTTTATTTTCAGTTTTGTTTTTAGACATTACTAGAATACAAGTGGCAATTGATGTCCCGAAAAATAGGTTTTCAGGTAATTGAATCACGCAATCAATGAAATTATTATCAATTAAATATTTACGGATTGTTCTTTCTGCACCTTTTCTATAAAAAATTCCTGGAAAACATACAATTGCTGCTCTACCTTTACTTGAAAGATAACTTAGAGCGTGCATAATAAATGCAAAGTCTGCATAAGACTTCGGTGCTAATTTACCAGCCGGAGCAAATCGTTCATCGTTAATCAACGTTGGATCCGCATCCCCTATCCATTTAATAGAATAAGGTGGGTTTGAAACAATGGCGTCAAAAGGTTTTTCCTCATTATGCAGAGGGTTAAGCAAAGTATCTCCACGCTTGATAGAGAAGTTATTATAGTTTACGTTATGAAGAAACATATTCATACGAGCTAGGTTAAAGTTTGTCATATTAATTTCCTGACCATAGAAACCATCTTCAATAATGTGGTCCTCAAACTGCTTCTTCATCTGTAACAATAAACTTCCACTTCCACAAGTTGGGTCATAAACTTTATTGATACTTGTCTTCCCATCCATGACTAATCTTGCAAGTAGTTTTGAGACCGTCTGAGGTGTGAAAAACTCTCCCCCAGATTTTCCGGCATTACTTGCATAATTTGAGATTAGATACTCATAAGCATCCCCAAAAGCATCTATATCATTACTTTGAAAATCTCCAAAATTAATTTCTGCAATTCCTTTTAAGATATCTGTCAATCTTTTGTTTTTTTCATCCACTGTTCCCCCAAGACGATTGCTCGTAGTATCAACATCTTCAAACAGCCCTTTAATCGCATCTTCCGAAGTAAATCCCACAGCACTTCCCTCAATAGCTTTAAAGATATTCGCTAAATCAGTATTTAAGTTTTCATTATCCGCAGCATTTTTAACTACATTTTCGAAGAGTTGACTTGGCAAGATAAAGAAGCCTTTATCTTCGACAGTATTTGGTCTAAAATCCTTTTCAGCTTCTTCATCAGAAATTTCAGCATAATTAAAATCTAGATCTCCTGCTTCACGTTCCGCAGCGTTAAAGAACTCCGTAATATTCTCAGAGATAAAACGATAGAATAAAAATCCTAAGATGTATTGCTTAAAATCCCAACCGTCAACGGCTCCACGAACATTATCAGCAATTGCCCAGATTTTTCTATGCAACTCTGCTCTTTGTGTCGTCTCATTATTTACTAACTTTGCCATACTATAACCTCTTCATTTCCTTTTTTCTTCTATATCCACTTATTGGGAGGGTTCCAGATTCTTAACTTGATTACCTCACATTGAAAGTCTTTTTCATTATAGCATTTATTCATAATAAATTTTAATTTTTCTTTCTAAGTTAATTTGGCTAAAAAGAACATTGGGTTACATAACACAAAACCGCAATGTGATACTCCCCTTACAAAATTAATCAGTAAGGAGAATACCAAATTACGGTTTTCTATTCTCTATTTTCTATCCCTCAACCCTCTTCGGTAAGTATGGTGCGAGCTCTTTTCGTAAGGCTTCAAGCGTTAGGCTATGGAGAATTGGAATGTCATCGATTGGTTCGAGGAGTTTTTCTAGCTCCGCTTCGCCCTGCTCATCTAAATAGCGATTCATTTTTCTTCGAAGCGATAGCAGATCCTGCACAACGTTCTCTTTCCCAAAGGCAATAGCTAAAGAATACGCATTGTTATCGCTATCCTCTCTGGCTCCTGAGCGTTCTACGATATACAGAATTTTCTCCATTAAATACATCATTTCATAAAAATCTTGCTTCTTCATTTCAATCTTTTCATCCATGCCGACTACTCCCTTCAAATACAGTCTCTCAACCCCAATCATAAAGGCTCTAGAACTAAAATTCCAGAGCCTATCCCATTTGTTTTTTATAAAAAGTTAGCTTACTAAACTAAGTTTTCTTCCTACTGAAATAAATTGTTCCGTTAAGAATGAAAGCTATCGGAAATGCCATATAGTTATATTCACCTTTTGTATAATAAACGGCAAAAAACACGGTAATCCCAATAATTATACTTGCAATACGATATTTGAAGATACGATTCATTTCATTCATCTACTATTTTCTTCAATCTATTCTGTTATATCATTATTTTCTCTTTTTTATAAAACTAATTGCACCAACAACTAAGACGATTGCCAAGGAAGCCATGCCTACGAAATGATATATTACACTTCCAATATTCATTAATTCCGCCTCCCTGTTTTATTTTCTTATCTTACAAATAAACATCGAAAAAACTTTATTCTATAAAGTTTACAACTTGGTAATTAACCACTTTCATCCACTCTTATTTTACTACTCTCTTTTGCGAATTTCTAAATTGAGTTTCTACTTTTTCAACATTTTATAGAAACAATCGATTTTGCTGCTAAAGTCGTATCTTCCATTTCAACTACTCCGCAACTTCAAATTTTTCATTCTGCAGAAGGTTCCAAAACTGGGATTTATATATCAAATTCCTGTATTCTAATAGAGTTGCCATAAATATCTGTAATCTCACTTTTTTCTTCATCTGTAAGATCATCAAGAAATATGTACCATTCATTGGGATACCCACCAACAAATTGCATTTTAGGCATTTCTTTTTGCTCCGGTTCTGTAGCCCTTAGACACAATCTATTGTCGCCCCAAAATCGTGTAAGTGCTAATCGTTGTTTCTTGTATATAATATCCATACTTTTTATCTCCCACAAATTTCAACACTTTCATAACAGCAACATATTTGCTTCTGCTACTCCCACTCGATCGTAGCAGGCGGTTTGCTCGTGATGTCGTAGACGACGCGGTTGACGTGAGCTACTTCGTTGACGATGCGGGCGCTGATGGTTTGCAGCACTTCCCATGGAAGGCGAGCAAAGTCACTCGTCATGCCGTCGATACTTGTTACGGCACGGATTCCAATCGTGTAGTCGTACGTTCTGCCGTCTCCCATTACCCCAACACTGCGGATTCCTGGAAGAACTGTGAAGTATTGCCATACGTCGCGTTCAAGACCGTTTTCGGCGATTTCTTCGCGTAAGATGGCGTCAGATTCGCGGACAATTTCAAGTTTTTCTTCGGTCACTTCCCCAAGCACACGGATTCCAAGTCCTGGTCCTGGGAATGGTTGGCGCCATACGATAGAGTATGGCATGCCAAGTGCTGTTCCTAGTGCACGCACTTCATCTTTGAAGAGCGTGTTCAGCGGTTCGATCAGTTCGAATTGCATATCCTCTGGAAGTCCCCCTACATTATGGTGAGACTTGATAGTTTGCGCGGTTTTCGTTCCGGATTCGATGATGTCTGTATAGAGCGTTCCTTGTGCAAGGAAATCCACATCTGTGAGTTTTGCCGCTTCGTCGTCGAATACGTACACAAACTCATTTCCGATGATTTTTCGTTTTTGTTCAGGGTCGCTCACGCCTTTTAGTTTCGATAAGAAACGTTCCTGAGCGTTCACGCGGATAATATTGAGGCCAAATTTACCAGAAAGGCTCTCCATCACTTGGTCGCCTTCCCCTTTACGAAGCAATCCGTGGTCTACGAAAATACAGATGAGTTGGTCACCGATTGCTTTTTGCAAGAGAACACCAACCACACTTGAGTCTACCCCACCAGATAGCCCAAGTAAGACTTTCTTATCGCCTACTTTTTCGCGAATTTTCGCAATTTCCATTTCAATAAAGCTGTCCATCGACCAGTCGCCTGTTGCCCCACAAATATCGAACACGAAGTTACGAAGCATGTCGTTGCCGTGAATACTGTGGCGCACTTCCGGGTGGAATTGCACGCCGTAAATGCGACGTTCTTGGTTTTCAAAAGCCGCAAATGGCGTGTGCGCATTCGAAGCCGTCACGCTGAACCCTTCCGGAATCGCTGTAATACGGTCGCCGTGGCTCATGAGTACCTCTTCCTCTTCAGCTAACCCTTTGAAAATGCCTGAAGCCGTGTTAAAGACATCGACTTTCGCAGAACCATATTCACGCGTTGTAGACGATTCTACCTTCCCACCGAACAGATGCGTTGTCAGTTGCATCCCGTAGCAAATCCCAAGCACCGGAATTCCCAATTCAAAAATCGCAGGATCCACGGTAAAAGCATCCTCTGCATAAACGCTATGTGGTCCCCCAGAGAAAATAATCCCTTTTACGTTGCCATGTGCCTTAATTTCTTCGGCTGTAATGTCGTTGTGTAGCAACTCGCTGAACACACCGAATTCACGAATACGGCGCGTAATCAACTGGTTATACTGACTACCGAAGTCGAGCACGATAATCTTTTCTAATGAAGTGGTTTGAGCTGTCATAAGAGGCCTCCTTAGTTTTAGTTCTTTTTTATTGTAACAGAAAAGCACGAAAATTACTTAAAAAAACTGAATTTTTTGTTCGGATTTTTAAACCCCGTTTTCCGCGTCACACCAAGCTTTCATTCAAATATATAAATTATTATATAACGTGTACACTCGCTCATTGCACCCTTCAAGAAAATTGTCAAATCAACGTTTTTAACTGTTGACACCACGCTCAAAAATTGTGTTTTATATTTTTGAAATGTAGCATATATGCTACAGTAGCAAATATGCTACTTTTTGCTTTTTTACAAAAAAACTAGCCAATAGACATGCTACTGGCTAGTTTCTACAAATTTATTTAGTTGGATTATTTAATTTTCTTCAGCGGAATCCATCGGTTTACTCTTGCGCAATAGTCCTTATAGGCCTCACCGTATATTTCATAAAGCCATTTTTCCTCGGTATTACGAATCACGACGGTTATTATTACCCACTGGATCGGAATCAGAAGAAGTAGCCACATATTATGCATGGTTAGGGTAATCCCGATGCCGCAGAGCCACCACGAAAAGTAAATCGGATTTCGTGTGCGCGCATAAATTCCTGTTGTCTTGAATTCCATAGTTTGGATACTTATGCTAATAAACGACTTCACTCCGCAGAGCCACTGAATTCTCGCTGCAATAATCATTAAGAGGAATCCAACTAGATAAAATAAATCTCTGAATCCACCCGTTAACAGTCCACTCTGGAGTACTGACTGACTCAGTAGCAACCCCGTTAAATTCAGCACAAGCATACTTATGTATAGGTAAGGTGCTGCTCCATAAGTCGGTAGTTTTTGATGATTATCTTGATCACTTTTTAAGTACATGTTCTCACCTCATTATTAAAGAAACCATACTACAAGCTACAATTTTTTCACCTACATTGTACCACTACTATTCCGCATTTTAAAGAGCATTTTTAAGGATTAGAAAATAAATTTTCCGCACCAATTACAGATGTATTCCTTCTTACGATTCCCCGTACTCTTACTAAGAAACCCGTATGATTCACCTACTAAAACAGAGTAAATATGACTTTGTACAAATAGTCGAACTCGACCTCACAGAAATGGCGTGCGTTTCCCGAAACATCCGCATGACTCGTTCCGAGTCCTTTGCGGTGTTCCGGTCCAACGTTCCATTTCTGAGCGTTCGGTCTCGTATCCTAATATTTTTTAATTTGTACAAAATCTATGTGATGTCCCACTGTTTTATGGAGGATGAAGTCGGCGCGGGTTTTCGTTGGTAAGATGTACTCCTTAAGGTTCTGCAGGTTAGTCTTCTGCCACACATCTTTCGCCATCGCAATCGCGTCCGCACGATTCCCAATCGCATATTGATAGTAATAGTTATCCGGCTGTGATTTCGCACGATCCATCAACAATTCGAAACGCTCCAAGTACCATTGCTCAATCAGCGTTGCATCGGCATCTACGAAAATCGACCAGTCGAAGAAATCACTCACGTAAATTTCACGATTTGGCGGCAGTTGCAACACATTAATCCCCTCTACAATCAAGATGTCGGGCGACTCAATCGTCTGCACTTGCCCTGGCACAATATCGTAAATCTCATGCGAATACACCGGCGCATCTACGCTTGGATTACCGGTCTTCACTTCGAGTAAGAAATGAACGAGAGCTTCCATGTCGTAACTTTCCGGGAATCCTTTGCGATCTAAAATACCGCGGTTAATCAGCTCCTGAGTCGGTAATAAGAATCCGTCTGTGGTCATTAGAAACACTCGCTTATCCGGGTAGCGTTGTTGTAGCATCGTTTGCATCAAGCGTGCTGTCGTACTCTTCCCAACGGCCACACTCCCAGATACCCCGATAATAAACGGAACCGTCTTCTTCGTTTGATGAAGAAATTGCTGTTCCTCCGTGCGTAATTCAATATGTTTTTTAAAGTATAAATCGAAATAATCGAGCATTGGCACATACACTTCTTGCACGTCCTGTAGGGAAATGCGGTCGTTTAATGATGTTAAGTGCGCAAGTTCTTCTCTCGTCATTGTGAATGGATGTGCGCCTTCGTACTGGCTCCATTCACTTCTTTGAATTTTGTAATACGTGTCGTTTTCTTTCAACGGATTCGTCTCCTTCAGCTACTGAGTCCTATTCTTGAATTGTACCACATGTTGAACGCGGTTTCTATTTCTGATTCTCTTAAGTTTTTCCCATGAAATCGCCGTGTTTGTTTACGTAAGGGCGTGGATTTAGTAGAATGAAAAGTGAATATAAGGAAAGGATTTGTCGTATGAAACCACAAACAGGAACAGGTCTGGCAAATGGAAAGATTATTCTTGCCGGTGAACATGCCGTTGTGTACCACGAACCCGCGATTGCACTGCCAATTGACGCGGTTTACGTGAAGGCGGATATCGTCTCTGCAAAAGAGGGCCAAACGATTCAATGTGAACTTTATACAGGCGACGTGGATGAGATGCCTACTTCGATGGCAGGGCTACAGTTTACGATTCGCGAAGCTTTCAAAGCGGCCTCTGCAAAAGAAGTGACGGCTCATGCGTATACGCTCTCGATTGAGTCTACGATTCCTGCAGAACGTGGGATGGGATCCAGCGCTGCGGTCAGCGTTGCGGTGGTGCGTGCCATTTTTGATTTCTGTGATGCGACTCTTCCTGAAAAAAACTTATGGGACATCGTTCAAGGGGCGGAAACCATTTCGCATGGGAATCCGAGTGGCGTCGATACGGCGACAACGAGCGGGACACGTCCTGTATTTTTCCAAAAAGAACAAGAACTAAAAACGCTCGACCTCGATATGCCAGCCTACCTCGTGATTGCCGATTCGGGTGTCACTGGGAATACGAAGCAAGCGGTGCAGCATGTGAGCACCTTGCAAGACCGCATCATCGACCCTACTACACAGGAGACCGGTTCAGATGCGGTCCAATCGATTGGTGCCATCGTGAATGAAACGAAAGCGGCCCTCGAGGAACAAGACCCTCAAAAACTAGGGCAACTGATGAGTGAAAATCATGAGCTCCTCCAACAACTCGGCGTGTCGCATGACGTCATCGATACACTTGTCGATACGGCCCATCAAAACAACGCACTTGGGGCAAAAGTTACAGGCGGCGGCCTTGGCGGATGCATGATTGCCCTCGTTGAAACCGAGGAAGACGCCCTTCATTTACAAGAACAATTCATGAAACAAGGAGCGCAGGCGGTCTGGATTCAGTCGCTGGCGAAAAAGGAGAATACCAAATGACATCGAACATTGGAATCACGCGTGCGCATACGAATATCGCACTGATTAAATATTGGGGCAAGGAAAATAAGGAGCTCTTCATTCCGATGAATAGTAGCCTTTCTTTGACCCTCGAAGCCTTTTATACCGATACAAAAGTCGAACTCACAGACGCTTTAACAGAAGATGAATTCTATCTTAATGGCGCCAAACAAGACGAAGCGGCAACGGCTAAAATCACACGCTTCTTAGACTTGTTCCGCGCTGAAACAGGAGATACGCGTCGTGCTCGTGTCGAGAGCTTAAACTTCGTCCCTACAGCAGCGGGCCTTGCGAGCTCTGCTTCCGCCTTTGCAGCACTAGCTGGTGCGATGAACGAGGCGACAGGCCTTCAGTTGCCTGCCCAACAATTATCAACTTACGCACGTCGTGGAAGCGGCAGTGCTACTCGTAGTCTCTTTGGCGGATTTGTCGAATGGAATAAAGGAGACTCCAACGAGAATAGTATGGCGATTCCTGTCGACGATGCAAACTTTGACATCGGGATGATTATCATCGTCGTGAGCGCGGCCGAGAAGAAAATTTCGAGTCGTGCCGGCATGGAACTGGCCGTTTCTACTTCTCCGTTTTACGAAGGTTGGGTCACTTCAGCCGCGACCGATTTAGCCGACATCAAAGAGGCCATCAAGGACCGCGATATTCATCGTATCGGCTCTATTGCGGAATTTAACGGCATGAAAATGCACGCAACGATGCTGGCAAGTAACCCTCCATTCTGTTATTTCGAACCGGAGAGTATTATCGCCCAACAAACGATTCGCACGATTCGAGAAGAACGAGGCATTCCGGCCTACTTCACGATGGATGCTGGGCCAAACGTCAAAGTCATTTGCAAGGCGAATGATATTCCAGCGATTATGGAAGAGCTTGGCAAAGTATTCCCGAGTGAAAAACTCATCCCTACGCTTCCAGGAGAAGGCATTCGTAAATTGACAGAAGACGAATGGAACGCTTCTCGTGCGGCTTTTGAAGGGAAGTGAGCGCGTGACGATTACTTCAAAAGCTCCCGGTAAACTCTTTATCGCCGGAGAATATGCGGTTGTCGAACCCGGACACGGTGCCATTGTTGCAGCAGTGTCGCGCTACTTAACCGTCACAATCGACGAAGCTACTAGTGTAGGAACCTTAACCTCTACGCAAAATCCAGACGTCGTTGTGGAATGGACTCGCGAAGGTGAATTGTTCCGTGCAAAGGAAGAACATCCCTATAAACTGGTCGAAGAAGCGATTTTGGTCGCAGAACAGTATGTTCGTGAATGCGGAAAACTAACAAACGTCCTCTACTCGCTTTCGATTACAAGTGAACTCGATGACGCTAAGCGTGGTATTAAATACGGACTTGGTTCCAGTGGTGCCGTTGTAGTCGCAACGATTCGAGCCGTTCTTGATTTTTACGAAACTCCCCGCACCCCACTGCTCCTCTATAAACTGAGTGTTTTAGCGAATCTCCGCTTATCCCAACGTGGATCCTTTGGAGATATCGCAGCCTCTTCTTTTGGAGGAATGGTCTATTACACAAGTCCCGATCGAAGCAGTTTACTCGAACAATTACAAAGCCAAACTATCAAAGAAATCTGTGATAATTACTGGAAAGCCCTCTTGATTGAACGTCTTCCAGAAATTCCAGACTTCAACCTCTTAGTCGGATGGACAGGACAAGTCGCTATCACCGATTCACTCATTCAAGCCACTGAGAAGAAACGCAAAGTCGAAACCGATAGCGCCTTTTACAAGGAATTTCTCGCAAAGAGTCACACCATCGTTCAAGGCCTACAAACAGCTTGGAACAAACAAGACATCCCAGCCTTACAAGAAGGCATCCGTGCCAACCGTGCACTCTTAAATGAATTTGCACAAGTGATGCAGCTGGAAATCGAAACACCTGCACTCCAAACACTGTGCGAGCTCGCAGAACAAAATGGTGCCTGCGCAAAAACGTCTGGCGCTGGTGGCGGCGACTGTGGAATTTGCTTTACACAAAACGAAACTCAAAGACAACAAATTGAAACTCAATGGGCCAAGGCTCAAATTCAAGTACTTCCGCTTTCTATCGCTGAAGCCTGGTAAAGGAGATTAATGATGGATTTATTTCAACAACAAATGAATCGAAAGGACGAGCATGTGGGGCATGCGAACCAGCAATACCGTGCAACGAGTGCCCCCGAGTTTGTGGAAACGCGCTTCGTGCATCATCCCTTCACAACCGTTGATGTGGCTGATGTAACATTGCAGACCAAGCTTGCTGGACTCACCTTCGATGTTCCCTTTTTCATCAACGCCATCACGGGTGGTAGCCCACTCACGACTGCGTTAAACCAACGTCTAGCCATCTTGGCTCGTGAAACGGGTATGGGCATGGCCACTGGTTCGATGAGTATCGCGATGAAATTTCCGGAAAGTTCGGAAAGCTTCAAGGTGATTCGCCAGGAAAATCCAAACGGGATCCTCTTCGCAAACCTTGGTGCGCATTACGATGCTGAGGCTGCTAAACGCGCTGTCGATATCATCGAAGCCAACGCGATTCAAATTCACGTCAACCGTGCACAAGAACTCGTGATGCCAGAAGGTGACCGTGTCTTTAGTAACTGGCTTAAAAACATCGAAGAAATCGTCAAAGCGAGTGCCGTTCCCGTTATCGTAAAAGAAGTTGGATTCGGATTTAGCCGTGAAGCCATCGCGCAACTGGAAAGTATTGGTGTCGCTGCCATCGATATTAGTGGTACTGGCGGTACGAATTTCGCCAAAATCGAAAACGGCCGTCGCAAGGAAGATAAACTCGATTTCCTTGAAGACTGGGGCCAAACGACTTTAACGTCGCTCATGGAAGCCCAAGGAAGTCGCACCCCAATCATCGCTTCTGGCGGTGTGAAGACGCCACTCGACATGGCCAAATGCTTCGCTCTAGGAGCTAGCCTTGTCGGATTGTCTGGTGAAATGTTGCATCTCGTACGGAAAGACGACTCCCTTCCAGACGCAATCAATACGGTTCAAACCTGGAAAGAGCAACTGACAACAATCTTAACGCTTGTCGGTGCCGATAGTATTTCTAATCTCCAACAAGCTCCTATCGTAGTCGCACCAAGCCTCCAAAACTGGTGTGATGCCCGCGGGATTGATTGGAAACATCTTGCACAACGTTAAAAGCAAAAAGAGCTTAGGCAATGCCTAAGCTCTTTTCTATGTTTACGGGAAAAATAAGTAATGGATTATGCGCAGTACGTAGAAGAAAATCCCCACGATGAGTAAAACAACCATCGCGACATGCACATACGGTCCTACTGGTGTGTTCACGAAGGCTTGTAGTGCTGGAATTTTTGTATATAAGACAAAGTATAAGGCGCTAATCCAAAACCCGAGTCCTAATAATCTTTTCATGAGATGTCCTTTCTATAAAACGAAGTACTGCATGATCAAACTAGAGACAGCCACCATAAACCAAGTTGCTAGCCCCGTTAAGATTGGTTTTGCCCCTGCTTCTTGGAATTGTTTGAAGGACACTTGCATTCCGATACCGGCTAATGCCATTGCCATCAACCATTTAGACACTAATTTTGCATATGGTACAAGGAAGTTTGGGAATAAGTCCACGCTTGTAATAATCGAAGCGACCATGAACCAAATGATAAACATTGGCACGATTTTCTTCCATTGTACAGTTTGTCCTTCTTGTTTCATGCGACGTGCTTCGACGAGTGATAACACAATACACGCTGGAACAATCATCAACGCACGAGTTAGTTTTACGATTGTCGCGATTTCTAAAGCTTCCGCACTGTAACTTGCGCCAGCTGCGACCACGCTGGACGTATCGTTAATCGCTGTTCCTGCCCAAAGCCCGAACTGAGACGCGTCCATGCCCATCATATGTCCTAAGAATGGGAATAGGAATACCGCCATTACATTGAAAAGGAAGATGGTTGAAATCGACAACGCTACTTCATCGTCTTCCGCCTTAATGATTGGTGAAGCTGCAGCAATCGCTGAGCCCCCGCAAATTGCAGTCCCGAATCCGACAAGAATCTTCAATGGACGAGAAAGTTTGAAGAAGTTCCCTACAAATAACGCTGTTAAAAATGCAATCGAAATCGTCACAATCGTCACTGGGAACGATGACGCACCTGTTTGGCTCACTTGCGCAAACGACATTGTAAATCCAAGCGCGATAATGGAGTAATGTAATAATTTTTTCGCTGAATAATTGATGCCTGGTCTAAAATCACTTGGGATTTTCCAAAATTGGTTTAAGACCATCCCTAAAATAATGGCAAATACCGCACTTCCAATCACGGGGAATAAATCTCCGAGTATGACTGCGACAACTGCTACAGCAAATGTACAAAGCAGCCCTTTTCTTTTTTCCATGAATGATGACATTTCATCAGATCCTTTCAATACTAAATCTTTACTAGTATAGCACACTCCGTCTTGATTTTCGCACACAAATTGAAATGTCCTCCCTCTTTTTTGTCGTATCTCAGGATAGGAGGGATGAAAAATGAGAAAGATTTTACCAACAAATGATTTAATGTTTAAAAAAATGATGACAAGCGAAGGAAAAGAATATATCTTACAAAATTTTATTCAAGTTGTTACTGGGATGAAACTATCTAATGTGAAGCCAACCAATCCATATCAAATTCAAAAATATCGTGAAAATCTCGCTGGAGTAAACTTAGAAATGTACCAAACCATCGTGGATATTGCCGCAACAACAGAAGAAGGTATTGATATTATCATTGAAATGCAACTATATAAGCATAGAGGCTTCTTTGAACGTATTCGCTATTATATGGCATCAACTTATATGGATAGTTATTCTGCAGGCCATCAAACCTATAAACCTGTTATTTCAATTATCGTAACTGATTTTTCTGTTTTTAAAGAAGATCCTGAACCAAGAGTAGAAATCGGCCTTGTGAATTTAGAGAAAAATCGAGAAGTTTTAAATGAAAAAGGTCAACCTTTCGAACGTGTTTATCTCGTCAATCTAGCAACCACATTACCTAACCAGGACGAAGCCTTGAATGAGTGGAGAAATTTCCTTAAAAATGGTACAATCACGGCAAAAGCATCCAAAGAAATTCAAGACGCTTATGCTGTTGTTGATTTCTATAATTTAGATTCGGAGGAAATGAAGATGGCGGAACAAATGGAAAAATACGAAGAAGTCTATTGGAAAACAATCGAATATGCCAAAGAGACCGCTAGAGAAGCAGCACTTAAAGAAGGTCAAGTTTTGGCATTTCTTAAAATGAATCTTCCTATCACAGAAATCATAAAGCACACCGGATTATCTGAAGAAGAGATTCAAAAAATTAAAAATACACTATAACAAAACCCGCTTAGAATCACGCATCCGTGCTGACTCTAAGCGGTTATTTTTTAGAATTGTTTTACGACAACCCCATCTGGCGTTCCGACAAGCACGATATCCGTCATGTTGGTGAAGAGGCCTTGCTCTACCACACCTGTCATACCTTTAATTTTTTCTCCGAATGCGATTGGGTCTTTAATTGGATAAACATCCAAGTCGATAATGTAGTTTTTGCTATCAGTTAAGTAGCGTTCTTCGTCACGTTCGCGGAATGTTGGTTTGTATCCTAGCGCTTCAAAACGTTTAAATAATTGTTCTGATCCGTACGGCACCACTTCCACTGGTAATGGGAAACGACCTAGGTAGTCGACCATTTTTGATTCGTCTACAATCCATATTACGCTCTTTGATTGCTCGGCAACGATTTTTTCGAATAATAACGCACCACCGCCACCTTTGATTCCTGAAAAATCAGGAGCGATTTCGTCTGCGCCATCGATTGTGACGTCGATATAATCCACTTCATCCACGCTCTTCAATGGAATCCCAAGCGCTTCTGCTTGTTTCTTCGTTGCTAAAGAAGTCGTTACCCCAACAATTTCAAGTCCTTCTTCTTTTACTCGTCGACCGATTTCTTCCACAAAATAGTAGGCTGTCGAACCAGTTCCAAGACCAACCGTCATTCCACTTTCTACATATTCTGCGGCTTTCTTGCCGACTAATTCTTTCATGTTCATTCAAGTTTCCCCCTGAGAAATAATCTATGTTGAGTATAGCATAGCTAACTTCTTCAAACTATCTCTTCTCGTAAATTTCTACTTCTTTTTATGAGAGGTTGCTGCTTCTAAGGCGCGTTTTAAATAACGACCTGTGTGACTATTTTTATCCTTCGCCACTTCTTCAGGCGTCCCTGTCGCAATGACAAGTCCACCACCGCTACCGCCTTCTGGTCCCATATCAATGATATAGTCAGCAGTCTTAATGACATCTAAGTTATGTTCGATGACAAGCACGGTGTTTCCAGCTTCGACTAAACGATTCAACACTTCAAGCAGGCGTGCGATATCATCCGTATGCAAGCCAGTTGTTGGTTCATCAAGCACGTAGAACGTATTTCCTGTTGAAACACGTTGGAGTTCACTGGCTAACTTCATCCGTTGTGCTTCTCCTCCAGAGAGCGTTGTGGCAGATTGCCCAAGGGTGACATAGCCGAGTCCAACATCCTTAATCGTTTGTAATTTACGTTTGATTTTTGGAACGGCTTGGAAGAATTCTACCGCTTCATCTACGGTCAATTGAAGAATATCCGCGATACTCTTTCCTTTGTATTTCACTTCGAGCGTTTCAGAGTTATAACGCGTTCCGTGACAGACTTCACACGGCACATATACGTCTGGTAGAAAGTGCATCTCGATTTTCAAAATGCCGTCCCCTTTACAAGATTCGCATCGTCCACCCTTCACATTGAAACTAAAGCGCCCTTTCTTATATCCGCGGATTTTTGCTTCATTTGTTGTCGCAAATAAATCACGAATATCATCAAAAACACCTGTATACGTCGCTGGATTGCTTCGTGGGGTTCTTCCGATTGGGCTTTGGTCAATATCGATAATCTTATCGAGGCTCTCAAATCCAGAAATGCTCTTGAACTTCCCTGGTTTTTCCTTCGTACGCGTAATCTCACGCGCTAAAGCTTTCTTCAATACACTATTGACAAGTGAGCTCTTACCAGAACCCGATACCCCTGTAACGGCAACAAAGCGTCCAAGTGGCACATCCACATCGATATCGCGTAAGTTATTTTCCGCAGCGCCTTTTAAGTGAATCCAGCCCTTATCTTCCCTACGGCGTTCGCTTGGGACTGGAATGTATTTCTTCCCAGCTAAATATTGCCCTGTCAGCGATTTAGTATTCTTTTCCACTTCTTTTGGAGTTCCTGCAGCGATAATCTCGCCACCGAATTCACCCGCACCTGGACCGATATCAATCAAGTAGTCCGCAGCACGCATGGTATCTTCGTCATGTTCTACAACAATCAAGGTATTTCCAAGATCACGCATGCTCTTCAATGACTCAATTAAGCGGTCATTGTCGCGTTGGTGAAGTCCAATCGAAGGTTCATCTAAAATATAGAGGACGCCCGATAGATTAGAACCGATTTGCGTCGCTAAACGAATCCGTTGCGCTTCTCCCCCAGATAAGGTTCCTGCGGCACGGCTTAATGTTAAGTATTGCAAGCCGACATTGCGTAAGAATTTCAAACGAGAGCTTACTTCTTTTAAGATTGGAGCTGCGATTTGCTCATCTGTCTCCGATAAGTTTAAGTCTTTGAAGAAGTCAATCTCATCATCCACAGATAGAGAGAGGACTTCGCTAATATTTTTCCCGCCTACTTTGACAGATAGGGCTTGTTCATTTAAACGGAAGCCATGACAAGTCTTACAAGCGGATTCTGTCATATATTGGCGCATTTGTTCTCTTGTAAAATCACTATTGGTTTCACGATAGCGGCGTTCCACATTCACTGCCACGCCTTCAAATGGGATTTCTACATCTCGGACTCCACCAAATTCATTTTCATGATGGAATTGGAAAGTAGCATCTCCGGACCCATACAGAACCATATTGACTTGTGACTGTGTCAATTTTTCAAACGGAATATTCATCGGAATCTTAAATTGCTCACAAAATTGGCTGAGCATCGATGGATAATAGTTGGAGCTAATAGGATTCCATGGAACAAGCGCTCCTTCTTCTAATGTCAAACTCTTATCGGGAACAATTAATTCCAAGTCCACTTCGAGTTTTGATCCAAGGCCATCACATTCCGGACAAGCTCCAAATGGCGCATTAAATGAGAAAAGACGTGGCTCTAATTCGCCTACTGTAAATCCACAAATCGGACATGAATGGTGTTCACTAAAGAGATGTTCTTCCCCACCAATCACATCTACAATGGCATACCCCTCCGCTAAACGAAGGGCTGCTTCAATCGAATCGAACAAACGAGAGCGACTCTTATCACTCACCACGATACGGTCCACGACGATTTCGATATTATGCTTTTTGTTCTTCTCTAAATTCAGTTCTTCAGTGACTTCATGCATCTCGCCATCGACGCGCACACGCACATAGCCATCTTTTTGAATTTTTTCAAAGACTTTCTTATGCTCCCCTTTCTTTTGGACAACAACAGGAGCAAGCACTTGAATCTTTGTTTTTTCGGGCATTTCCATCACACGATTGACCATCTGTTCGAGAGATTGGCTTTCAATCGGTGTGCCATCATTTGGACAGATTGGTTTCCCAACACGTGCATATAATAGACGTAAATAATCATTAATTTCTGTAACCGTTCCTACTGTTGAACGTGGGTTTCTGGATGTGGTTTTTTGGTCGATCGCAATAGCAGGACTTAAGCCATCGATGCTATCTACATCGGGTTTGTCCATTTGCCCTAAAAATTGACGCGCATATGCAGATAGACTTTCCACATAACGGCGTTGTCCTTCAGCGTATAAAGTGTCGAAGGCTAACGAACTCTTCCCTGAACCAGATAATCCTGTAATCACAACAAATTGATCACGAGGAATACTCACATCAATGTTTTTTAAATTATGAGATCGTGCTCCATGCACGACAATATGGTCTTTTGCCATTTGAATACCTCTTTATAATTGATACATCCATTGTATCAAATTTTTGCAACACGAACAAATGTTCTACAATTCAATGTTCATTTCTACTGGACAATGATCGCTTCCGGTGACATCACTTCGGATTTTTACTTCTTGAAGGAAGGCTGTTAGCGGTTGTGAAATCACAAAATAGTCAATTCTCCATCCGACATTTCGAGCACGGGCCCCTCCCATGTAACTCCACCAACTGTAGGCTCCTAGCGTATCTGGATATAAGTAACGGAACGCATCTACCAAGTCATTGTTGACTACTTGATCAAATTTTGCACGTTCTTCTTTTGTAAATCCTGCATTCATCGTATTTGTTTTCGGATTTGCCAAGTCAATTTCTTTATGCGCCACATTTAAGTCCCCACAGAAAATCACTGGCTTTGTTTCTTCTAGTTTTTTAATAAAAGCAAGGAAGTCATCCTCCCAGACCTGGCGATACTCGAGTCGAGACAAGTCACGTTTCGCATTCGGAGTATACACCGTCACTAAATAGAACTTCTCGTATTCCGCTGTAATCACACGCCCTTCTTGGTCATGCTCTTCTATTCCAATTCCATATTCTACAGATAAAGGTTTTTCTTTCGTGAAAATGGCTGTCCCTGAGTATCCTTTTTTCACTGCTGAATTGAAGAATACCTCATATTCACTAAATTCCATTCCCAACTCTACTTGGTCTTGTTGCGCTTTTGTCTCTTGTAGGCATAAAATATCTGGATTGCTCTCTAATACATATTCTTGAAGCGCTCCTTTATTTAAAACAGAACGAATGCCATTCACATTCCATGTTGCTATTTTCATCTTGATTCCTCCCTCATAATGTCTCTTGTCATAGTATCAACTCTCTCGCTTTTTTGCGAATAAAAATAACCGAAAAGGAAAGCACGTAGCCGTCCTTCTCGGTATTTATTTGTGATTTGTCATTTCTTTTAAAGATCCTTGGTTTTCAGTGGGTAGACAAACATAGAAACTCGTTTGTCCGTTTTCCGACTCGGCAAACATGATTCCTCCATGAGAATGCACAATGTTTTCCGCAATCGCTAACCCTAAACCTGTGCCACCTGTTTCTTTTGAACGAGAGCCTTCTGCACGATAGAACCTTGTAAAGAGTTGATCCAATACTTCTTTTGAAATCGGGTCGCCTTCATTTCTAACCGCGATGGTAATGACGCCCTCTTTCTTCAACACTTCCATTAGGATGGTTGAATTTTCATGACCGTATTTAATGGCATTCGATAACAGATTGTTAATCACACGTACCATTTTCTCAGCATCTAATTCCAGCACCACGTCACGGTTTTCTGAAGGCACTTCGATTGCCATATGACGTTTTTGGGCTTCTAATTCAAAGTCCGCTGCAATTTGTTCAAGAAAATTCACAATCGGAATATCGTTCAGACGCAATGGAGCCCCATTCGGTCTACTCGTCGTGTATTCAAACAAATCATCCACAAGCAATTTCATTTGCTCGGCTTTTGAATATGCGATTTCTGCATAACGCTTCGCATCCTCCGTATCAATCTTCGGCTGATTCACAATCAAGCCTAAGTATCCAAGGATGGACGTTAGTGGTGTCCGGATATCATGTGAGACGTTTGTAATCAATTCATCTTTTGACTTTTCGATAGCACGTTCTTCTTCTAGAGCGTTCACCGTCGAATCTACAAGACGATTAATACTATTCACAACTTGTCCCATATCCCCACTTAACTGGAATGGAATTCGTCTATCGTATCGTCCTTCCGCAATCAAATGCAGTTCATCTAAAATATGATTCAATTGCATTTGTTGATATCTTCGCATTAATCTCCAATAGGTAAATGCAATTGCAAAAATAATGGAAGTAATCGTGAAGATATTTTTATAGAGCAGCATTTGATCTGTGCCAATTTGTAACACATCTCGTGCTGAGAACTGAATCGAAATAATTCCTGGCTCATTCACTAACTGACTAATCATCACTAAGATGCCGAGATAGAGTAGAAATACCACACAGAGAGTGACAATTCCCTCTAAAACCAGTTCACTGATTTCTTTACGCGTCAGCGTGAGAATGGTCGGTTCATTTTTTGCTTTTCCAATTTGAAGAATCTTTTGTTTATTTGTCTTCAATTTTATAGCCTACTCCCCATACTGTTTCGATGACTTTTTCTCCTCCAGTGGCTTCGGCAATTTTATCACGCAAATGACTTACGTGTACCATTACTGTTTTTGTAGAAACAATACTTTCTTGTTGCCATACTGTCTCAAAAATTTCATCAGCGCTAAATACTCGGTTTGGATGACTCGCTAATAAGAATAAAATTCCAAATTCTAATACTGTTAACTGAATTTCTTTTCCATCAGAAGTCGTCACTTGATGAGATTCTTTTTTGATTGTTAATGGTCCAATTGTAATTTCTTCGTTGGCTGGACCTTCTTGCGTAATGGTCGAACGGCGAAGTAATGATTTCACACGTGCAATCACTTCTAGTGGGTTAAATGGTTTAGTCACATAATCATCCGCCCCATTGGTTAATCCTTGAATCTTATCGATGTCTGTAGACTTCGCACTTAATAAAAGAATTGGTAATTGCGCATTTTCTTTACGAACTTCATGTACCACTGAGATTCCGTCTAGACGTGGCATCATAATATCCAAAATAATCATATCGATATCTGGATACATTTTTAATTTTTCGAGAGCTTGTTTTCCATCGTATGCTTTTACGATTTCATAGCTTTCATTTTTTAAATAAATGGTTAATAGTTCAACGATTTCGCGATCGTCATCTACTACTAAAATTTTCATGGGCATTCCCTCTTTTCGTTCTTTTTTCAACTTTATCCTATAAAAAAATTCCTATTTATGCTAGTCATTTTTAAGATTCTTGAATTTTACTTAATAATTTCCTAAGAAACGGCTTAAAAACGGCATATCGGACGACCCTATTCTGAACTTTTGTTATAATAAAACACGAAGAACTCTAAAGGAGAAGACTATGACATCATCACCGATTCAACACCAGACCGTTCAACTGGTCGCCACTCAAATCGAAAAGACCACTTCACTAGAACAAATCTTGACTCCTTTTGCTCTAGATGAAACTATTATTCGACATTTAACGAAGGAGCAAACGGGACCTTTCGTTCATTTTTGGACACTAGAAGATATTATTATTCTTGGGATGACCGATACAAAAGTCCCATTTCTAGAGGAAGGCTTACATCAACTTCGCTCACATGGATTTACTCCGATTGTCCGCCAAGCAGGAGGCCTCGCTGTCGTTAGTAACGAAGGGATCTTAAATATTAGCCTTCTTTTCAAAAACGAACAAATGCCTACAATCAATCAAGCATACGAGTGGATGCAGCAATTAATTCAGCAAAGCTTCCCTGAAGCTAGTGCATTAGGCGGTATCAATGCATTTGAAGTCAGTGATTCCTATTGTCCTGGGGATTATGATTTAAGTATTCAAGGAAGAAAAATTGCCGGGATCGCACAACGCAGGTTAAAAGACATAGTTTGTGTGTCCATTTACTTAAGTGTATTTGGAGACCAACGCTATCGCGGTCAAGTCGTTCGTGATTTTTATGACCATGCAATTCAAGGTCAAGAAACCAAATGGCATTTCCCAACGGTAAACGCTGATAGCATGTGGAATATTGGAGATGCTTTAGGACTATCCCTCACGATTGAAGAAGTACAAATCCGCGTCTTACAGGCATTAACGCAGATGGGGTGCTCTCTTGAAGAGACAAAAATCGACTTCACTCTCACTCCGGAATTTCAGAAAGCACTCGAGCGATTTATTCAAAGACAATAACCCTTCAAAAATAGCGTTATAAAGGCTTTTTTCAACAAAATCCTCTTGCATTTCCGCCAAAAATAGCATACACTGGAAGTGCTTATGATAACATTTCACAATCTAAACGAAAGAAGGAGTAAAACGAATGACAGAAGCATTCAAACGTGAAAAAGTATTTCGTGACCCCGTTCACGATTACATCCATGTGCAACATCCAATTATTCTGGAATTGATTAACAGCCGTGAATTACAACGACTCCGCAGAATTAAACAAACTGGTGCCTCTATGTACACTTTCCATACTGCAGAACATTCAAGATTTTCGCATTCTCTTGGAGTGTATGAAATTGCTCGACGCATTTGCGATAATTTTGCCAGAAATTACGCTACTCAAGAAGAAGGAGATGGCCTTTGGGACGATCGTAATCGCCTCGTAGTGTTATGTGCAGCTTTACTGCATGATGTAGGACATGGCCCTTACTCTCATACCTTTGAGAAAATTTTCGACACAAACCATGAACAAATCACTATTGATATCATCTTATCTGAAGGAACCGAAGTGAACCAAATTTTACGTAAAGTTTCTTCTACCTTCCCACAAGAAGTGGCTAGCGTGATTCAAAAAACGCATCCAAACCCTCAAGTAGTTCAATTGATTTCTAGCCAAATCGATGCGGATCGTATGGACTATTTGCTTCGTGACGCTTATTTCACAGGGGTTAATTACGGAACCTTTGACCTAACACGTATCTTACGTGTGATTCGTCCATATAAAGGTGGCATTGCGTTTACTTATTCAGGAATGCATGCTGTTGAAGATTACATCGTGAGTCGTTATCAAATGTATATGCAAGTGTATTTCCACCCCGTTTCTCGTGGAATGGAAGTCGTATTAAATCACTTATTAAAACGCGCTTCGGCTTGCTACAACTCAGAATCAAATCCTTTAAAACATTCTGCAACATTCTTAAAGCCTTTCTTCGAAGGAACCTGGACATTGGAAGATTACTTACGCCTCGATGACGGTGTATTAAATACGTACTTCTCTCACTGGCTCTTAGAAGAAGATGCGATTTTAAGTGACTTATCCGATCGTTTCATTAACCGTCGTCCATTCAAATCGGTGCCATTTAACCGCAAAAACGATGGTCCACAAGTCGAACGCATGAAACAAATCGTAGAAGCTGTTGGTTTTGATCCTGAATATTACACGGCCATCAACAACAGTTTCGATTTACCATATGATTTCTATCGTCCAGATTCTATTAAGCCAAGAACACAAATTGAACTCGTAGAACGAAACGGAAATATGGTTGAGCTTTCTCAAGTAAGCTCGATTGTAGAAGCCATTTCTGGAAAGGTTCGTGGAGACGAACGCCTCTACTTCCCTCGTGAAATGGTGACACGCGACATGCAAAACGAACTCTTTATGGACGACTACGAAGAGTTCCAAACGATCGCTGCACAATTGGACGTTTTCTCGAATCAAATGAAGTAACAGGATGTGAGGAAAAGCGTTTAGAGGCGATGACGGTTCGAAGGTTAGCCGCAAGGGACTTGGCACAAGTCGTGAGGACTAACCTCGAAAGGCTTGAGCCTCTGCTTTTCCGAACTCAACTTCACAGGATGTGAGCAATCGCGTCTAGAAATGGAACGTTGAACCGGAACGCCGGAAGGGACTCGGAACGAGTCGTGCGGACGTTTCGGGAAACGCACGCCATTTCTGCGATTGCGAACTCAACTACACAGGATACGAGGGCGAACGCTCAGGACTGAATCACTGGACCGGAGTAACGCAAGTGACTTGGCACAAGTCGTGCGGATACTACGGGAAGCAAAACTTCACAGTGCGAAGTTTTGCAGTCCTGTGAGCCCGAGTTCAACTTCGCAGGATGTGAGGCAGAAAGACAGAAGCCAAGAATGATTTCACAGTGTGAAGTCATTCTGCTTCGTTGTCTTTCGCCCGCAAAGTTTATTAGCCATTCTTGAATCACGGGTGGTGAAAAGAATGGCAATAAACCACTGCGTCGAAGTGGATGCGTATAAATATGGTGAGGCACCCGAGAGCAAGTGGCTTCTGCGAACTCAACTTCACAGGCTATAAGCATCATCTACCAATTACTTTTTATAAATAAAAAAACACAATATACCTTATAAGGTATATTGTGTTTTCCATATTTTACGGAACACTCCGAAAGTTTTACGTAATGGATTTATGTATAAGCATTGTATTTTTGCTCAGATTCTTATTTTAAAGACGTCTAATTATCCAGCTCAAAACCTTACTTAACGCTATTTAACAATTTTCAAGGAGGCACTATGTCTATCAAATTAATCGCCATCGATATCGACGGCACACTGCTCAATTCAAAACGCGAAATCACACCTCGAGTAAAGGCTGCTTTAAACGCTGCAAGCGCGCAAGGAGTCTATGTGGTTCTTTGTACAGGTCGTCCATACCTTGGTGTGGAAGGTCTTCTTCAAGAACTCGACCTCGTCAATGACCACGATTATGTCGTGACTTACAACGGAACTCTTGTACAACAAACAGGTTCGAAAAAAGCACTCGTTCGCTTCTCAATGACGCATGAGGACTTAGAACGCGTGAACGATTATGCTACAAAATATAATGTACACTACCATGCCATCGATGAAAAATCTATTTTTGTGCCAAATGAGACCGTTGGGAAATATTCCAAACACGAGAGCGATTTGGTGGGAATGCCAATCGTGCACCAATTATACAAGGATATTCCAACCGATAAAGAATTCGTCAAAATCATGTTCGTGGATGAGCCTGAAGTGTTAGAAGAATTACTTCCAAATCTTTCTGACGACTTCAAGAGTAGCTACAACATTTTCCGTAGTGCCGGCTTCTATCTCGAAGTGATTCACCCTGAAGCAAGCAAAGGAAAAGCCGTGCATCATCTAGCTGAAAAACTAGGACTTACACGCGATGAAGTAATGTGTATTGGAGACCACGAAAATGATCGTGACATGATTGAATACGCTGGTCTTGGTGTTGCAATGGGCAATGCCGTTGATTCCATTAAAGAAATTGCCAACTTTATTACAACCACAAACAACGAAGATGGCGTTGCTGTTGCCGTTGAAAAATTCGTTTTAAACAAGGAGAACTAGTCATGCTACATGAGATGACTCTTTTCCCAAAACCGTATGCTTCCATTGCCTCCGGTCAAAAAACGATTGAGCTTCGTCTCTATGATGAAAAGCGACAATCGATTCAAATTGGTGATCAGATTCGATTTTCCAATTCTGAAGATGATTCTAAGTCTACACTCTGCGAAGTAGTTCAGTTACATATCTTTAAAGACTTTAGAGAACTGTATGAAAACCTCCCACTACTAAAATGCGGTTATACTTCAGAAGACGTGGTCAATGCACATCCCGACGACATGTTGACTTACTATTCAAAAGAAAAACAAGCACTCTACGGTGTTGTCGGCATCGAACTCAAACGCATTTAAACTGTAAAACGGACTCACGATATGAGTCCGTTTTTAATTAACTTTTAAAGTACTTCTACATTTTGATAAGATATCTTTATAAAAATAGAACGTTCGTTTTATAAAGAGATATTTTTTGTGCTTTTTCCCGAATGATACAGTTTTTCGAAATTGTAATTTTCGTCATTTTATGTATAATAGTATAGAAGTAGTTCATTCAAAGAGGGAGGACGATTCAATGAAATTGAAAAGAAGTGAGCGTCTTATTGATATGACGCAACGTCTATTAGATAATCCACATACGTTAATTTCATTAACTACATTTACAACTTTGTACCAGTCCGCAAAATCTTCTATTAGTGAAGATATTGCTATTATTAAGAAGACTTTTGAAAAACAAGGTGTTGGGATTATTCGTACAGTCCCTGGTGCTGCGGGCGGAGTGATTTTTGTACCAAAAATCAAACGCGAACAAGCATTAGCTGCTGCGGAGAAATTAAAAGAACAAATGAATGATGCAAGTCGCTTATTGCCAGGAGGATATATTTATCTATCTGACTTACTGGCAAAACCAAATGTATTACATGATTTAGGAAAAATGATTGCATCTGCTTACGAAGATAAGAAGATTGATGCCGTTATGACCGTTGCAACAAAAGGGGTTCCTATTGCACAAACAGTAGCTAATTACTTAAACGTTCCTTTCGTCATTGTTCGTCGTGATTCAAAAATTACAGAAGGTTCTACTGTAAGTATTAACTACGTTTCCGGTTCTTCTTCTCGTGTGGAGAAAATGGAATTATCCAAACGTACACTTCCTAGTGGATCTAATGTATTAATCGTTGACGATTTCTTAAAAGCTGGCGGTACGATTAACGGAATGCGTAGCTTAATTCAAGAGTTCGATTCAACCACTGCAGGAGCGGTTGTGTTCTGTGAATCTGGAGTCTCTAATCACAATGTATCCGATTATTCTTCTATCATCAAAATTACAGAGATCGATACTGAATCTCAAAAAATCAAAGCTGTTTTAGGAAACTTCTTTGATACTCATGAATTTTTATAAGATAAAATGAAATAAAGCGAAGAACCTATAAGGGGTCTTCGCTTTTTGTATGCATAAAAAATTATCATATATGATAATTTCGCTAAATGAAAAATAAGAATAAGGACCACAAAGGCAATACCGCTAAGTAAGCAATGGTTGTCATGGTCACGATATTCGTGGCAAAATCAACATCTCCTCCTGCTTCTGCCGCTAAAATCGGCATAATAACCAGCGTTGGAATAGTGGATTGAATAATAAAGGTTTCTTTTAATAGCGTGTTATCTGTCCCACCAATGAGTAGAACAAGAACCATTAAAATTGGGAAAATAATAAAACGGCCAGCTAGAGCAAGTACTGTATCACGTTCTAACCGCAGTGTTCCAAGCCCGCTTTGTTTAAGATTAATCCCAATATACATTAGTGACAATGGAGTTACTAAACTTCCCACGATACTAATCGAATTCTGAGCAAAGGTTGGAATTGGAATCCCTAATGCTACCACTCCTAAAGCCACCAAAAACGCAATGAGTGGTGGTGAACAGAGATTCTTCCACTCGATTCCATTGTTTTTGTTTCCGCCAGGACGGTCAGTAGCTACAACATACGTTCCAACGGTAAAAATCGACAATGTATTCATCACATAGTAAACCAAGAAGTACGGCATCGCTTCTTCTCCAAAAAGGGAGAGGTTGAGCGGGAGCCCCATAAAGACCGTGTTCGCATTAACGAATGTATTGAGCATAATCCCTCGTCTTCCAACAGGAACTTTAAACAACACCACAGCGCCCCATGCGACGATATACCCTAGAATTACAGTAATCAATGGATAAAAACTTGCTCCAAAGAAACTGACGAGTTGATCTCCTGTAATAAATTTTAATACGGAAACAAAGATAGATGCTGGTAAAGCAATCTTCAAAATCAAATCCGCAATGCTCTTACTGAATCCTTTCTGAAACCATCCCTTGGCCTGCAAGAGATAACCGAGCGCGATAACAGCTAGTATCGTCACCAGACTCGATAACGCCTGTATAATCACATGCTTTTCCTCCAAATAATCTTATGACAGTTACTATACGCTCTCCTAGCCATTTCGTCAAACTGAGCCACAAAAAAAGCCTACCAAATGAATGGTAAGCTTTGTTCATTATGCTCTTTTACGAAAGGCACTCAGGATAAATGAGATGAATAAAATCACAAGGAACACACAAGTAATCGCAGCTCCCGGAGGTGCTTCGTAAATATAGGATGCTGAAAGGCCTGCAAAGAAACCAATCAGACTAATGATAATTCCGCCTATAATTACTCCGTTAAACTTACTGCTAACACGAAGCGCAATCGAAGCTGGCAATACGATAACGGCTGATACTAGAAGAGATCCTGCGATTGGCATCATCACAGCAATCACAACTCCTGTAATAATTGTAAAGAGATTCGTCATCAATCGAACGGGCAATCCCGCGGTCATCGCTGTGTCTTCATCGAATGATAGAACATAGAGTGGTTTACGGAAGATCGCATATAGACCAACTACTATGACAGCTAATAAAATCATAATCCACATTTGCTCTTTTGTAATTGTCACTATCGAACCAAATAAAAATTGGTCCACACTCATCGTTGAACGACCTTTTTGTAAGTTCATTAAAATAAGAGCAATCGCCATTCCACCAGACATCAAAATCGCAACGGTAATTTCGGAATATCCTCTAAAATACTTTCCAATGGCTTCAATAAAAATTGCTGCAATAATGACTACAATTAGTGTTGTGAACGTCGGATTCATCCCTAGAAGAAACCCTAGTGCAACTCCGACTAAAGAAACGTGCGATAAAGTATCCGCCATGAGCGACTGTCTTCTAAGAATTAAGAATAATCCAAGAATTGGCGTAATAAAAGCCATTGCTATTCCTGAGATGAATGCTCTTTGCATGAAACCATAGAAAAACATCTCCATGGAGAATCCTCCTTTCGTTGCAGATGGATATGTTTATCCACGTATTGTTCAAGTGCTTCTTCCTCATGAGTGACCATTAAAATGGCTTTCCCATGATGAACGCATGCATGATGTAATAAATGATAGAATCGTTCTCTAGAAGCTTTGTCCATACCCGCAGTTGGCTCGTCTAAAACGAATAAATCTGGGTCTGTTGCAAAAATTCGCGCTAAACAAATGCGTTGTTTTTGTCCCCCTGATAAATCTCCGATACGCTTATGACGCTCATCCCACATCCCAACGGATTTGAGAGAACGCTCGATATGTTCGTGATCTTCTGCTGTTAACTTTTTAAACCAGCGACCTTGTTGGTATCGCCCTGAAGCAACTAATTCATAAACATTCGAAGGGAAACCTACATTAAAAGAAGAAATCTGTTGCGGAGCGTATCCAATCGATAACTTCTCGCCATTTCTATTTTTCTTAGCAATCACTGCTTTTCCAGTCTTTGGAGTTAAAAGTCCCAAAATATTTTTTACGAGCGTTGACTTTGCGGCCCCGTTTTCCCCTGTCAAAATAACAAACTGACCTGGTTCAACCGTAAAGCTAATATCTTCAAGTACTGTCTCTTGTTCATATGAGAAAGAAAGATGTTCTACTGAAATATAATGCATAATTTCTCCTTTCTAAATCGTAGTGATTCTTTTTTATACAATGGATAGAATAGCATATCCACCTTATTGAGTCAATGATTCACTCTCTTCAATATTAGTCCCATTTTTGAATAGAAAACAACCTTCCAAGATTTTTCCTGGAAGGTTGTTTCATATTTCTATATCAATTAGTCGTTTAAGAATGAATGTTAGTCTTCTTTACGGTTACGACCCAGAACGATCATACCTAAACCTGCAAAAGCGACACTTGCTCCTGCTACAACTGTTGATAAAGCAGCAACCGTACCTGTATTTGGTAATTCTGGTGCTTTTTCTTCTGAAGCTGGCACTTCTGTTGTTTTTGGTTGTTCTACAACTGATTCGACTGCTGTTGTTGGTGTCTGCGTTGTTTCTTCTGTTGTTTCTGGTTGTGGAGTTGGAGCTGGCACTGCATCCGCTACAAATGTCCATGTTCCTTTGAATTTTAAATTCCAACCATTATGATCCCATTCACTGATTTGTTTTTCAGTAAAGTCATACGCAACAAATGTCCATGTTCCTTTGTTTGTGTCATCGTAGTAAGTTGTTTGTGTTGGTTGTTTGGCAACCACTTTCTTGTCAGCGTAATCAGTATCGTTTCTCTTAATATAATAATACTCTTCAGTTTCTTCTGGCATAAATCCATTAATGGCTGCTGGTAAATCCTTACCTTCTGTTCCACTCACAAATTCATAAGCCACTTTACGACTTGTTGGAGTAAAATCAAACTCATATGATGTAACAATTTCAGGAAGATTATTAATGTTGGCATATGATTCCAGTTTACTTCGTCCATCATATGTCAAATTAATTGGTGGCTCCACAAAAGTCCAATATCCTTCATTTTCTTCATCAATATGATGGCCAAAACCACCTATTTCGTCATCCCATTTACTTATTTTATCATATGCTTTTTTACTTTCTTCATTTCCATTTGAATTTGTGTAATCTACATACGATACTCTAATTTTTTGTGTTTCTTTTTCTAAATTTAATAAATTTTTAGGAAGCGTGATTCCAGGATAGGTATATTGAGTCTGATTTGAAACCTCTATTGAAGAAGAGACCAAAACGTAATCAAACCATTTCCATTTCCCTGTGAAGACTACATCGCCTCCTTGAACCGTTTTACTATCCGCATCAAACCCTTGGAATACCCAATAACCTTCTCCTTCAACGGCTTCACTTCCTTGTCTCTCTTCAACTACTCTTTTCATAGGACCAAATGGATATACTGTTTGTCCTTCCACGTAGTCAACGATATCTACTGTTGGTACTGATCGATCTATTACATCTTGAGGTAATACTTTTCCTGGAGTAACGCTTTCGTAGACATTTTCCGCATGGTAAACTTGTGGAGCTGCTTCCTGAGCGAATACCCCTTGTGTATTGGATACGATTGATGGTGCTAATACGCTTGCGATTGCCATTGTAGCAGTCATTCCTACAATTTTACGAATTACATTTTTCTTTTTGTTTGAATTCATTTTTATATTCCTCCTTTTTACTTACAAGTTCAGATTCTAACATAAATTTATTGTCATTGCAATCATTTTGTTTTTTATTTTCATTTACTATTCATCTTTTGGGCAAAAAGTTCTTTTCCTATTCATATTTATATTCCTCTCATCTTTATTATTTCTATTGACATACATATATTCATTTGATATCATTTAGATATCAAATAGACAAAGGAGTCTTTTTTATGAACGAAAAAATCTTAAAAACAAAGTCTAACGGTTTTGCTGCGTTATTTATCATTGTTCTAATGATTATTTTTGCAATTGCCAGCTTTATTTCTTCCATCTCCTTTTTGAAGAATGAAGCATTAACTATCGTTGGCGTTTTGCTTAGTATCTTTTTATTTATTGCATCGATCATTTCATTTGGTGGTCTGAAAGTTGTCAAACCTCAAGAGGCCATTGTTTTGACTCTTTTTGGGAATTATACAGGAACGATTAAAGAGCCGGGATTCTATTTTGTAAATCCTTTTAGCGTGGCAGTGAATCCTGCTGCTAAAACAAAACTAGGCCAAAGCGGTGATGTAGATCGTCAAAATACACCAATATCAGTTGGTAACTCAAGACCTGAAGCCAACTTAGACGCCTTTAATAAACATATTTCCTTAAAAATCATGACCTTAAATAATTCTCGTCAAAAAATTAATGATTGCTTAGGAAATCCTGTAGAAATCGGAATTGCCGTAACTTGGAAAGTGGTTGATACCGCTAAAGCGGTCTTCAATGTCGATAACTACAAAGAATACTTATCGCTTCAATGTGACAGCGCCCTTCGTAATATTGTACGCATCTATCCTTATGATGTAGCCCCAAATGTGGATACTACTGGAGATGGGATTGCCGATGAAGGAAGCTTACGTGGTTCCAGTGAAGTTGTTGCAAAACGAATTCGTGATGAAATTCAAGCACGTGTTGAAAATGCTGGACTCGAAATTATTGAAGCACGCATTACTTATCTAGCATATGCTCCTGAAATCGCTGCAGTAATGCTTCAACGTCAACAAGCTTCAGCAATTATTGATGCTAGAAAGATGATTGTAGATGGTGCCGTTGGAATGGTTGAAATGGCGTTAGAACGCTTAAGTGAAGGAGAATTAGTAGAGCTTGACGAGGAACGTAAAGCTGCGATGGTCTCTAACTTACTAGTTGTTCTTTGCGGAAATCATGATGCTCAACCAATCGTTAACACAGGAAGCCTATACTAACGATGGCTGACTTAAAGAAAAAACAAATTCCATTACGACTGTCTTCTAAATTATATGCTGCTATCGCATCATGGGCAGAAGATGATTTTCGATCAGTCAATGGACAAATCGAATACTTATTAACAGAATGCGTGAAACAACGTAAGAAAGATGGCAAATACGTCGCTGAAACCATTGATGAGCCATTTGAAATCGATATTGAGTAACAATAACGATGGACGAAATTGGCGGCACTGACCCCCGTAAATGAGAATTAAATAAAAACACCTCCAAGTTGGATTTGGTACAATATTATCAAATACACATGGAGGTGTCTTTTTATGGTTAAAAATCGAGTGGCTTATTCTATTGAACCAAAGAATAAAGCCGTAGAAATGAAATTACAGGGGTATAGTACAAAACAAGTAATGCTGGAGTTAAACATTAAAAACAAAACTCAAGTAGAAACATGGTTTAAGTGGTATAAAAACGGAGAAACTTATCGTTTCCACCAACCGGTGGGAAAACAATATTCCTATAATAAAGCAATATCTGAACTTTCGGAAATCGATCAATTAAAATTAGAGTTACGAAGAAAAGAAGTTGAATTAGAAATATTAAAAAATACAAGGAATTGGAAAGGAAAAAAGAATCCAACAAAAATTGGACTACCTGTCTCCGGTTGAATACCGGAGACAGGTAGCCCTAGGGTGTTTTTATTAAATTCTCACTTTTTGGGGTCAGTCCCACTTTTCCTGGAAGGTTGTTTCATATTTCTATATCAAGTAGTCGTTTAAGAATGAATTTTAATTTTCTTTACGATTACGACCAAGAACAATCATACCTAAACCTGCAAACGCAACACTTGCTCCTGCAACAACTGTTGATAAGACAGTAGCTGTACCTGTATTTGGTAATTCTGCAGCCTTTTCCTCTGAAGTTGGCACTTCTGTTGTTTTTGATTGTTCGACAACGGTTTCCGCTTCTGTTGTTGGTGTCTGCGTTGTTTCTTCTGTTGTTTCTGGTTGTGGAGTTGGAGCTGGCACTTCATCGGCTACAAATGTCCATGTCCCTTTGAATTTCAAATTCCAACCATTATGATCCCATTCACTAAGTTGCTTTTCAGTAAAGTCATACGCAACAAATGTCCATGTCCCTTTGTTTGTGTCATCGTAGTAAGTTGTTTGTGTTGGTTGTTTGGCAACTACTTTCTTGTCAGCGTAATCATAAGAGTTTCTCTCACTATAATAATACTCTTCAGTTTCTTCTGGCATAAATCCATTAATGGCCGCTGGTAAATCTTTACCTTCTGTTCCACTCACAAATTCATATGCCACTTTACGACTTGTTGGAGTAAATTCAAACTCCATGCGCACTATCATATAAGGCAATGTATATCTTACGAAACTATCTTCAACTCTAATTCCAGTATTACCGTTTCCTAAACCATAACCCCGTGGTGCGAATGTCCAATAACCTTCATTTTCTTCATCGATATGATGTCCGTAATCCAATGCATCTTCATTCGAAAGGAAAAACTTCTCTTCTATTTCATTTATCTTTTCATTATATTGTCCTGTAGAATAATCATAGTACGAAAGTCTAATATTTTGTGATTCCTGCTCTAGTTTTCTTAATCCTTTTGGATAAGGAATCACACCCTCATTAACTAATTTATAGGATACATTGATAGAATCAAACCATTTCCATTTACCTGTGAAGACTACATCACCACTTTGAATCGTTTTGCTATCAGCATCAAATCCTTGGAATAGCCAATAACCATCTGTCTCAGAGTAATTACCGTTCCCACCTTCACCAGCTACATCACTAAATGAAGTTTTTGGGGTAACCACTGTTCCATCGACATATTGAGCATCTGCTGGTTTTCTATCTAATACTCTCTGCGGTAGAGCTTTCCCTGGCGTATCGCTTTCAAATACGTATGTTACTTTGTATTGTCCCACAGGTGCCTCTTGTGCTAACACTGTTTGTGTGTTCGATAAAATTGATGGCGAAAATACGCTTGCGATTGCCATTGTAGCAGTCATTCCCACAATTTTACGAATTACATTTTTCTTTTTGTTTGAATTCATTTTTATATTCCTCCTTTTTTCTTACAGGTTTAGACTCTAACATAGATTTATTTTCATTTCAACTATTTTGTGTTTTAATTTCATTTATCCTTCATCTTTTCAATAAAAAACTCTTATTTTATTCATGTTTATATGGGACTGACCCCAATTTGTCCATCCTTTTTTCTCTCCTCAAACTCTCAGTAGTCGTCGCTTTTTATTTAGCTAATAGAAAAGCAGTGTGATTACGGAGAATCGTACGGATTTTATAATAACAGTAAAGCGATTCGCAAAAAAGACGAATTAAAGGGAGTTCGGAATTGATTCCGTACTCCCTTTTTGAGTTTTTTAGTCGAGAGACTTTAGGCTCGAGCCGGTGCAACGTTACCGTTATTATAAAATAATCCGCAAGGATTCGAAGGAATCATAATGGAAGGTTTGAAGCACTTTATTGTTTAATTTTCTTTTGGCTATGCAGTGGTTTGGCAAAAATCATACGTCCAGCAGCTGTTTGAAGAGCGCTCGTTACGACCACTTCAATCTCTTCATTCATATAATATTGTCCATCTTCAACAACAATCATTGTTCCGTCATCTAGATAAGCTACGCCTTGTTGACGTTCTGTTCCTTGTTTGACTACGGTAGTCTTCAACGTTTCACCCGGAATCACCACCGGCTTAATGGCTTGCGCTAATGCATTAATATTAAAGACCGGAACATTTTGGAATTCACTCACTTTATTTAAATTAAAATCGTTCGTGATAATAATGCCGTCAATCGCCTTCGCCAAGCGAATCAACTTACGGTCTACTTCATTGATATCATCATAATCTCCATCGTAAATCTCTACTTGAATATGCTCTTCTTTTTGAAGGGCGTTCAAAATATCTAATCCACGGCGACCCCTCACACGTTTTAAACTGTCAGCACTATCCGCAATGTATTGAAGTTCGTTTAATACGAATACCGGAATCACTAGTACCCCTTCTATAAAACCAGTTTTAGCAATATCGTAAATACGACCATCAATAATGACACTCGTATCGAGTAGTTTATATTTTCTAAAATTATCTCCTGCTTTTCGCTGTAATACGGGACCTTCTTCTGCTTTTTTCTTATTGACTGTGAAGACTCTTAGAATATCCTCACGACGAGTAGTTCCTACGTAAAATCCAAGATATCCAAAAATAATACTTAGAGCAATCGGCAAGGCTTGAGTAATTGCAGGGATTTGTAAATTAGTAAATGGGAGCCCCACAAGCCACGCCACTAAAAGTCCAATCAGTGCTCCTATCATTCCAAAGAGTAAATAGCTTACAGACAGTTGATTCACTAGCTTCTCAAGTCTTCTCACACCGGATAAAATCGGATCCGTTACGAAAAAAGAAATAAAGAATAGAATAATTGCGCCTAACAAAATATTCGTAACTTGAGAAGTAATCCAGTCGTTAGAAATTGATAAAGCTGCCCAAATGCTTGGGAGGTAGGTTGCTCCTAAAGACCCTCCAAGCAATACAAAAATGAGCTGCAATAATTTTTTTCCGTAGGATTGAAATTTTTTGGGTTGTTCCATTAAATCCTCTCCTTTCTATTTTTCATGATTGAAAGCTTTATAAATAGCTTCTTTAACAGAAGATACACCGACAACTTCGATATTTTCAGGAATTTTCCATCCATCTAAGTTGTTTTTTGGAATAAAGACACGCTTAAATCCGAGCTTTTCTGCTTCACGGACACGATCATAGACACGGTTCACTTTTCGGATTTCACCCGTTAAGCCGATTTCGCCTATAAAGCAATCTCCCATCTGCGTTTCTTTTTCTTTATAGCTTGAAACGATACTCATCGCAATCGCTAAATCGACTGCAGGTTCATTAAGTTTCAAACCTCCCGTTGATTTAAAGTACGCATCTTGATTTTGTAAGAGAAGTCCTGCACGTTTCTCAAGCACCGCCATCAAGAGCGCAACACGATTATAGTCCAGACCGCTTGTCGTACGGCGTGCATTTCCAAAGGCCGTTGGTGACAATAGACATTGCACCTCAGTCAAAATAGGTCTTGTCCCTTCAAGTGACACCACAATCGCCGAACCTGTCGCTCCAGCAAGACGCTCTTCTAAGAAGACTTCGGAAGGATTCGTTACTTCGTTCAGTCCTTCTTGATGCATTTCAAACACACCAATCTCATTCGTTGAGCCAAACCTGTTTTTCACAGAGCGAAGCACTCGGAAACTATGATGTTTATCCCCTTCAAAATAAAGAACGGTATCTACCATATGTTCCAACATACGAGGACCTGCTAAGGCACCCTCTTTAGTCACGTGACCCACAATAAAGATGGCAATCTGATTGAGTTTAGCAAGTCGCATTAATGTGGCCGTTGCCTCACGAACATGAGACACGCTTCCGGCTACCCCGTTTGCCTGCGGATGTGTCATCGTTTGAATCGAGTCGATAATGACATAGTCCGGCTTCAAGGATTCCACTTGTGCAACGATATCTTCTAAGTTTGTCTCCGCATAAATATAAAATCCGTCTGCTTGCATCCCAAGACGCTCTGCACGCATTTTAATTTGAGACGCACTTTCCTCTCCGGATACATAGAGAACCGTTCCTTGTGTTTGTTGTAGTTCACTAGAAACTTGTAATAATAAGGTAGATTTCCCAATCCCAGGGTCCCCACCAATCAATACAAGGGACCCTGGCACCACGCCACCCCCAAGAACGCGGTCGAGTTCGCTAATAGACGTTTGGACACGATTGACACGTTCATAAGAAACTTGATCAAGTCGCATCGGTTTTGTTTTATGCGCTTCTTCCGAATGTTGCACTAAGGAGGGACGTTTCGTGTTACTCGTCGTTTCCTTAAATTCTTCCATTGTTGACCAATTTCCACAGTTTGGACATTTTCCTAAATATTTTGGTGAGTTATATCCACATTCTCTACATACAAAACTTGTGGCTGTTTTTGCCATATTGGCCCCTTTCTAACGAACGCCAGAAGAACCAAAACCACCTGTACGTTCATTCATATCATTTTCTTCGTCCGTATCTGCTTTTAAGAATGGTAAGAAAATACCTTGGCCAATACGGTCGCCTTTTTTAATTTCTTTATCGAATAATCCAAAGTTGATCAATTGGAAGTAAATATGTCCTTCATTATCTGGATTATTATAGTAGTCACTATCGACAACCCCAATTCCGTTTGGTAATACTAAAAAGTGTTTGAGTGGATTACTTGAACGGTTCGCAAGTTGTAAATATTCATCTTCTTGCATATAAGATTTAATTCCTGTTGGAACAAGAATCGGTTTTAATACCTTTTGTTCTTTTTGTAATTCTGCCTCAACCGTTTCTTTATCGGTTGTGTAAATCCATTGTTTTAATTGAGTAGCAGCAAATTTAAAAATCATTTTCCAAATACTTGGCAACACAATATCTTCTGCCGCTTCAAAATCATAACCTGCCGAATGTTTTGTAGAACGTTTAGGAACATTAATTCCTTTTCCTTCGTAGACAGATATCACTTCGAATCCACGTTTTCTTTCCATTTCATCACCTTTTTCATTTAAAGTTTCTATCCCTTATGATAACAAAGTTTTGCAAAGCTTGCATCCGTGTTTACTCATTTTTTGAAAATCCTTACATTCTTTATCTTAAGATACGGTAAAACGAATCCTTCGAATCTGGATTTTCGGCAATATGCACAAAATTCAGGGTGCTTTTTGTGCAATCTACCCTATCTCTTTCTAACCAAAAAAAGTACACTAATAATGTTAAAACAATGACAGGGGGAAATCCTAATGGTAGAAATGCAATTAAACCATATTCACAAAAAATATGACAACGCGGAAAACTATTCCGTAACAGACTTTAACTTACACATCAAAGACCGCGAATTCATCGTATTCGTAGGACCTTCTGGATGCGGTAAATCAACTACACTTCGTATGATCGCTGGTCTTGAAGATATTTCTGAAGGGGAATTAAAAATTGGCGACGTTGTAATGAACGACGTAGCTCCAAAAGATCGTGATATCGCGATGGTATTCCAAAACTATGCCCTATATCCTCACATGAGCGTATATGACAACATGGCATTCGGTTTGAAATTACGTAAATACGATAAAGCTGAAATTGACAAACGTGTTAAAAACGCAGCGGAAATCTTAGGCTTAGCACAATATTTAGAACGTAAACCAGCAGCTTTATCTGGTGGTCAACGTCAACGTGTGGCTTTAGGACGTGCGATTGTTCGTGATGCGAAAGTATTCTTAATGGACGAACCTCTTTCTAACTTAGATGCTAAATTACGTGTTGCGATGCGTGCTGAAATTGCGAAATTACACCGTCGTTTAGAAACAACAACCATTTACGTAACCCACGACCAAACAGAAGCGATGACAATGGCGGACCGTATCGTTATCATGAAAGATGGTTTCGTACAACAAATCGGTACTCCACAAGAAGTGTACAACACTCCTAACAACGTATTCGTAGCTGGATTCATCGGATCACCAGCAATGAACTTCTTCAATGTCACATTAAAAGACGGCGTTATTACAAATGGTAAAGGTTTATCATTACAATTACCAGAAGCGAAGAAAAAACTTCTTGAAGAAAAAGGATATGAAGGAAAAGAACTCATCTTCGGTATCCGTCCAGAAGATATCAAAGGAGCTCAAATTGCTATCGATACTTATCCATCGTCTTCAGTGAAAGCAGAAGTTGTAGTATCAGAATTACTTGGTGCAGAAACAATGCTTTACACTCGTGTTGATGATACTGAATTCGTATCTAAAGTGGATGCACGTGACTTCCACAACCCAGGTGAAACAGTTGAATTAGCATTCGACTTAAACAAATCTCACTTCTTCGACAAAGATACTGAACAAGTAATTCGCTAAGAATAAACTCAACTCAAAAAGCTGACAGCTCGTTAAGAGTCGTCAGCTTTTTGAGTTTTTTATTATTCGTCTACTTCCTGAAACTCACATTCAAAGCGATAGACAAAAAATTTTTCAATCACCGATTTGATTTCATCATCACTAAGATTTTGAATAATATCATCAAAATCAATGGCTTCTAATTCTTCCTCAGTAAGCTTTTGATACGCAGGTAAATCAGAGTACTTTTTCAATTCATCATAGACAATGAAATCTCCATCAATAAAAGATTCAATGAGTCCACGTCTTTGAAGAAGATAAAACAACTCTTGGTAACTATCCCCTGTAAAACGATACACCGTCTTATCCGAATAAATTCCACAACAATGCGTTTGATTTAAATTTAATTTTACTTTGGTCATCTTCTTTCCCTTCTTTCATTGACTTCCTTTTTTTATATAAGGAGAAGAGGAGATTTGAACTCCCGCGCCGCCTTCACGACCTATCGCATTTCGAGTGCGACCCCTTCAGCCTCTTGGGTACTTCTCCATATTTTAAGTATAGTACGGATTTTTTCCTCAATCAATGCTTTTTACACAAAAAACCACCGACACGTGGCCGGTGGAAAAAAGGATTAGAAATATTTATTTGGGAGGATAAATATTCTCTTTGGGAATAACTAGAGTATAAAGACAGCTTATGAAATAAATATGAAGATAAATTCTCTATTTTGCACTTTCTTTTTATTTTTTTTATGAGAATATTTACTTATTTATGATAAGCATGACCTGAATTAATGCGAAATGAACGGTAAATTTGCTCGGTTAGAACGAGTCTCATCAGTTGATGAGGTAAGGTAATACGACCAAATGATATCTTACGGTCTGCGCGTCTTTTCACAGCTGGACTTAACCCTAGAGATCCCCCAATAACAAATACCATCGAACTCTTACCATGCACTGCAAAAGTATCCATCTCTTTTGCCAATTGTTCTGAACTCACCAAGTCTCCTTCGATAGCCATCGCTACGACTACATCTCCTTCTTTAATTTTAGAAAGGATACGTTCTCCTTCTTTTTCGAGTACTTGCTCCATTTCTTTATCGCTCAAATTCTCTGGTGCTTTTTCGTCTGGAACTTCAATAACCTGGAACTTGCAGTAACTTCCTAATCGTTTTGCGTATTCATCTATTCCTTGTTTTAAATATTTTTCTTTTAGTTTGCCAACACTCACAATTGTGATATTCATTTAATCCCCTCGTTTCATCCAATATCTTACCTTTTTTTGAGGAAAAATGCTTGTTTTATCCTCTTATCCCCTACTTATCCACAGAGTTATCCACATGTACACATGTTCGCCACTAAATTTTGACATTTTTTATTCATACCCCCTAGATATAGATTCACTTTCTTTAAATGTTACATAAATGTTATATTTCATTCTTGGGCTTTTCCTTCAGTTATCCACAGTTATACACACTGAATCTAAACCTTTAAAAATGCTGTTATTTCAACATTCTTTGTCATTTTATGAAAAAGTTATCCACAATAATTCTTTTTCATGTTTATAACTTTTTCCAATCAAATTCCGTATTCTAGGCTTTTTAGCGCTTTCTGTTTTCAAAAGAGGTTCCCCTAAGTTTGGACTTGACAAAGAGTTTTCCAAAGACTTTTCCACAGAGTTATCCACAATTCGGTGGATAAGTTTGAGGATAAGTCAAAAAAGTCGGATTACACATTTGCAATCCGACTCTCTCTTTATTTTTTATAAACTTGGGTTATTGGTTTCTGTTAGTGAAACCGTTGTTGTATGCTTTTGTCCGTTACGATAATACGTTACTTCCAATTTATCTCCAACTTTATGGCTATAGAGTATTTTTCTTAAATTTTGAATTCCCTCTACTTTTTGACCATCCATTTCTACAATTACATCATAAGGTTGAAGTCCTGCCGCTTTTGCACTTCCTTTAGAAGAAACTTCTGCAACAACTACCCCGCCCTTCACATCTTTTGGTAAATCTAATTGATGAACGACTTGTGAATTCACATTCGTTAAGTTCACCATTGAAATTCCTAGAGCCGGACGAACGATTTTACCATTTTTTTCCAATTCATTGATGATGGATACCACTTCATTACTTGGAATGGCAAATCCCATTCCTTCAACAGAAGATTTAGAAATCTTCATGGAGTTAATCCCAATCACTTGTCCCGCGCTATTAATTAAAGCTCCACCTGAGTTTCCTGGGTTAATCGCTGCATCAGTTTGAATCGCATTTACAATCCAATCTTGTTGACCATCTCCATCCACGTCTGTAGGAACTGGACGATTATTTGCAGAAACAATCCCTTGCGTAACACTGGTAGCAAATTCACTGCCGAGAGGAGATCCAATTGCAATAGCTGTCTGTCCTGCTTTTACCTCATCAGAGTTCGCAAACTCAGCTACAGTACTTACTTTATCTGCTGGAATACGAATTACTGCTAAGTCCGTCCATTGGTCACTCCCAACTAATTCTGCCTTTTCCCTAGTTCCATCAGCTAAAAGAACTTCTAACTCTTGCGAATTTGCAATAACATGATTGTTCGTTACGATGTAGGCATATCCATTTTCTTTTTTATAAATAACGCCACTACCTTCTGAAGCTGTCCTTAATTCATCATTTGATTGCTGTTGTTGCTGATTCCCATAAAAAGAATTACGGCCAGATGCTTGTTTGTTAATAACAGAAACAACCGCATTTTTGACATTTTCAACCACTTTTGAAATATCATTATTGGTATTCGCAGCAGCTGTAGAGGTTTTTGTAGTAGTTACATTGTTCTCTGTGGCTTGTGTAGTAGGTGCTGGTGTTTGATGGTTTAAAGGATTTGTAACCGCCATAATTCCAATTCCGCTTGCGACTGCAATGGTTCCTCCAACAATCCCACCAACAAATCCATTTCTAAAACTTCTATTTTTACGTTTTCTAAGCTTTTTTTGTTGTTCTTCTTCCATTTGCTCACTCCTCTCGTTGTTACTTTAAAGATAAATTCCAAATATGAATTTAGTGTGAACAAACGCTTATAGTCTATTTAAAAATCTCTTGCATTATTCCTAAGAAGTTAAACTTCAAATAAACTTGTAGGCTCATACGGATCCGTATGAAATAATTCGAAGGAGTGATGAACTCCTTTATCATGAGTTTTAAATACAGTTTCTGCTGTTTGATAAGCAATTTCTTTCATATTATTATCTTGACTTAAATGGCCTAAATAAATTCGTTTGGTTTGATCACCAAGCATTTCACACATCGCTAGAGCCCCATCATCATTGGATAAATGGCCTTTATCGCTTAAGATTCGTTGCTTTAAATGCCACGCATAAGGTCCCATTCTTAACATTTCCAAATCATGATTGCTTTCGATTAAATACGCATTAGCATTTTTTAACAGAGCTCGAAGTTTATCACTTACATATCCAGTATCTGTTAGCATAACAAATTGGCGTTGATCCTTTTGGAAGCTATAAAATTGTGGAGCCGCCGCATCATGAGAAACGGCAAAACTCATCACATCAATATCTCCAAAAGTTAATGTATCTCCTGTATTAAAGATTTCTTGCTGCTCTAGAGCTACCTTTCCAATTTTACTGGACATTGCTGCCCATGTTTTTTCGTTTGCATAAATAGGAATGCCATACTTTCTTGCAAGAACACCTATTCCCTTGATATGATCCGAATGCTCGTGAGTCACTAAAATGGCATCAATATCGGATATAGAACGATTTATTTTTTCCATCTGAGCACTAATAGCTTTACCAGTGAGTCCACAATCCACTAATAATTTTTGCTTAGGAGTCTCGATATAAGTCGCATTCCCTGAACTCCCACTCGCTAATAAACTCACTTTAAAACCTAACTCTTGCATACTATGTCCCTTCTATTGTTGTTGCACTGTTTGTGTTGTTGTGTTATTAGTTGTTGCACGTTGTGTTTGCGTATTCGTTGTTTCCAAGGTTTCATTCGTTAACACGGTTCCATGAATCGCATCTACACGTCGTGCCACTAATTGACCATCTGCTTGACGAATTTCAACATACCAAGCAGGAGAATAAATGGAAAACTCTTTTAGTACTAATGATTGGAAGTAAGATAGCTTAACCGTTGAAACTATTGATTTTGCTGGAATTTTCCCCGCTAGGAATAAAACTTCAACAGCGCTTTGTGCAGTGATTAGACTTCTCTTATTTCCAAGTACTTGCACATTCCCTGCATAGGTCTGTTCATAACTAACTGCTTGGTCATTCGCATTCAATGTGACTATAATTTGGCTGGTTCCGTCCATAATACTCAATTTATCAGCTTTTTGTGCATAAATCACCTTACGTGTGGTAGCATTATAAGAAGACCATACATATTTATCACCGAATAAAACCTTATTATTGATAAAGTTTGTTAAGGTATTAAAGCTCTCCTCATTTATCGTAGTCGATAAACCTAACTGAATCGGTGGTAGCAATTCTGCAGTGATGACATTTTTTTCCAATGTGACGCTTTGATTTTGTAAATTATTTAAACCTGGCCCGATTGAAACGGGTGTTAATTGGATAATCGGAGCTGTTTCGTCCGTTGAAGGTAATGACGGCAATGTAATCCCATCTTGTTTCATCTGATCAATAACATTAATACTCGAATTCAAGGGTGTTTTCGACTCTACCTTTTTCTGCCAAACGAGTCCAAATAGGAATACATCTAGGAAAAAGAAACAAACAATCAATACGATTGCACTTCTTCTAAAATCCATCTCCTTCACCTCCTACTGTTTGTTTGTTTACAGTATCTCCCGCTTTTTTCTCATTTTTTAACTCTGATAGTGTCTTCCATCTGTTTTTTATTTTTATATACCAAGTTGGAATGAACTCTACAATTTGATTGTTTTCACTACTGGTCGTCCAAGAATAACCAATTCGAATCTCTTCGATTTCATTCATAGAGAAACCTTCATTAAGCAGTTCCACCACAATATCTTTTCCACCAACAATCGATACTTTTTTACTCTTTGAGGGTAGAGGCGTTTGCGCAATTAAAGATGATGTTCTTAATTTTTCAATTCCATGCGCAGTAGCTTTTACTTGAGTCATCCCTTCTCTTCCGCTAGAAAGAATTGGATAAGAGCTCACATAACGAACATACTCCACTATATTGGAACTTAAATCTACTGAAGAAAAACTCATTCCAAGTTGCCATCCGCCTAGACGCTTCATCTGTGTAAAAGTCTGCGTTAAGTTATTAGTATATAAGAGTATTTCTTCCCCTGGTTTATTTTCAAAGAAAGTAATAATATTGGTTGTACGATCCATCTTCAATTGAGATAAATTATCGTTATACACCACACTCTTTCCGTCTCCACGTGTTCTAATTTCCGTTTGATTTGTAAAGAGTTGACGAATATAAAAAGTAATTGGAATCTGTTCAATCAAATACGCAGATTGTTCAACCATTACCTTATCTTGTTCGACAAAGAATTGCTTTGTCTTTCCTCGATACGATTCTACTTCATAAAATTCATCTGTTTTATACAATGCTTCCATCTTCGCATTTAAAGTTTCATCGATTTTCGCACTGTATATATTCTTATTTTCATCATTGACAAAGTACGCAGTATGCGAATCATCCGTTCGAATAACAATCCGTGAAAATGTCTCATTAACATAATCATCATTCAATCCATCAAAATAACGATTCATAATTCCGAAAGAAATCAAACCGTCAAATAAGATTTGCGAATGAGCTTCTCTTAAAACAAGGTTTTCATAACTAATATCATCTAATTTAGACAAACGTGTTGTATTCGAAAAGCTTTTTGATAAAAGGGTATTTAATTCTCTTAGAATCGACATTTGGCTTGTCATTTCAAACTTATTATTATTATTTGTTAAGATAAGGCGTGTCGGTCTAAAAACATCCTCAAACGTATAGTTCGCTCGAATCTGCGCTCCGGAATTTTGAGTGGTCGTCAGATTAGCAGATTGATTTTTAACTCCAAAAAACTCAACTGGACGAATGACAATTAAATACGTAAATATCAAGCTAATGAGCATCAAAATAAATAATGACGATAATAGTACTCTAAATTGCTTAAATCTCATCCCATTCACCATCCTCTTCAAATGGAACATATGGTAATGAAATAAAGAACGTTGATCCTTTATTTTCAATACTATTCACCCAGATTTTTCCTCCATGAAGTTGTACTACTTCTTTAGAAATGGCAAGACCCAGTCCACTACCGCCCATTGCTCTTGAACGAGCTTTATCAACACGATAGAATCGGTCAAATAAGTGTGGAATATCTTTACGAGGAACTCCTAGTCCTTCATCACTCACACTAACAATGAGATCGGTATGAGTTTCCATGAGTCGAACAATAATACGTCCTCCATCTGGAGAATATTTAATCGCATTGTTGATAATATTATCTAATACCTGAGTCATCTTATCTTGGTCAATTTCTACCCATAGGTTTCTTTGCGTAATATCTGTGAGAATTCGATAGTTCTTTTCTCTATATTGATCGGATTGTAAAACCATATCAAATCGATTCACAATATGCTTCACCAGTTCATTCATATTCACAAACTCTTTATCAAGTTCCAATCGATTTTGGTCCATCCGTGATAAGTTCAGCAAGTCGGTAATCATACGCATCATTCGATCCGTTTCTGTTTCGATGACATTCAGAAACTCTGGGGCAATTTCTTTATTTTCCCATGCTCCATCCACTAACGCTTCCGTGTAACTCTTAATGCTTGTTAGTGGGGTTCTTAATTCATGAGAAACGTTCGATACGAAATTACGACGTTCACGATCAATTTTTTCCTGTTCCGTAACGTCAGTTAACACGCATACAAGCCCACTGATAAAACCGGATTCACGCTGAATCACTGAAATTTCACATTGAACAATGGTTTCCTCGCCATCTTCTTCAATCGTAATCATTCGCTCTTCTTGAGATTCCAACAAGTCTCTAAAAGAAACACTATTATCTAAACGCAATACTTCAAGTAATGGCGTTCCGATAACATGCTCATTTCGTAAGTTCAAAACATCCAATGCAGCAGCATTAATAATCACAATTCTTCCACGACGGTCTGTTGCAATAACCCCATCACTCATATGACGTAGAACACTATCTAAGCGTTGCCGTTCCGCTTCCGTTCCTTCTTGGGCTTCTTTGATTTTTACAGATAAATCATTAATCGCTTGCCCTAACTGACCAAGCTCATCGTCTCCGTAAATCATCACTTCACCCGTATAGTTTCCTTCTGCAATTTGTTCTGTCTGTTGTTTCATTTCAGCAATCGGACGAGTAATCCCTTGAGAAATCATGACGGTAATCACAATCGCTAAAATGATAATAAAAACGGAAGAACTAATAAAAATAATCCCAATATCTTTTACTTGAGTGTACCGCGATTCAATATTAGACGTTACTGAAATGATCCCCACTGGATTTCCAGAAACACCACTGAGGGGATCAATCGGAGAAACATATTTCCAATATCTAGAATCTCCGTCAATATAGTTGTAACTGTACACAGTATTTGAGACTACCACTTGTTGTACATCCGCCTCTGTAGAACGAGTCCCTACAATTGATTGTTGGGTTTGATTCGTGGTTCCCAAAATATATCCCTGCATATCCATAATACGAATTTCTACAATACTATTTCCTGTTGGATAATCTTGTAACAATTGCGATATTTCAGCCGATTTGGCCTCATCTGTTGTATCCTTAGCCAAAATGGGCTGCACATTATTTTTCAAGAACCCTACTTGTAGCTGAATTTGTTCCTGAAAGTTCGAAATCATTTGAGATTCTAATTGCGTTAAGAAGTTCGCGACAATGAGTTGCAACGAAATCATCAAGAGCAAAATGAACAGCATCGGAATCTTAAATTGAATGGAACGAAAAAATCGTTTCACCTTCTTCATGAGTCACTTTCTCCTCTACTTTTTAGCAAAATACGCTTTCCTTACCAGAATATACCATGGCAAGGAAAAGCGCATTTGTTGTTTAAGCTTCTTTTTCTTGGTCTGGGGTTTTAATATAATATCCTACCCCACGGCGAGTCATAATCCATGTTGGATGACTCGGTGTGTCTTCAATTTTTTCACGTAAACGACGAACTGTTACGTCTACTGTACGAACATCCCCAAAGTAATCATAACCCCATACCGTTTGCAATAAGTGTTCACGAGTAATCACTTGTCCGATATGTTTTGCTAAATAATGAAGCAATTCAAATTCACGATGCGTTAATTCGATTTCTTCACCACGTTTTGAAACCACATAGGCGTCTTCATGAATCGTTAAAGCGCCTAAAACAATTTCGTTAGCTGTTTTTTCTTCTTCTGTTTCCGCTGGAGCTAATTGTTGACGACGTAAGTTTGCTTTGACACGCGCGATTAATTCTCGGTTGGAGAAAGGTTTTGTTACGTAATCATCCGCTCCTAATTCAAGACCTAAAACTTTATCAATTTCAGAATCTTTAGCTGTTACCATGATAATAGGCACATGACTTGTTTTACGAATTTCACGACAAACTTCTAATCCGTCAATTTTTGGTAACATCAAGTCTAAGATGATTAAATCCGGATTTTTTTCATTAAAAGCAACGAGTCCTTCTTCACCATCAAACGCAGTGATGACCTCAAATCCTTCTTTTGAAAGACTAAACTTGACGATGTCTGAAATTGGCTTCTCATCATCTACAACTAGGATTTTTTTCATGTAAATCCTCCTTTACTCTACTTCTTTTTTATGCCCAAACACTTTCTAAAATGTTAGTTTGTTCTCTATCTGGCCCTACACTGAATGTAGAAATTCGTACGCCGACTAATTCTGAAATACGGCGAACATAGTTGCGTGCATTTTCAGGAAGCTCTTCGAGTGAACGGCATCCTGTAATGTCTTCGTTCCAACCTGGTAATTCTTCATACACAGGTTCGCATTGTCCTAATTCTACTAGGCTTGCTGGATAGTGAGAAATTTCTTCTCCATTTGGCTTACGGTAAGCCACACAGATTTTAATCGTTTCTAATCCTGTTAATACATCGATACTGTTCAAGCTTAAATTTGTAATGCCTGATACACGTTTAGAGTGACGCATTACAACGCTATCGAACCAACCAACACGTCTTGGACGTCCAGTTGTTGTACCATATTCACGTCCGACTTCACGAATACGTGAGCCGATTTCATCGAATAATTCTGTTGGGAAAGGTCCATCCCCTACACGAGAAGTGTACGCTTTACATACCCCAACGACTTTATTAATTTTCGAAGGTCCAACACCACTACCGATAGTCACACCCCCAGCAACTGGGTTAGAAGAAGTTACGAATGGATAGGTTCCTTGGTCGATATCCAACATCACCCCTTGTGCTCCTTCGAATAATACGCGTTTCCCTTGATCTAATGCATCATTTAAAATAACAGAAGTGTCGCACACATATTGTTTCATTTGTTGGCCATACTCATAGTACTCTTCAAAAATATCATCAAACTCGATTGGTTCAGAATCATACATTTTAGTAAAGAGACGATTCTTTTCGGCTAAGTTAATTTTTAGACGTTCCGCAAATACATCTCTATCGAGTAAGTCTGCCACACGAATTCCAACGCGAGCTGCTTTATCCATGTAGCAAGGTCCAATCCCTTTATTCGTTGTTCCAATTTTGTTGTCGCCTTTAGCTTCTTCTTGTAATTGGTCTAAGCGAATATGGTATGGCAAAATGACATGCGCACGGTCTGAAATACGTAAGTTATCAGTAGTCACATTTCTTTCGTGTAAATACGCAAGTTCTGTGATGAGAGATTTTGGATTTAAAACAACCCCATTTCCAATCACACTGATTTTCTCTGGTGAAAAAATACCGGATGGAATTAAGTGAAGCTTATAAGTCACACCATTGAATTGAATCGTATGACCAGCATTATCTCCACCTTGATAGCGGGCAATAACTTCTGCGTTCTCACTGAGGAAGTCTGTAATTTTACCTTTCCCTTCGTCTCCCCATTGTGTTCCAACAACTACTACTGATGACATTTGACGCACCTCTTCTATTTTTTTAATTTTACTATGCCATTGGAGCTCTTTGCTCAATTTCATCCGGCACTAAATTTGTAAACTTATTAAATTCCTTCATGAAGTTTAATTCAACCGTTCCACGTGGACCGCTACGGTTTTTCTCAATAATAACCTCAATGGTACTATTTGGTTCCACTTCTGGAACATGTCCATTTTCATCTGGCTCTTGACGATAATAATCATCACGATATAAGAACGCTACGATATCCGCATCTTGCTCGATGGATCCAGATTCACGAATATCCGACATGATTGGTCGTTTATCTTGACGTTGTTCCACTCCACGCGATAATTGCGAAAGTGCGATAACGGGAACTTTTAATTCCTTCGCTAATTTCTTCAAGTTACGAGAAATTTCAGAAACCTCTTGTTGACGACTCTCTTTTCCGTTTCCTTCGATTAATTGTAAGTAATCAATCACTACTAAGCCGAGATTATTTCTCTCTTGCTTCAAACGACGACACTTCGCACGAATCTCTGACACACGAATTCCTGGCGTATCATCGATATAAATAGGTGCTTCAGCAAGAACCCCTGTTGCAACGAAGTATTGGGTATATTCTTCATCGGTCAGTTTCCCTGTTTTCAAATGTCCTGCATTAATGCTTGCATGAGAACAGATAATCCGTTCCACTAAAGACTCAGCACCCATTTCAAGACTGAAAATAGCCACAGTTTCATTCAAGTTAACTGCAACGTTCTTAGCAATATTTAACACGAAAGCGGTCTTCCCAACAGATGGACGTGCTGCTAGAATAATCAGCTCATCGGCGTGAAATCCTGAAGTCATTCGATCTAAACCGATGTACCCTGTAGCAATACCAGTGACTTCTCCATTATTCTTGGAGCGTTCTTCTAGGCTTGCATACGCATCATGTAAAACATCTCGGATTGGAATGAATCCCGCTTTATTTCGTCCTTCAGATACAGAAAGAATATCTCTTTCAGCTGTATCTAAAACATTTGCAATTGTTTCATCTTCTTGATACGCATTTTTTACAATATTTGTCGATGTCTTAATTAACTTACGACGAGTCGATTTCTCTAAAACAATTTGAGTGTAAAATTCAACATTGGCTGCTGTTGGAACTTTATCAAGAAGCTCAATAATATTTGCTTCTCCACCCACATTTTCAATTTGATTCTTCTGCCTTAGTTTTTCTGAAACGGTGATTGGGTCAATCGCTTCTGAGTTTTGATTTAATTCAATCATTGCAGCAAAAATCAATTGATGCACGACACGATAAAAATCATCAGGCACAAGAAATTCCATAACCGAAATAATCGAGTCTTGCTCTAAAAGAATTGATCCCAAAACGGCTTCTTCTGCCTCAAGATTTTGTGGTGGAACTAAATTTGGATATAGTTCTTCCATTCAAACACCCTTTCTACTAAAAATAACCATAAAAATACAGTTTCATTGTATCATAAAACACCATAATAAAACAGAAGATTGGGCTCAAAATAAGAGATAACTTAATCTATTCGTGAAATGTTTCACATTATTTTAAAAAGAAAGAGACTATCTTGTAGGATAATCTCTTTTCGACTTTTATAACTTTATTGAGCAACGATATTCACTGTCATAATCGCTTGAACATCATGGTGTAATTTAACAGGTACACGAGTGTATCCTAGCGCACGAATTGGAGCTGCTAATTCGAATTTACGACGATCAAGTTCAACATTGAATGTTTTATTAAATTCTTCTGCAATTTGTTTTGCTGGGATTGCTCCGAATAAACGTCCATCTTCCCCTGCTTTAGCTTTAATGGTAACGACTGTTTCTTCGCGTTCTAGGAACTCTTTTAATTCTTTGGCTTTAGCTAATAATTCAGCATTATGTTTTTCTTCGGCTTTCTTTTGTCCTGATAAAGTCGCAAGGTTTGCTGAAGTAGCTTCCTTTGCAAAACCATTTTTAATTAAGAAATTTTGTGCATAGCCATCTGCTACATTTTTAACTTCGCCTTTTTTACCTTTGCCTTTTACATCTTTTAAGAAAATTACTTTCATACTCTGTTCCTCCTCGTAGTTATAGATTAATTTCAGTATCTAATTCTTGAATAACAATTTTCAACTGTTCAATAGCTTCTTCGATACTCATATCCGTTAGCTGTGTAGCTGCATTCGATAAATGACCGCCACCACCCATTTTTTCCATCACTCGTTGAACGTTCTTATTGCCAAGACTTCTCGCACTAATCCCAGTACGACCGTCATTCCGTTTAGTTACAACAAATGAGGCATCTATATTTTCCATGGATAACATCATATCCGCAGTCTGAGCAGCTACAACTGTAGGGTAGACAATTGTCTCCTCTCCATGAACAATTCCGATATTGTTCGGAAGAATCTCAAGTGAATTTAATAAATGGCTTCGCATCAAATACGTATCTACATTTTCTTTCAGTAAACGTTGAATGAGAATGGTGTCCGCGCCAACTGATTTTAAATAACTAGCCGTATCGAAGGTTCTAGAACCTGTACGCAACGTGAAATTTCTTGTATCTACGATAATCCCCGCTAATAACGTCGTTGCTTCAATAGTCTTAATTTGTTCTTCCTCATTCGATTGATATTCTAGAAGTTCGGTAATTAACTCACCAGCTGAAGAAGCATACGGTTCAATATAAACCAAATCAGGATTTGCAGGAAATTCTTGTCCACGTCGATGGTGATCAATAATGACCAATTGATTTGCTTTTTCAACAACTTCTGGTGAAGCAGTTAGGGACGGTTTGTTTACATCCACGATAATGACTAATGTTTCTGGCGTTAATAAAGCTTCCGCCATTTCTGGAGTCACGATAGAAGAGGAGAGTTCCTCATCTTCCTTAATCACAGCCATTAATTTCTTAATATCGTGAGAGTATTGGTCTGGGTTCGTGACAATCCACGATGTTTTACCATGCATTTTAGCAATTCTACGAATCCCTAAACATCCTCCAACACAGTCCATGTCAGGATATTGGTGTCCCATAATGATAATTTGGGTTGCTTCAGCCATCATGTTTTCTAAGGCTTGAGAAACCATACGAGAACGCACTCTTGTCCGCTTCTCTAAAGGGTTACTTTTTCCACCATAGAACCTTGTTTCTTCTTTTTTTGAACGAACTACTACCTGATCCCCACCACGCCCCAGCGCTAAGTCAAGATTTTCTTGTGCTTGAGCGGCGATTTCATCATAATTCATTACATTTTCTGTAGAATCTGCATAAGAAAACCCCATACTTACGGTCAGTGGTGTATTTTGCTGAGCTGTTGTTTCTCTGACCTTATCAATAATATCGAACTTGTCTTTTTCTAATCTAGATAATATTTTTTTATCGAGAAATGCTACAAAACGGTCTGTATCTACTCGTTTTAAATAAATATTATTATGGTTCGCCCAACTCGTTAACTGGTTCGTCACGAAGTTATTTAGGTTAGATTTCTTGCGATCTGTTAAAGATTGCGATACTTCAGCAAAATTATCAACGAATATTTGTCCAAAAACGGGTCTTTCATCTAAATAGGTTTCCTTAATTACGGCATATTCCGTTATATCCATCATATAAAGCATACCTATATCTGAATGAAATACCGTTTGGAAATATTTATCTTTCCAATGAATCACTTTTTCTTCATTCGGCTCTAAATGATTAACCATACTTGCTAAATCCGTATCAATTTTTTCTAGTGAAAATCCTAATAGTTCTTTTTTATCAAAATATTTTTGTAGGTAAGGGTTAATCCACTGTATTTCACTATTAGAATCTAAGAGCAACATACCAATTGGCATCTTAATAGAGGCGTCTTGTGATCCTTTGTTGATTTTGTAAGATAGATTCGATATATAGTGATTCGTTTCTTTTATTATATAATCTGCAAAAGAGTAGAGTAGTATACCAATTAATATTACAAATAAAGTTAGAACAATCCCTACCCATATATTCATTACATAAGCTATTATAAGCATGCAGAGGACAATTCCAATGAAGGAGTATCCGTATTTTTTTATTGCATCGCCTTTAAGAAATGTCGGTAAAGCCTTAATACGTTCTGTTAGGCTTTTCTTCATTACTGCACCTTCTTTCTATAGACCCATTTTACCATATTTTTAAGAAATCGTCAGTTCTTCTAAAATGTTTCACGTGAAACATTTTGTAGAAAGAGGGTAGAGTCGTTCATAAATGTTTCACGTGAAACATTCTGTTGAATACCTGATGTAGTTTGTTGTTAAAGTGCTGTTTTACAAAATTTGAATGTTGATAAGAGCTTAAAGTTCTTCCAAATGAAGAAATCTCATCATTAACAATTTAAACTTTTGATATATAATAAAATAAAAAAGGATTGAGAAGTTCTCAATCCTTTTATTTAATATTAGTCTACTGTTGTGAATGGTAATAATCCCATGATACGCGCACGTTTGATTGCAACAGTTAAAGTACGTTGGTGTTTAGCACAAGTACCTGTTACACGGCGTGGTAAGATTTTACCTTTTTCAGAAATGTAACGTTTTAATAATTCTACATCTTTGTAATCAATGTAGTCTACGTGGTTTGCACAGAAGTAGCAAACTTTTTTACGACGGCGTTGACCGCCACCTCTACGTTGTTGAGCCATTATGGTATCCTCCTTTTAAACTTTAGAATGGTAAATCATCATCTGAAATGTTGATTGTCTCTCCATTACTTAAGAATGGATCTGACATTCCACCACCGAATGATGAAGTAGGAGTGTTAAATTGATTAAAGTTATTCGTTTGATTTTGTTGGAATCCACCTTGTGAGCTTTGATCGTTTGCTGGGCGTTGTTCAGTAACATTACGTGATTCTAATAACGAGAAGTTCTCAGCTAGCACTTCAGTCACATAAACTTTTTGGCCTTGTTGGTTATCATAGCTACGAGTTTGAATACGTCCTTCAATTCCTACTAGTGAGCCTTTACGAGTGAAATTCGCAAAGTTTTCTGCAGCTTTACGCCACATTACACAATTGATAAAGTCTGTTTCTCGTTCACCGTTTTGGTTTTGGTAACGACGATCAATTGCAATAGAGAAGCTCGCATAAGCAGTTCCGTTTGAAGTATAACGTAAATCAACGGCACGTGTTAAGCGTCCAACTAATACAACATTATTAATCATTTAATTCTTACTCCTTTCAAGATTTTTGTTTACATATAATAAACAATTATGCTTCTAATTTAACGATCATGTGACGTAAGATGTCATTGTTGATTTTCGCTAAACGGTCGAATTCATCGATTGCAGCAGCATCTTCAGCAGTGATGTTCACTAAGTGATAGATACCTTCTTGGAAATCTTTAATTTCGTATGCAAAACGACGTTTCGCCCAGTCTTTAGATTCAACAACAACTGCACCGTTGTCTGTTAAAACAGCATCAAATCTTGCAACCAATTCAGCTTTAGCAGCTTCATCGATGTTTGGACGGATGATATATAAAATCTCGTATTTTGATGTTTGACTCATTGACTGTCACCTCCTTATGGACTTTTGGCCTACTGAATGTTCAGCAAGCAAGGAGAGTATTATTTCTAATACTCACGTTCTGTAATTATAACAAACTTTGATATGAAAAGCAATTTAAGTATTTTTATTTTTTAAATACTTCTTCTTTAAAGCTATTGGTTGCTTTCAGTAATTGTTTGAATACTTTTGCCTTTAATTCAACCACATTTTGAGGATTTACCGAACCATTCTTCAAACTTCTTAGATCTTTTTGAACAGCTTCCTCAAATAGTGTTTGTAATTCTTCATAGCTATTAATCGTTTTTCCGTTTAATTCAAATGAATGGAATCCTTTTTTAGCTTGTTGAACAACTTCATCAAAATAGGCTTTCTTCCAATCTTCTAAATTATTAAAACGACCTTTAGAAATTTTTTGAATGATAAATTCATCGCTAAGAGGTTTTTTCTCTTTGTCAGCATCATTCTTATATTTGTTAGAAGCATAGCCAATAAAGCCTTCTTCATAACCAAAATATCCCCACATTCGGAATGTATTATGTTTAAATAATAACCCTCCTGGAGAACCTTTACTTGTATTTCCACCATAGATACCAGCTGTCATACGGACGTTCACATATGCAGAATCATAATCATCTGGCTTGAAAATGCGATTATCGAAATCTCGATTGGTAATAAAGTTATGATCCACTAAGTCATTCACTGAACGTAATTGAATTTGTTTTTCTTCCTGGGTAAGTGGGCGAACTTTATCGTATTGATCATTTTGATTTTGCTTCGCATTTCGAAGTTCACGATCTACTTTCTTAAACCATGCATTATTCAAGCTTTGGTTATTTTGTTTAATAACAGATTCACCTTCTAAATAATCCAGTAGCATTAAGGTGTCGTTATATCCCTTCATATAATGATCGATTTCCGTACGCGAATGTAGTTCATTTGGATTAGGATTATACCATTGATCACCATTATTTGGACGTTCAAAAGCCATGTTCAATCCTAACGCTCCATATTCGCCCATACCTCCTGGTACAGCAGTCTGTAGCATTCCTTGTGCAAAAGCTTCAACACCTGTTCCTTCTCTATGACGATAACCACCAAGATATACCACGCGGTCATTAATGTGTGTCGTTTCATGCGTATAGGCAGAAACCCCATAATCACTAATGGAATCAGACATTACGAAGACAACTTTTTCAGTTGGATGAGGATTTGCGTAAATATATGCATATGCACCTGCATAACCACCATTGTTTCCATAGTAATCCCCAACAGGTCCATAAAATTCTCGAATTGGAGCATAAACATTTGGCTGTCCATAACGTCCGTATTTATCTGGCCATCCTTGTCCATGAACATTATAGCCTTCCCAAATTGGAGTAACTGTATCTTTAGCAAGTCTACCTTTTACTTTATCGATGGCTAAACGATACCAGAAATCTAAATAATTAAGCTGACGATCGGCTACTAAATTAATATCGGCCTTCATTTCTTCAATCGTCTTTCTATATTTATCCGCAGAACCAATCGTAAGAGTATTGTAATTTGAAATCAAGAACATCTTTGCCTTCTCTACATTTAATAAAGGTAAAATCATTCTTCTATGCACAGGAACAATTAAATTATCAAATATGCGATATTTTGCATTTTTTAACCCTTCCATCTTAGAAGCACGTTCTACGATATAAACTTTCTCTTTGGTTGCATCAATAAACCAATCATTCATATTTTTAAATTCAGTCAATAGTTGACGGTTATAATTTAAAAATTCATCTAAATTTCTAACTAATGTATGTTTCGCTAATGCTTCTCCAAAGGCATCAAAGGTACGATTTCCTTTTAATGTACTTTCTTTAGAACCAATCTCAATCAATCTTTCCAATACATCAGAATTAATTCCATAGAAATCTGGTTTAAAAAGCATTAATTCTTTGATATTGAATTGGTCAAAATGAACCCCATAATAACGATGTAAATAGACCATTCCTAGCATTAATGCTGCTTTATTTTTTTCTACTTTATCAAGAATCATTTGTTTTGCCGCAGAAGATTCATTCAATTGATGGTCTTCGTTTTGAACTAGTTTAGTCACAAACGTTGTTAAGTTTTCTTTTACATGTGCAAAGCTTTCTTCTAAATAAAGATCTTTTACATATTCGCGTTTTTTCTCAATCGTATTATCTTGAGGTTTTTGACGTTTTTCAAGATACTGATACACATCATTCGACTGTAATTCTACTGAAGTTAATTTTTCAACAATGTCATGAATCAATGAACTATGGTTTTTATCAACAATATTCGGCGTATATTTAATCCCTAATTCCACAATATCGTATTCCTTAACATTCGAAATCCCTTCAGTACTTTCTCTTAAAGTATAGAATTCTTTTGTTTTATCTGCATAATGAACGAGGATACGATCGGCTTGACTTAAATCCGTTACAAAATTTGTTTGATTCATCGCAGTAACCGATAAAATTTCTTTTTGATTAAAAGCATGGTTTTCTTCTAAACGGTTCGCTTGATTGATAATAAACTCCTTATTATAAAATGGCTGAATCTTTTCCAAGTTCTTATAAGCTTGTTTATGAGACTCTTTGTAATCTTGAATCGCCGTATAAGGATTTTCTTTCGAAACAAGTCGGTTTAAAGCATCGATATGGGATTCTTCGCTTACAAAAGTATTCGCAGTAATCTTATAACTTGCCACACGAGCATCCGCAGCTTCTTTTGTTAACTCGATTTGCTTACCAGGATATTGATTATAGGACTTTTTACCTTCACTATAACCTTGTACGCTATATAATTGATTGATGTGAGGATGAGAATACTCATTAGTCATATCATCCGAACCAAATAACATTTCTCCATTAATTACTTTTGCATAACTGACATTATCTTTTACCGTTCCAAATGGCCAAGTTTTACTTGCAAAAGCTGCCGATTGAATAGGTTCTCTTACACGAATGATTCCTTTAGCAACGGACTGCGTTAGAGAACCTTTCGTCCCCGTTAAATAATCTCCAATCATTCCATACTCAACATATGGCACTAATAAACTAGCACGGACTTTATTCCCTGTTAAAGTAGCATCAACATAAGCACGTCTTACAATTGCACGGTAATTTTTGTCTGCAATCCCTCCTAAATTAGAAGCATTTCCACTTGTTGAATGTAATTTTCCGATAAAAGCAACATTTTCAATACGAGTGCCTTCATTCATATAATTGACAATCCCTGCCACATTGTTTCGACCAGAAATAGAACCTGTTACTTTAACATCTTCAATCACTGAAGTTCCATTCATCGTTTGAGCAACAGTAGCGATATCATCTTGATTCTTTTGATCAATATCTACATTTTCAAAATTCACATTTTTAATAGTTGCATTCTTAATGACATTGAATAATGGATGCTCCAAGTCTTTAATCGCAAAACGTTTACCATCTTCACTTAATAGTTTTCCAGTAAATTCTGCTTTAATATATGATTTTCCTTGAGAGGCTACGTTACGCGCACTCATACTTTGACCAAGTCTAAATTCTCCTGTCGGATTTTCACGAATCGCATTCACTAAGTCTTCAAAATCATAATACACATTTCCCACATGGGTTCTTGGCTTTTCAATAAAGTAAGTATATACGTCCTCAAAAGTTTGATTTCTCTGACGATCGACTAAATTTTCAGCCATAGCTGTCACTTTATAGACTTCTTTTCCGTTTGAGGCAATTTCTTCAATCGTTTTTACCGCTAATAAAGTTGTTTTATGATTTTCAGAAGTGATCTTTAAATAATAATGACTGGTGTCTGTTGGAACAGATGTCAATCGAGTTTCGTTATGTTCCTCTTGATTTTCGTATCTAACTAAACGAACTTCTCTCACATCTTTAATTTCAATTTTCTTTAGTTCTAATCGAACCGTTTGGTCTTCCAACAGTTGAGTTTCCGTGCCGTTTCCTCTATCAAATATCATTGATGTAGATAGAGTATAGTCTTTATAGTAATCAAGACCTTCTAGAACAGAGTGTAATTCATTCTCTGAAAGGGTTACTTCTTTTTCAACTTTGCCTTCTTTTTTCAAAGTGAGGGTAATCGATTGAATGGTAACGCCTTCTGGTTTCGTTAATGAATAATCCACTTCAACCGTACGTTTTAAATCATTTTTTTGTAAAGAATTAATCGATAAAACTGGTTTTTCTAGTTCTTTCGTTCCTTTTTTAATAATCTTATCTTCAGCTGGTTCTATAATGGTTTCTTCTACACTAGGTGCTTCGGAAGTTTTTTCCCCTTTAACGGTTTTAAACGTTTTTGTAATTTTTTTACGTCCTTCTTTACCGTTTTTTGAAACAGTCATCGTTCCTTTTGCTAAAGTCTCATCCTCTTCAACGATTTCTTTAAAAGGAATACTTTCAAAGGTTTCTTCAGAGGTTGTTCCGTCAATGGCTTTTGTTCCTTGAATGATTTTCTTCGGTTTAGCTTGTTTGATGACTTCTTCAGTAATGTGTATTGGGTCTCCAACTTTAATGCCATTTACTGTTTTATAATGTTTTGTGAGGATAGATTGTCCCTTTTCACCTTCTTGAAGAATTGTTACATCGTCTGTATATTTAGAAGAATCTTCTATAATTTCAGTCGTAAAATCAACATCAACTGTCTCTTTTTCTTCAACAACTGCTTCTACGACAGTGTTTTCCTTTGTTCCGACTGCTACAATTTCATCCACAGCAGGCTTCGAGATAGTGGATTCAATCATTTTTCTTTCTTCATGTCCATTTTCTACTCGTATTTCTGTAAAGACTGTCCGTTCTCCATTTATTCCTTGCTGGAGGACTTTCGTTTCTCCTTTAGGAAGAGTCACATCATTTTGAACGATTTTTCCATGAGGAATTGGTTCAACAGTTACTTCTAATGTAGGTTTATTCACAGTAGGAGAGGGTTCTCCCTCTTCAGGAGTTACTCTAGTTTCGACGTTAGGAAGCGTTATTTCTTCCTTTGTTCCATTGGCAACTACTTCAGGAACCGCTTCTTTTGAGATAATAGAGTCAACGATGACTTTTACTTCTTTTCCATTTTCAATACGAATTTCTGTAAAAATTGTTCGTTCTCCATCTACACCTTTTCGAAGAATTTTCGTTTCTCCTTTTGGAAGAGTCGCATCATTTTGAATTGTTGTGGTATAAGGAATAGCTTCTTTTGTTACTTCTAATCTAGGTTTGTTCCCAGTTGAAGAAATTTTATCTTCATTTGGACTAACTGGATCTTCAACGGTTGTACTTGTTGTATGATTTTGAATAGCTTCGGTAGTATTTGCAGTAGATGGTTCTGATAGAGTATTTGGTTGCGGTTGATTTTTTGCTTCTACATACCCCACATATTCATACCCATCGATTTGTATGATTCCTTCCTGAGTTGGTTCATGAATGGCTTTACTTAAATCCATCGCAAATGCAGTAGAAGGAATAAAGGTAGCCATCCCCGCAGTAGTGAAAAGAATCGCTCCTAGAATCTTATTTTTCTTTTTCTTAGAAACTACCAAGATGATACTAGATGCTGCTAGAGCTAGTCCGCCTAATACAAAAGAAGTTGGATTTGTTTCTGTACCTGTATGAGGTAAATTTCCCATTGTCTTTTTATATACTAGATAATAAACTTCTTCCTCTTGTGGAGGTACTTCATACTGAATCAACTGCTTTTCTTCATCACTTAAGCTAGCATAATCCAAATGATGATACTGTGTAGTCCCAGCAGCATTTACTGTAGTGCCCATACCAAAAAAAGCTGAACCAATTAATACAGATCCAGCATATTTCTTTATTTTTCGAATGGAAAAAATTTCTTTTTTCATAGTTGAATCCTTTCTTTAATTCCTAATCCTTTTAGAAAACTACTTTTAAAATATTGCAACTCATTATAACACATTTTATTAAAAATCCTAGCCGTCTGTTCTTACAAAAAACATATGCATTTCATACAAAATTTTCTTTGATGTATCATAGATAATACACTCATCCAATTAAAAACTATAAAAAAAAGCTCCTACAAAACAGCTGTAGGAGCTTATTTCATTTAATGTTATCCCCAAACCTCACGTGCGATTTCGCTAATTAAGGCAATTTTCTTCCATTGATCGTCTTCAGTAAGGATGTTTCCTTCTTCTGTTGATGCAAATCCACATTGTGTACTTAAGTATAAGTCTTCTAGTGGAACATACTCACTTGCTTCTTTAATACGAGCAATGACTTCATCTTTATCTTCTAATTTTCCTGATTTAGAAGTGAGAAGTCCTAGAACGACTTTCTTACCATTGTTTACTTTAGCTAGTGGCTTGAAGTCGCCGGCGCGGTCTGTATCGTATTCTAAGTAGTACGCATGTACGTTTTCGTCTTCGAATAATGCGTCGCTTACTGAATCGTAGCCACCTGAACTTGCCCAAGTTGAGTGGAAGTTTCCACGGCATACGTGAGTGTTCACTGTTAAATCCTCTGGTAAGTCTTCTAGAATTCCGTTGTTTAACTCTAGGAATTCACGTTTGTGTTCTCTTCTTAATTCTTCAGGTGTTAAATGACTTTCTTTTGAAATGATATTTAAGAAGTTATCATCTACGATCACACCCCATGTACAGTCATCGATTTGTAAGAGACGGCAACCTGCATCATATAATTCTTTAATCACTTGTCTGTAAGCAGCAATGATATCTTTAAAGAGTTCTTCTTTTGAAGGGTATACTGAGAAAGTTTGCTCAATATGCTCAGCGTCACGAATCAATTCGAAGTAGAATTGCGCTGGAGCAGGGATTGTTTGTTTTACGATGAAATCTTCATCTTCAAATTGTTTCAAGAATTTGAAGTGTTCTACGAATGGGTGATTTTCACCAGTGATTTTTCCAACGACATCTGCTGAGTCTGGTTTTGTAATTTCATCGTGGAATTGATATCCGATTTTTGCTTGAGTGTGGTCCACTCCGTTCAATCCCCAGAAGAAATCTAAGTGCCAATATTGGCGACGGAATTCGCCGTCTGTGAATCCTTTTAATCCAGCTTTCTTTTGTTGTTCGACTAACTTTTCGATGGCTTTATCTTCGACGGCTGTTAATTCCTCGCGTGTAATTTCTCCTTTTGCAAATTTTTCTTTTGCTTCTACTAATTCTTTTGGACGTAAGAAACTTCCTACGTGATCGACTCTAAATGGTGCTTGTAATTTTGACATTGGACATTCCTCCTATAAATAAAAAATCCTCACAGTATCGCTACTGCAAGGACGAAATTTCGTGTTACCACCTTGTTTTGTAGAATCCTCACGAATCCTACCTTACCGAGTACGCACACTGGGTGTTATACTCTACAGCTATAATGGGCTACCCATTTACATCTAATGATTCGATGTAAAATCACTCCCAGGCCATCTTCAAAAATTCAATTTGATCTCTTTCCACCTACCGAGACTCTCTTAGCAAATTTTCTTTTCTACTCACCTGTTCTTTGTGATGTCTGATGAACATGGTCTAAGGATAACAGAGAACAAACCGCATAGCAATAGGTTTTCTTATACCGTTTTTCTATCGACTGTTATAACTTTAAGTTATACACCTTAAAAAGCCTATAACATAGGTTATAAAAAAAGACTTAGAGACAATCTCTAAGTCTTCAATCATTATTCAGAATCGACTAATTCATGTAATTTTTTCTTATAGTAGAATGTTGCGTAAATCGATAAACCGAGAATTAAAACAACATAAGCAATGGTAATGAACCAAACCAAGGTACGATCCCATTTTGGTAATTCAGTTAATAAATAAACAGCTCCAAAGATAAATCCAAAGAGAACGACCATGAAAATAATCGCTTTTACCCCGCTACGCATACGGTTTAAGAGTTCAATGACATTCGTCCAACTTGGGGTAAAGAGCTTCAAGTCTCTGGCATATCCCCAACGACTAAGCCCTAGACTGATGATTCCCCATGAGAGAATAATGCCTAAGGTCATATAAATCGGTAAGCGAAGCGCCGTACAAATGACCGTCATAAGAACAACAGGGATAGCAGACTGAATCGCAAAGAGAATCCAGAATTTACGTTCCAAAAATTGATGCATATCGAATGGAAGAACTTTAAGATAATAATAGTTTTCTCGCTCGAGTGAAATTCCTACCGCTAATAAATTATTTCCTCCTGTATTGAAGAATGCAATGAAGGTAATCAGCATCGCAAATGGTAAGAAGGTATTTAGATTTAAAAAGTTCATAAAACTAAAGCCTACTAAAATATTCGACAAACTAAAGGCCATTGGAATAAGGAAGAGATATGGTAATATTCCTGCACTAATAATCGTTTGCGTTAATACAGAACCTTCCGTTAATTGGCGAAGAGTATAGCGAATCATGAATTTTGTCGAAAGCTTGTTGCCATCTAACTCCATTTGTTTTACACGTTCGACTTTTACTTTCGAAGACGATGTTTGCGAAACAGCTTGATAGAAGTTTGGCAATACAATGAACTTCACGAGGAGTAAAATCGCCACAAATACTAAGAGCACTAATCCAATCATCGGATAAACACTCATATCGAGTGGGTCTAAAATCGCATTATAGAAGGCTAGTTCTGGCTTAAGGAAAATTGGCATTTCTCCTATTGATATCTCTATCTGAACGGATTTTGTCAACATCATCACTTGATATCCCAAAATGGCTCCAAGAGAAATTACAAAGATTAAAATATTCGTAATCACGGATTGATATTTTCTAAAAAGCGGAATCTTCGCTAGGAAGAAGCAGAGAAGAAACATCGATACGTAAACAATCGCACTGAGTACAAGCGCTCCTATTAAGGCAATCGGAATTGTGAGGAGGAAATTGCCCCCTGAAAAATACACGTGGATTCCAAATAACATCACAATTGGAATAAATCCTTGCAATGTAGCCACTACAATCGAAAGGCTCTTCCCAAGAATGACTTCTAATTCTGTAAAAGCATAAGGTAAATACGATTCAAAGTCTTTACTTTCATAAAAGACATTGTAAACAGCTGGTAATGCTTGCGAAATTAAAATCATCAAGAATAAGAAAACCGTACTCGCAAATTGAAGTGGAGGGTATGAACGTCCCGAAATTGCTCCTGGAATTCCAAATAAAGTTCCAAACATCACCGCAAACATCAATTGTTGCATCAATGTTCTCATCGCAACATTCACCGGTTTCGATGGGTTTTTCGCTTGTTTCTTTCGATAATTTTGTAACATTGCCGGTTGAGTTGCAAAGATTAAATTGGTCTTCACCAGCGTAAGAATTCGATTAAACCGCATGTGAATCCACTCCTTCTTGTCTACCGGCTAGTGATAAGTAGATTTCTTCAAGCGTGCTATCTGGTCGTTGTCCTTTCAACTCTTGAATCGTACCGTAGAAAAGTAGTTTTCCTTTTTTCAAAATCGCAATTTTATCGCAAAGTTGTTCTGCTACTTCTAAAACGTGTGTCGAGAAGAGAACAGTATTCCCTTTATCGGCATGTTCGCGCATTAATTTCTTCAAGTCGTAAGAAGCTTGTGGGTCAAGACCCGTCATTGGTTCATCGAGTACCCAAATTTCAGGGTCTGATAAAAGCGCTCCGATAACGAATACCTTTTGACGCATCCCATGTGAGAATGAATCAATCACTTCATAACGATGTCCTTCAAAATCGAATAAATCTAATAGATAAGCAAGTCGATTTTCTACTTCATCTAGAGTCATTCCATAGGAAGAAGCAACTAATTCCCAGAATTCATTGGCTGTTAATCGTAGGAATAGGTCTGGACTATCAGCCACATAGCCAATTTTTTCTTTAATCGCAAGTCGATTAGCTGAAAGTTCTTGTCCGTCCACAACAATTTCTCCGCTTGTTGGATGAATGACGCTCACGAGTGATTTGATTGTGGTTGATTTACCAGCCCCGTTATGTCCGATTAATCCAATAATTTTTCCACTTTCAATCGTTAAGTTGAGCCCATCTAAAGCGACGGTTTGTCCATATATTTTTGAAACATTTTTAAATTCAATCATGTAAATTCCTCCTT
>NZ_DBHISP010000008.1:0-80995 GCF_057274575.1 Granulicatella sp. | reverse complement strand
CGCCGATAGTAGTTGGGGGTTTCTCCCTGCGAGGGTAGGACGTTGCCACGCTTTATTATTTTTCCGCCATAGCTCAGTTGGTAGTAGCGCATGACTGTTAATCATGATGTCGTAGGTTCGAGTCCTACTGGCGGAGTTCTTTTTTTTTACCCAAAAATGCTGCTTTAGCTCAGTCGGTAGAGCGTCACCTTGGTAAGGTGGAGGTCGCCGGTTCAATCCCGGCAAGTAGCTTAAAAAAACAAGCCAATGTATAAAGACTAGAAATGATTGTTCATTACTAGTCTTTTTCTTTGATTCCAAAGGAAAGCTCCTTTCATATTCAGGGGGTTATTTGCTATAATGAACAGTATGATAGTTATTTGAGGTGGAGTAGATGAAGAAAAAGTATTTTATTATTGGAGACATTCACGGTGAGGCTGATATGATGGAAGAGATGCTTCAAAATTGGGATCAAACCACTCAGCAACTTGTGTTCATGGGTGACTTAATTGACCGTGGTCCAGACAATAAACGAAGTGTCCTTACAGGGATGAAATATGCCAAAGAAAAAAATGCATGGTATATGATGGGAAATCATGAAGTCATGTTCCTTGCGTTTATCGATGATCCAGAGGGACGTTTTCCACACTACTTCAGAAACAATGGGGATACGACGATTAACGACTTACTCGGACGCCCACAAGGCACTCCAGTTAATCCTGTGGAAGATGCCGAAGCGATTAAAGCACAATATCCAGAACTCATCGCATTTCTAAGAGAACGTCCTCTCTTTATCGATGAAGGTGACTTGCTCTTAGCACATGCTGGGGTGGATTTACGCTTGGACGACTGGCATGACACTGAACCAAAAGACTTCTACTGGATTCGCGAACCGTTCCATAAAGGGGTTAACAACACTGGTAAAACGATTATTTTTGGACATACGCCTTTACGTGGATTGAACGAAGATGGCGACTTTATGAAATTATGGCAACATGATGGCAAAATAGGTATCGATGGCGGAGCTGTTTTTGGCGGCGCACTTCACGGTATCGTCTGGTCTGATGGACAAATTGAAAAAATATATAGTATTAAAAATACAAAACCGGTACGTTTTACCGATGACTAGAGGTGTTCTATGAAGAAAAATGCAGTTCTATTATGGGTTGTTTACTTTTTAAACTTGATGGTGTTCCCGGCATTCTTTATTCGTTATACGGCTTCGAGACCAAGTGTGGATACAAACGCATACCTAATTCTTCAATTGGTTTCAACAGTGATTGGGGTGGCATTGTTCCGCGAGAAGCTTGTGGAAGGGTTCAAAAACTTCATCAAGCGTCCGTTTATTCGAGACTTGGCGATTACGTACGCACTTCGTATCGGATTAGCGTCTGCAGTCGCTCAGTTGATTGGAGAAGTGACGTCGGATAACCAAGAACAAATCGAGAAGATGATGAGCGCAAACAATGCAGTGACCATGTTTGTTCTAGTATGCGTTGTGGCGCCAATCTTAGAAGAATTGGTGTTTCGTGAAGCAATCATTGGTTCGTTTAAGAAATCGCTCAATGTTCACGTATTAACGTTTATTTCTGCCTTCCTATTTATCTTGCTTCACTCGCTCTCAAAAGATGCAGGTGGAATTGACTGGATGGCATCCTTAATGTACGTTCCATTAACAATTCCGATTGTTGGGATGTATCGTTATTATAACAACAATATTTTTGCATCCATTTCGATACATTTTCTCAATAATTTTATTGCATTTTTATTTTTATTAAATCAGTAATGACAAAGGGGTGAAATCATGAAAATCGATCAATGGGTACGATTCATTATTCGGTATGGTTTCATTCTTTTTTCATTGTTTGAATGGAGCCAATTGCCAGGGATGAGTGCTCATCAAATCGTCTTCTTTACGGCCTTTATCGCGGTCGTTCAGATTGGTTATTATTGGTTAAAATATCAATGGTATATTTTAGTAGAAGGAATTGCAGTGGCACTTCTTTGTTTTTATTTCCAAACGGTTTTTGCTGGCCTCATCCTACTCCTCTGCTTTGAAATTAGCCTACGCTTCTCTTTTAAGAACGCGGTAGTGATGCAGGTGCTTCTTGGGTTAATCATTATCATCCCAGCTGCGCAGCAGTTCGATACGCTTAAAGCGATTATGACCGTCTTCTTTATTCTTTTCTTCTTGTATGGAAATTATATTTTAGAAGAAAGAAGAGCATTGCAAGAGGAATTAGATGAAGTGTATCAAAAACTAAGTGAGCAACGGTACGATTTGCAGCAAGCGCAATATAAAATAGGGACGATGAAGGAAATCTTCACACTACAAGAGCGGAATCGGATTTCCCGTGAAATTCATGACTCTGTTGGCCATAGTTTATCGACGATCATTATTCAACTAGGTGCGATTAGTCAATTAGCGAAGATGGAAAATTCTCCGATTCAAGAAATGAGTGAAGGATTACGCGAATTTGCGACGCAAGGACTGCAAGAGGTTCGTAAAATTGTCCACGATTTGAAACCGGAGCAAATGGATAGGAAGCAATTGGATATTGCACTTGAAGAATTCTTCCATGAAGTTCAAGTAAATTCAGGGCTTGAAATACAGTTTAGAAAAAATGATCCTACATTTGCACTTAACAGTGAAGCGGAACTGAGTGTTTTTCGTGGAGTCCAAGAAGCGATTACGAATGCCATGAGACACGGAAACGCAACAAAAATCACCGTACTTTTGATGTATAATCAAGCGCAATTAGTGGTCACGATTAAGGACAATGGACAAGGCGCAACTAGCCAAGAGCTGGTTCCAAAGGGTGGATTAAAATCCCTACAAGAGAGACTTCGACGAGAGGGTGGAGTTGTAGAGATGAACCCTTCCAACCAAGGAGTGACCATTCAATTCATTATTCCAAACCCAAATAAGGGGTAGAAACGAGGAACCTAATGACAAAACCAATTCGATTAATTATTGCAGATGATGAGATGCTAATTCGGACAGGATTAAAAATCATGCTCGAAGCTAGTGGGAATGTAGAAGTACTAGCTCTTGTAGAAAACGGGAGAGCAGCTTTTGAAGCTTGTACCATTCACCGGCCAGATGTCGTGTTGATGGATATTCGAATGCCCGAAAGTAACGGAATTGAAGGAACAAAACTGATTAAAGAAGCCTTTCCAGAAGTGAAAGTGTTAATTGTGACGACTTTCCAAGATACTGAATATATTGTCGAAGCCGTGCAAAATGGGGCTTCCGGATATTTGTTAAAAGATAGTAGTCCAGATGCCATTCTTGACGGTATTAAAGTAGCTCTTTCTGGAAAAGTCGTCATGGATACTGTGATTTCTGAAGCGCTCTTAACAAACACCTCTGTAGAGAAAGAGGAAAGTTTCGATGCCGAAAAATGGGGCTTAACAACTAGAGAGGTAGAACTGATTGCACAGGTGGCAAAAGGCCTCAGTAATAAGGAAATTGCCCAAACACTGTTTCTTTCGGAAGGGACAGTAAAAAATAATATTAGTACGATTCTTTCTAAGTTAGAATTACGCGACAGAACGCAATTAGTCATTTTTGCTTACGAGAATAAATTAAAACAATAAACTATTGCTCGGAGGATTAGTTTTTAGTAGCGACAATAGTGTGTGTGGAGTTTAGAGACTCTCTACCGATTGGGATGAGAAGGATCAAGTCCTCATACTATTGTGGCTACTTGGAAGCTAGAGACTCCTAGCGATATTTTTTTTATACAAGAAATTCTTCTTTTGGTGAAGATTCTTCTACTTACCTGAAACCTATTCATAAAAGTGACTTTGGTCATGGTAGTTGGTGACGTTGGAAACTACTAGTTATAAGAGAAGCTTGCTATGATAAGGGTACAGTAACAAAGGAGTTTACGATTGATGAAAGAAGAGAGAAGAACAGAGAAAGATTTACGAGAAGAAAAGATTGTCGTTGCCAGTTGCTTTCTATTTTGTATGTTATTAAGTATGTCATTTCTATTTATTTTTTAAAGAGGTGTAAACATGATTGAGATTAAAGATGTTACAAAGTCTTATGGACGCCATAAAGTGTTGCAAAATGTTTCCTTTGAAATTATGAAGGGAGAGCTGTTCGGTCTATTAGGACCTAATGGCGCAGGAAAAAGTACATTAATTGATATTTTAACAGGCATCCAACCAATGGATAGCGGGGATATTTTGATTAATGGAAAGTCGATTAAAACGGATAAAGTGGAAATCCGAAAACATTTAGGACTCGTACCTCAAGATATTGCCTTGCTAGAAGAATTGAACGCGGTCGATAATTTGGAATACTTTGGCGGTCTTTATGGATTATATGGTGCACAATTAAAAGCACAAATTGAAAAGTTATTAGAAGTTGCAGGATTAACGGATAAGAGAAAAGAAAAAGTGAAAAACTATTCTGGTGGGATGAAACGCAGATTGAATATTGCGGTAGCGATGTTACATAATCCTTCGATTCTTATTTTGGACGAACCAACTGTTGGAGTCGATGCGCAGTCACGTCAATATATTTTTGATTACATCCAAGATTTAGCCGCGCAAGGCACAACGATTTTATATACTTCACATTATATGGAAGAAATTGAAGCCCTTTGTGATCGTGTCTTTATTTTAGATCTTGGAGAAGAAGTGGCTTATGGAACAAAAGAAGAAGTGAAAAAACTAGTCGGACATACGCAAACAGTGGTACTGACCTTAGACCGCATTCCAAATGGTTTTGAAGAAGCTTTAAAAGCCAGTGAGAATGGCGTTCAACATGTCCTGTTGAAAGAGGAAACCCTCGAGCTTACGGTGGATCAAACGATTTTCTCCATGATGAAATTGATTGGTTTTGTGGAACAAGAACAACTCGTAATTAAGTCGCTCAGTATCAAAGAAACGACATTAGAGGAAGCATTCTTGCAATTAACAGGGAAGACACTTCGAGATTAAGGAGGGCATTATGAGATACATTCGCTATATTAAAACCGAAGTAATAGCTTCTTTCAAACAATTTCAAGGCCTTCTGATGATTATTTTAACGCCTTTTTTCTTAACGTTGTTTTTAGCATTTTCGATGAGAGGAATATATGCGCAACCAAAATTGAGTGTGGATGTACCGCTTTATATTGAAAACAATGATCAGGGAGAGTATGGAGATAAAATTGTTCAACTCTTTCAACAGTTATCTGAAGAAAAGCAAATTTTATTAACGAGTAATCCAGAAGATGCGAAATTAAGCGCTAGTATTCCAGAAGGGTTTACCAAAGCGATTCAATCAGGCAGTCAGGACAGTCCGATTGTCATTCGTCGATTAGGGCGTGCTTCGAATATTGTTTTTGCAGTCTATAAAGAGTTGTTTGCAACAATCGCTACGCAATTGCTAGAAGTGAATCAAGTCGCTAGAAAAATCGAGGCGACTCCAGCAGCGACTATCTCCAAAGAACAAGTCGCTACATTACTTGCCAGCTTGCAACAAGAGATTGCTAGTCAAGCCTTTCAAATAGAACAAGTTGAAGCAGAGGCGCAATTGACCAGTGCTCAACATTTTTCGATTACCGGTATCAGTTTACTTTTAATCATGTTAATGGAATCTTTATGGCGTTCAAAGGTTCAAAAAGAACTAGGAGGCTATCGAAAACGGATGGAAATCTTGCCTTATTCCGTTAGCGAGAAAGAGCGCTTAGATTTAGCAACTTATGTCATCTTTAATACGTTCTTGATTCTACTATATATTCTTGCTTGGAAATTAGTCGATGCAACAACGTTTGGGAATAATTGGATGGGACTTCTTTTATTTGCGCTATTTTATAGTCTGTTTACGGGAGTTCTCGCAACTATTGTAGGAACGCTGATTACAGAGAATAATCATCAAATGATTTCAACACTCGTCAACCTACTCTTGATTTTCAGTTCAGGGATTCTTCCATTAGATAAGATTAGTCCAGTGTTTGGATTCTTATCTGGTAATTTAGTCCAACGATTCATTTATACGCCATTTGTAGACTTAATGAACGGGGCTTCTGTTGGGGACATGCTCCCAAGTGCCGCTCCTATTATTTGTATTTTATCGTTTGTCTTTGTCTTAAGAATCAAGAGAAAGGAGGCGAAACAATGAAATTCGTTCGAATGGTTCTTTTTCACCTAAAGCGTATGATGAAAAATCCTACATTACTTTTTATGACGATTGGAATGCCTTCCCTTATGTCAGGACTGATGCTTTTTGTCCAAAATACGAATACAAATAGTGGTTCTACTCTTCCTGTGGCTTCCACTGTAGCTTTTGTTTTCGAGGAAGGAAATGACGAGTATCATTCATTAATTGCACCATATATTAATGAGGAACATGTCTTTTCAGATTTAGAATCTGCTAAAGAAGCCTTAAAAAAGGGTGAGATGACCGTTATTTATCAGGTACCTGCTCATTATTTACAAAACGCAAAGTCTGGGAAAGTTCCAACAATTTTAGTGTGGAATACACAAAGAGGAACGCGTGATTTTCTATTAGATGAACAGTTAATGCAAACTCTTAAAAAAGTAATGCTTGATGCGAAATTACAAGAAGCAGGCGTTCTCAAGGTAGGAGAATCACTTCCTAGTATTTCACAAGAGATGGTGATCGAGGAAAGTGCGGCTCCGAATTCGATTGCTTCGGGAATGGCTGTGATGATGATTTTGTTATACGTTATCTTTAACGCCTCAACGATTTCATCTGACTGGATTCAATTTAAAAAATCGCTAGTGTTAAAACGTTCGGTCGTTTCACCTAGTTCGAATTTGGAGATTGTCTTATCCTTTATTCTTTCCTATTTTGTCTTTATGTTTGGTGCGAACACGTTATTGATGCTCTTCTTTAAGTTGATAGGCATGGTACCACACTTAAACTGGAGTCTGTTTTTAGGGATGTTACTAGCAACAACGATGTTCAGCTTGAGTTTGAATTTATTCTTATTCAGATTGTTTAAAAATCCGCAACTTGCGACGGCAATTGGTGTGCTGATTGTAATTATCATGAGTGCAATTGGAATGCCAGTGGCTACAGGGGCTGTAACGAATTTACCGTGGTTAAATGTGCTTGCTTATTGCAGTCCGATGTATTGGATCGTAAAAGCGATTGATTTTCAATCCATGTTTCCATCCGTATGGGTGCTTCTTGGAATGGCGATGGTGCTTCTCACAGCAGGAAGCTACCGCCTAGAACAGTATGTGCAAAATAAATAAATTAAATTAGACAAAACATATGTCGAACATCTTTGGATGTTAAAACAGGACACTATAAGCTCCTATGGATATCTTCATAGTAGTGACAATAGCTGCACCGGATTGAGCCTTACGTCTCAATTCCTTTTAAGCTTCAAACTGCCGCTAGGAAATAAATTCCCAAGCGGCAGTAATTCACATTGAATGCACTCGCTATTGTTCCTACTATAGAATCCATGGGGCTTGTAGTATCCTTATTTTGTCCTTGTTGTTTACATTTCAAGGAGGAACTGAGGCCTATAAGATAAAAACCTGATGGCACTGGGCTCTCAAATAAAAATGAAACAAAAAAGCAAAATGTAACTTATATGTTACATTTTGCTTTTTGACGATTAGTCTTCTAAGTTTACGTTGTGGTACACTTTTTGAACGTCTTCGTTGTCTTCTAGAGCGTTAATCATACGTTCGAATAAACGTAAGTCGTCGCCTTCAAGTGTCACTTCTGATTGAGGAATCATTTCGATATCACTTACTGTGAATTCTGTAATTCCTAAGTCTTCTAGCGCTTTACGAACTGTGTGGAAGTCGTTTGGTTCAGCGTAAACAATCGCTTGGTCGTCTTCTTGGACAACGTCACGTACATCCACTTCTGCTTCCATTAATTGTTCTAATAATTCGTCAGCATCTTTGTTTGCGATACCGAAGATTGCTGTGTGGTCAAATAAGTAAGTTACAGAACCTGGCGCACCCATGTTCCCGCCGTTTTTGCTGTAAGCGGCACGTACGTCAGCTGCTGTACGGTTTACGTTATTTGTTAAGGCGTCTACGATAATCATAGAGCCGTTTGGTCCGAAACCTTCGTAACGGAGTTCTTGGTAGTCGCCATCTCCGCCACCTTTTGCTTTTTCAATCGCACGTTCGATGATATGACGTGGTACATTATAAGTTTTTGCACGGTCAATAACGAATTTTAATTTTTGGTTTGAATGAGGATCTGGTTCCCCTTGTTTTGCAGCTACATAGATTTCAATCCCGAATTTAGCGTAGATTTTACTGTTATTTGCATCTAATTTTGTTTTCTTTTCGACAATATTTGCCCATTTACGTCCCATTGTTTCACTCACTTTCTGATTTTCATCTGGACTTAACTCTTCCATTATACACAATCAAGACGCGGTTTGTTAAGTGTTTTCTACTAAAAATTGAGCCGTGAGCAAAGTTTGCAAGAATTCATAGACTATCGGGTATGATAGAAGTGAGGTGAGAAAATGGAAACTGTAAAAATCATATATATATCCATGCAAACATGTGGGGTGTGTCATGCGATTAAACCACGAGTAAAGGAACTTGCCAAAGAGTATAACATTCCAGTAGAAGAAATCGATGCTACTCTTCATCCAGAAGTGGCCGGCCGCTATGAAGTGTTAACCGTACCGGCCGTTCTCTTGATGGTTGGTGACAAAGAATTCGCCCGACAAGCACGCTTTATTGACTTGTTAGAACTCGAAAAACGAATGGTTCAGGCAAAGGCGTATGTGGAAGCGAAGGAAACAGAATGAAAACCATGAAAGAACGCATGCTCACAGGAGACTTATATATTCCGTCTCTCACAGAAGGGCTAAGAGACTTATCGATTAAAGGAAAAAAAATAGCGCAACAATACAATCGTTTGGACTTCGATGATTTCGAAGGAAGACGCGCGTTATTAAAACAGTTATTTGGAAAAACCGGCGAGAAGATTTACATGGAGCAACCCGTCTATGTGGACTACGGAGTGCATACAACGATTGGGGAAGGCTTCTATGCGAATTTTGACTGTACATTATTAGATGTAGCTCCGATTACGATTGGGGACAACTGCATGTTTGGTCCGCACGTATCGCTTGTGACACCAGGACATCCAACCGATGCCGAAACGCGCAATGCAGGTCCAGAATTTGGAATACCGATTACGATTGGCAATAGCGTATGGCTTGGGGCCAATGTGACGGTGAATCCGGGAGTGACGATTGGCGATAATACGATAATTGGATCCGGCTCTGTGGTAACAAAAGACATTCCAAGTAATGTGATTGCGGTCGGCAATCCATGCCGCGTTCTTCGTGAAATTACCGAAGAAGAGAAGGCAGATTGGCGCCGAAAACACCAAGAACTATTAGATGAACTTGGAAAATAAAACGGTAAACGAAGAAGGTTAAGAGGAGTCTTGGCATTCTTTTGTGTATGATACAAGGTGATTATAATGGGATTTTTTGTTGGATGGTTTATCGTAGAATATTCTATTAAAAGAAAAAAGGTCGTCCAAGTAGGACGGCCTTTTCGTTTGATTTATTTTTCAGTACATTTAATAAAGCTTTCACGTAATTGGTTTTCTGGAAGGTTCTTTCCGATGAAGACCAATGTTGAGCCGCGTTTTGTATCCTTCCAATCGCGACCTCTTGAGATATCAAAGCTCATTTGAACTCCTTGGAAGATGATTTGGTAATCTAATCCTTCCACGTTTAAGATTCCTTTGTAACGGTATAATTCTGGCCCGTAAATATACACAAGCTCGTTCAACCATTCGTTAATGTTTGCGAGAACTAATGGTTTTTCAGTCTCGATGACGAATGAGTTAATACCGCTATGGTGGCTATGACTATGGTCATGATCGTGGTGCTTATGGTCGTGGTGCTTATGGTCGTGGTGCTTATGGTCGTGGTGCTTATGGTCGTGGTCATGATGGTGATGCTCGTGATCGTGATGGTGATGCTCGTGATCGTGATCGTGATCGTGATCACCGTGCGCATGTGTATGGCCACATTCTTCGCAATATTCTTCTTCGGCATGTTCTTGCATTTCTAAGATTTTCTTCTCTGATGCGTAGAACAATTCAAGTCCGAACATGTCGCTCATATGAACAGGACGTGCGTCAAGGTCTTGGATTTCTGCAAAGGCATTGATGCTACGAACTTCGTTAATCACTTTAGAGTAAATCGTTTCGTCAACTAAGCTATGTTTTGACATGAAAATCTTGTCCGCGAACCCAACTTGTTTTGCTGGTTCAGGTTGATGCGCTGTTTGGTATAGGAAGTTTTTAGCATCCACAACGGTTAATACCGCATCTAAGATAAAGTGCTCGTTCAAGAATGGCACGTTAATAAAGGTTTGTGCGATTGGAGCTGGATCGGCAAGACCTGTTGTTTCAAATAACACACGGTCTACTTGAATGCCGTTTTGTTCTTTGACCATTAAGATGGATTTCAACATATCGGCAATGTCTGTACGAAGCGTGCAGCAGAGGCAGCCGTTATCCATTTGATAGATTTCTTCTTCAACGTCAAGAACGAATTGATGGTCTACACCGATTTCACCGAATTCGTTAATGACAACAGCGATATGTTCGCCATGTTTTTCTTTTAAAACTTTGTTGATTAAAGTCGTTTTCCCAGCGCCAAGGAAGCCGCTGACGATTGTAACTGGAATTTTTTGTGACATATAGTTTCTCCCTCTCCTCAGATTTTTTCGTTTTCTTTTCGTAAATTAATTGTAGCACTCTCCTGAAAAAACTCAAAATAGACTGATTTATCTTGTTTCACGATTCCAGCAGGTGATAACCGAATGTGCTATACTGAAAAGGAGAAAATAAGAAAGAGTGTGTCGAATGACAAAACAGGAAGTACCAAACGCGGCCGTTAAGAAAATCGATTGGGCCGGGCAATTTATCAACCAACATTTACAAGCATTTCGATGTCCTTATTGCCATGAAGCCATGGTTTCTTCCGAAAATCATAGCGTGGTCTGCAAGAAGGGGCATCGGTTTAATATTTCGAAAAAAGGCACTTTGCATCTGATGAAGCAAAATGCAAATACGGATTATGATGCGACGTTGTTCCAGCATCGCTATGAACTTGCGCAGAGTGGTTTCTTTGAGCCACTATTAGAGGCAATCTTACCCTATCTTTCGGAAGGCGAAGAGAAGTTTATTGTTGATATCGGATGCGGGGAAGGCAGTCATTTATCGTGGTTCTCTAAGTATGTACAGGCACCTTTATGCGGCATGGATATCGCCAAAGAAGGCATTCATCAAGCGTCGGTTCATTTTGGGAACGAAGCGCTATTCTTCTTAGGAGACTTGGCGAATCTGCCATTTGCGGATGAATCCTGCGGGGCACTTCTCAACATTTTAACGCCGTCGAACTACCAAGAATTTATGCGCGTATTGGCTCCAGGAGGGACGCTTGTTAAAGTGATTCCTGGCAACGATTATCTAGTCCAGCTTCGCCAGCAGCTCTACCGTTCGAATCCGGAAAAACAAACGTATTCGAATGCGGACATCCTAGAACGCGTGCAGTCCGAGTGTCCTCAAGTGACGTTTGAAGAGGTCCGCTACACGGTGAATTTAACGGATGCGACTTATCGCCATTTACTAGAGATGACGCCTTTATACTGGGGTGCCACTCCAGAAGACAAAGCCTATAGTAATGAACATCCACTTGCTACGGTAACCATCCATTATATCATCGCCGTCGTGAAAAAGCCGTAAAGAATGAATGAAGTGTGCTATAATGAAACTATTAACCATTAGGAGGTTTTACAATGGGATTAAAAGATTTTTTCTCTCGTAAAAAAGAAGAACCAAAGAAAGATGAAGTGGTTCAAGAAGAAGTAAAACATGAAGAAATTAAAAAGGAAGAACCAGAAAAAGCAGAAGTGAAAGAGGAAGCGGTAAAAGCAGAAGAAACTGCCGAACCTGCTGAAGGGAGCCAACCTTCTGAGGACGCTAAGAAAGGTTTTGTACTTGGGGTAGAAAATGTATTTAGCGCAGGGAAGGATTCTCCTGACTTAGTTGTTACAGGGTATGTCACAGGAACGATTAAAGTTGGGGATGAAGTCATTATTACAAAATTGGGAAGTGATACTGACAAACCTGTGAAATCAGCTGTATATGCTTTAGAAGATGGCAATAACGGACGCGTGATGGAAGCTTCTAACAAAAAAATTGCAGCATGGATTGAAAATGGTGCTCAATATGGTCTTTATAAAGGTTCAGTCGTTCATTCAGAAGGGACTAGTGAAAATGATCTTTACGGAACTTATATTAACGCTATTGGAGAATCCTTTGTAGGCGTTCAAAATGGCGAGATTTCTGATATTGACCGTGTTTATTTATCTGTAACGGATGTAGCTGAAATTTGGCGTCTTTTCTTATGGTATTGCAATATTAATGCCGCAGAAGATACAGAAGAAAGACGTTCTGAAAACATGGAGAAAATCCGCAATTTAGTGACGATTACCCGTGATAAATTATTCTTAGTGGATGAAATTTATGCAGTTTATTCTGTCACAACCGGAGAGCCTTATTTATTCACAAAGACGATGAAAAAAGAAGATGGCAGCTACTATACAACTGCGCCATTAGTACGTTTAATTCCAGCGGCTTATAAAGAAAATCTCAAAGAAAAATTTGAAGATAATGACGAGTTTGAATTACGTCGCATTGAAAATGGACCGAATAAAGACGGCATCCGTAATTTCTTAAGTGAAGTTATTTTATTAGATGGTGCTAGAGGGATTCAATTTGTGGCAGAAGAAACGTCGATTGCTGCGGAAGGATTGATCGAATTTCCGAACTACGAAGGGATGAGAGAAATCGATATTCCCGTAACGAATCCAGACGTGGTCCGCTGGTTACATCTCCTTGGACAACTAGGCAAACCAGATACGCCAGACCGCGAAATTCTATTCAATATGTATTTCCACCATTTAGCCGAAGCGTTGAAAACAGCGCGCTTTATTGTTCCGATGAGAGGACATGGAGAATTGCCAAAGGTGGATGAAAATGGCAATACCACCTTTAAAGAAGGATTCACATTTGACTTAGCCATGCAAGATGGAAAAGAAAAAGAGAAGGCCCTTCTATTCTTTACAGATTGGAAGAGACTCCGTAAAGAATTTGGGGAAGAATGGCAAGGACTAATCCAACAATTGGACGGCAACTTGAGTCTTCATGATGTTATTATCAATGGAACAGGCAAGGAAGAAGCAGGAGCCTATATTACGGAAAGTATCTTTAATAAAATTAAGGGTGCCGACTAAAAAGAATCAAAAAGCATAAGGACTCACAGGGTGGGTCCTTATTTATTGGTCTAATTAAAACCCTCGGATTTGAAGTGCACCCCAAAAGTTAGATTTTGGGGTGCACTTCACTAAGGCGGTGGATGTTTATTACGAGAGTCATAGTGGAGAACTAGGAGGCTTTGTCTTTAGGATAAGTCATATTTTGACAAAGGTCTTTATTAGAGATATAATGTATAAAAATTGCGTAAGGATAAAGATATGACAAAATCAAAGTACATTACACGCCTCAAACGCTCAGAAGGTCAATTGCGAGGTATTCAAAAAATGATGGAGGAAGAGCGTGATTGTGTTGATATCATTACTCAATTAACAGCCGTGCGGTCCAGTGTTGATCGTATTATTGAACTGATGATAACGGAGAATTTAACAACTTGTATTAACGAACCTCTAGAGGATCCTCAAGCACAGAAGGAAAGATTGGAAAAGGCGGTTAAATACTTGATTAAACGCAAGTAATAAAAAACAAACGTTTCTCCTAAATAGTGAATAAATGATTAAAAGAGCAGTTGGTTTTCTTGAAATTAGACCAATTGCTCTTTTTGAATTTTATTTATTCAACATCACCAGGCCAAGCATTCATACCACCTTCTACATTGGTAACGGTGAGGCCTTGGGCGCTGAGAAATTGACAGGCAGAGGCGGAACGCACTCCACCCTGACAGATGACATGGTATTCATGGTCAGGTTTGAGCTCTTTGTAGCTTTGCTCCAAAGTACTTAACGGAAGATTTTTGGCACCTGGTGCATGTCCTGCTTGGAATTCATGTGCTTCACGGACATCGATAAAATCTAGATGTTCATTTTGATATTTTTCATAAAAGTCAGCCATGCTGATATTAGTTACCATATTCTACTCCTTCTGGGTTAGCCATTTTGTATAGTGAATAAGCGCCATCAAGGTTTTGAACGGTAAATCCTGCTTGCTTGAGGATACGCTCTGCGATATAGCTGCGCAAACCACTATGGCAGCTAACGATGTAGGCTTGGTTCTTGTCTAGTTCATCCAAGCGTTCTCGTAGTTCGTTTAGCGGGATATGAATGCTATCGACTTTGAGTCGACCACTCTGAAATTCGCCACTTGTCCGTACATCAATGAATTTCTTTCCTTTAGCTAGTTCGCCTTCGAGCTGGTACCATTGAACATTGTCGCTGAGACCTTCGATAAGGTTCAAGGCTGCGTAGCCCAGCATATTTACTGGATCTTTGGCAGAGCCAAATGGTGGCGCATAGGTGAACTCTAACTCTGGTAAGTCAAATACGGTGAGATTCCCCTTGATAGCAGTTGCTAGGATATCGATTCGCTTGTCAACACCTTTCTTCCCAACTCCTTGTGCACCATAGATTTTTCCAGTATTTGGGTCAAAGAGGAGCTTCAAGGTGATATCAGTAGCACCAGGATAATAACCAGCGTGGTCTTTCCCACTTACATGAAGTGCCTTGTAAGGAAGTTGATTCATGCTAAGGATACGTTCGCTGAGACCAGTCGAAGCAGCTGTCATATCAAAGGCACGAACGATAGCAGTGCCGATACTACCCTTGTTTGTACGAACGAGTCCTGCGATGACGTCCGCTACTTGGCGTCCTTGCCGATTGGCAGGAGAAGCAAGAGAGATGAGGGCGTCTTGGCCTGTGATTTCTTGCTTAACGACGATGGCATCTCCAACTGCAAAAATATCTTTTTGACTGGTTTCGTAACGTTCATCGACCAGGATCCCACCGCGAAGTCCCAGTTCAATTCCCGCAGCTTTAGCCAGTCCATTTTCAGGTTCAACACCGACAGAAAGGATGGTGAGGTCAGATGTGATTTTTTGACCATTTTCGAGAACGATGATTTTTCCTTGGTCTTCAAATCGAGTCGCAGACTGGGAAGTGATAACACGGACACCGTTTGCCAGTAATTCTGCTTGGACAAAGGCTGCCATTTCTTCATCTAATGGTGGCAAGACATGAGGTGCTTTCTCCACGATAGTAACCTGCAATTCACGTTTTGCCAGGTTTTCAGCCATTTCAAGCCCGATAAAACCTGCACCGATAACGACAGCTTCTTTTGGATGATTGTCCAAGGCTGCCATAATTTCATCGAGATCGGGAACGTTGCGAAGCGTGTAGGCGTTCTCAGCTTCTGCCAAGCCCTCAATGGTAGGAACAAATGGTTTAGCTCCTGGGGAGAGGATCAACTTGTCATAGCTTTCTGTGAATTCCTGTCCATCGTGTCGCACTGTCACAGTGTGTTCTTTTGGCGAAATCTGGATGACTTCATGAAATGGTCGCACATCGAGATTAAAGCGTGCCTTGAGACTTTCAGGGGTTTGGACTAACAGATCTTCCCGCTTAGAAATTTCTCCTGAAACATAGTAAGGGAGACCACAGTTTGCAAAGGAAACAAAGGGTCCTTTTTCAAAAATAGTAATCTCAGCGTCTTCCATGAGCCTTCTTAGACGGGTTGCTGCTGACATACCGCCTGCAACTCCCCCGATAATGATAATTTTCATTGACTTTCTCCTTTATATATCTAGATGATTTTACCTGTCCAAGCGCTCATACCGCCTCGAACATTTATGACATCGTAGCCTTTTTTCTTTAGTTTTTTCGCGGCTATCTTACTGCGAACACCAGACTGACAAATGACATAGAGTGTTTCTTTTGTCGCTGGTGTATAAGATCCGATTTCGGTTAGAGGGACATTCTTTGCATTTTTGATATGCCCTCTATGGAATTCCGTAGGCATCCGAACATCCAGTAGCTGAATCGGTTCTCTGAGTTTAGCTTCTAACTCGATGGTAGAAATACTGTCAATTTTTGTAAATAAGTAAAACATAGGCACCTCCAAATATACCCTTATGGGGTATATCAAACCATGAAGTAAATCTTTTGTCAAGCAAGTTGAATTGATCAGTATTGTTTCTTTTTCAGTAAATCGTTTGATTCTTTTTCGGTATACAAGATGTCAACTTACAAACTAAAGAGAGAATTTTTTTGTTGGTAGGTTAATGAATAGAACCTGTCCTATTTATTCAACAACTATTTTCTAGAAAATTACCTTTTCTGAAAACAAACCCCATGCCCTGTTGTAAAATGAAGTGCAACACAAAAGACATGTTCATCTGATATACTAGAGTTGCGAAAAACAGTATAAAGGAAGATGAACATGTCTGCTAATTATCCTACCACAAATCAATCCTACAAGCACTTATCTGAAGCTGAACGAGGAAAAATTGAAGCTTATTTAAGCGTAGGACTCAAACCCGCAGAGATTGCTCGTCTTTGGAGAAATCGCTCTACTATTACTCGTGAAATTAATCGTGGTTCCGTAACACAAGTGAAACAAGTAAATGGACAGAAGGTCTATTACCAACACTATTATGCAGATGCTGCTCATAACCGTTATCATCATGCTAGAGAAGCCAGCTATTATCTTAAACTAGATCGTGTATTGGACGATTTTCTGAGAGAATTTACAGAAGCAATGAGAGAAACCAAGGCTACATAGCGTGGATACCTTTCTTCACACTTAATATTCGTGAAAAAAGCTATGTTATAATTGAAGTATCAGCTATTAGCAAACGGGAGGAAAATGAATGGGATTATTCGATTTCTTATTTGTAAAGAAGGAAGAAGCAGAACCAATCTGTCTTCTTGGAGTAAGTGATGTGATCGGTGTTGATGACAACGCTACAGACTTAATTATTGAGGGCTTTGTTCAAGGAACTCTCAAAGTAGGTGACGAACTTGTTGTTACAAAGATAAGTTGTTTGTCCAAGACGCCTGTAAAAACCGTCATTTCATCCATTTATGTTGATGAAGATGAGGTTCAAGAAGCCTCAGAAAAAATGGTGAAGGTAAAAGTCAAAGATGGGAATAAACTTGGGATTTATAAAGGTACCGTGTTGCATTCGGAAAACGTGACAGATACTCAGGTTTATCATACTTATTGTTTTGCAATGGATATCGCTTTTGTAAGGCAACAAGATGGAATACTCACTGAGGAGGATCGTGAAAAATTAGCCGCTTCAGATATTTCGGAGATTTGGAGTTTATATTGGAAGGCCCATTTTGAAGACTTTGAAAGAGTAAAAGAAATAGAACTGAAGGTGGATCAGAGAAGACGAGATTTCTTTAATTTGATTCGGGAAAAACTATTTTTATTAGATGACATTTATGTAATATACTCAACAAAAACGAACGAACCTCATTTGTTTGCTACTGCATCATTAGATGGAAATAAGGGGATGACTGTTTCACATTCAAGGGTTTATCTGATTCCAAGCTCATACATGCATTACCGTAAAGAGATTTATAAGAAAGATGAGAGATTTGATTTTAAACGGATTGAAAACGGACCTGAAAAAGAGGGGATTCGTAATTTTCTAAGAGATTTATTTATATATGATGGAGTAGAATCGATTCAATATTTCACAGAAGATACGTTGATTTTTGCAAAAGAATTAATGGACCTTCCGAATTATGAAGGGGTAGATGAAGCAGAAATCCCTGTAACGAATCCAGATTTAATGAAGTTTTTGCATCTATCAAGTCAATCGGACGGAATAGAAGATAAAGAACAAAAGAATATCGGTAAGGCATATTTTTATATATTTGCCAGATTTACAAAGACCGCAAAATTTATTGCGCCAATGTGACTTCATGGCTATGACCAATTTCTGGAAGATAACCCGCAAACTGAAATAGAACCTAATATTCCTTTTAATTTAGCGATACAACAAGGGAAAACAAAAGAGAAGGCAGTTCAAGTGTATACGGACTGGAAGAGACTCCGTAAACACTTTGGTGAAGAGTATAAAGGATTAGTTGTAACGCTTGATGAATTGATAAAAGATTATGATGTTGTTATTAATCCTGGAGAATATCCGATAGCTGAATTGATGACAGAAGAATTCTTTAATGCAGTAGATTAAATAGTTATAAGAAAAGCAACTCCTTGAGTTGCTTTTTCTCTAGTTAGAAGCGTCTTTAACCGTATAAAAGAAGTCTTTATCTGTAATAATCTAAAAAATTCGAGGATTGCTAAAATTTTTTTCAAAAACGTTAGAATTTCTTAACTTTATAGTTGCTTTTTAAAAAGAAAAGCGCTATTATACTTGTATCTCTTGCTCTGTAATTTATTTTGCACGGCAATTGATGTTCGACTAACGTTAACTTTCGCAGTGATTTCACCGAAGGCTAGCGTTCTTTTTTTGCGCAAAATTTAGACACTTTGTGATAAAAGAGAAGTATAGTACAATAGTTAGGAAGAATGGAGAGGAGGATTTAGATGAATACAGCAGTTTTAAAACAGAAGATTATTGCTAAAAGCAAAGAGCTGGGCATTGATAAGATTGGTTTTGCTTCTGCCGAGCCTTTTACGCACTTAGAAGAGAGCATGCGTCGTTCCAAAGAACTCGGTCATACGACGGGTTTTGAGCATCCAGTGTTAGAAGAGCGTATTTATCCAGAAAAAATCTTCGATACTCCAAAAACGATTATTTCCATTGCGCTGGCATATCCAACACTTCCAAAAAATAAGCCGGAACGTGTGAAGGGAGAGCGACGCGGAGCTTTTGCACGGGCTTCGTGGGGAGAGGATTATCACTTTATTCTTTCAAGACGCATGGAAGCATTAATCAATTACATTAAAGAAGAAGTTCAAGACGATGATTCCCGCTTTAAGCCAATGGTCGACACGGGTGAATTAATCGATGTTCGTGTAGCAGAGCGTGCAGGAATTGGTTTTGTCGGCAAAAACGGGCTTTTAATCACTAAGGAATTTGGCTCATATGTCTACTTAGGAGAGTTGATTACGAATATCGAGTTTCCAACCGATGAAATGGTGGATTACGGATGCGGCGATTGTACGCGTTGTGTGGATTTCTGTCCAACAGGGGCGCTACTTGGCGACGGGCGTATGAATGCTATGCGCTGCCTGTCCTATCAGACGCAGACGAAAGGCTTTATGCCGCAAGAGTTTCGTAAAAAAATCGGGCATGTGATTTACGGCTGTGATATTTGCCAGCAAGTGTGTCCGTATAATAAGGGAAAAGATTTCCACCTGCACCCAGAGATGGAACCGTCTGTTGAAGAGACGCATCCACTCTTAAAGCCGCTTGTGACAATTTCGAACAAAGAGTTTAAGGAACGTTTTGGACAAATGGCGGGGTCGTGGCGTGGGAAGAAGCCGTTGCAGAGAAATGCGATTATCGCCTTAGCGAATTACCGCGATAAATCAGCAGTTCCACTTTTACTTCGCGTTATGAAAGAAGATATGCGTCCCGTGATGAAGGGGACAGCCGCTTGGGCGGTGGCAGAAATCGTGAACGAGTCCAATCAAGAGATGATTGATTATTTTAACGAGCAAAAAGCAGCAGCGACGAAGAAACTCGAATCGCTTGAAAATCCGTCGAAGGAAGATATCGAGTTAATCGAAGAATTAGAAAAAGCAATTGTAGTCTTACAAGAAAAATGTAGAGAAGAGGCAAACAAATGACGGTGAATCATATCGTATTATTTGAACCACAAATACCGGCCAATACGGGAAATATTGCAAGAACCTGTGCGGCGACGAATTCGCCACTGCACTTAATTGAACCCCTTGGATTCTCAACGGATGATAAGCATTTAAAGCGCGCGGGGCTCGATTATTGGCATGATGTCAATATTACGTATCACAAATCGCTAGAAGCATTCCTCGACTATTTAGGAGAACGCCCTTTATATTTGATTACAAAATTCGCTAACCATACTTATGATGAGGTGGATTTAGCTCGTGATGAGGAACAATTCTTCATGTTCGGGAAAGAGACAACCGGTCTTCCTGAAGAATTCATGCGCGAAAACGAGGAGAAATGCTTACGTCTTCCGATGAACGATACACATGTGAGGTCATTGAATTTATCGAATACGGCAGCAATTGTCGTGTACGAAGCACTTCGTCAGCAATGTTTTGCAGGGCTTGAACTGGTGCACACGTATGATCATGATAAATTAAAGTAGGTGAGTCAATGGATCAGTCCTTATATTTATGTATTGTTTACGCCATTTGTGCCATTGCCTTTGTGATTTTGGCGGTGGTTTCAAAACCACTATATGCAATCTGTGCTGTATTATTTGCCATTTCGTCAGTGGTGCAAGGTGTTCGCTATTTTAAAAAGAAGTAAAATTGCAAAATGATGCTAGTTATGATACAGTGGATGACAGTTAAATAGCAAAATTGATGAAAAAGAGAGTAGTTTTTAACCGAATGTATTAGCGAGTTGGAAGGGTGAAAGCCAACCATTCATTAAAAATGAACCGCACTTTTGAAATGATTATTTGAAATGTAGGATAATCCGGATTCGCCGTTACCGAGTAAAGTGGCTCAATAGGAGCAATCAGAGTGGTACCACGGGAATTCTCGTCTCTATATGACTGTCGTCGTATAGGGATTTTTTTGTGTAAATGGATATCCGAGTATAAAAACAAAGAAAAGGAGAACAAAGATGAATTATAAGAAAATTGTTGCAGAACAAATCGCAAAAACAGTCGGCGAGCATTTGAGCGTTGACGAAATCGTATCAATGATTGAAGTTCCTAAATACGCGAACCAAGGGGACCTTGCTTTCCCTGCATTTACGCTTGCGAAAGTATTACGTAAAGCACCGCAAGCCATCGCGACAGAAATTGTGGAAGCCGTTAGTGATAAACATATCGCACGCGCAGAAGCAATGGGACCATACGCGAACTTCTTCTTAGAACGTAGCGCTTTTGCTGATGAAGTATTAAAAGAAGTCTTAGAACTTGGCGAACATTACGGGGACTGGGATTACGGTCAAGGCCGTAAAGTCGTCATCGATATGTCTTCACCAAATATCGCGAAACCAATGTCAATGGGACATTTACGTTCAACAGTAATTGGGAACGCGATTGCGAACCTTGAGAAAAAAGTAGGATATGAGCCAATTCGTATCAACCACTTAGGAGACTGGGGAACACAATTCGGGAAACTCATTGAAGCGTACAAATTATGGGGTAGCGAAGAGCTTGTAAAAGCAGATCCAATTGCAGAACTCATTAAATTATACGTTCGTTTCCACGAAGAAGCAGAACTAGACCCAACACTAGATGACAAAGGCCGTGCATGGTTCAAGAAACTAGAAGATGGAGATGCTGAAGCGGTTCGTTTATGGGAATGGTTCAGAAGCGAATCATTGAAAGAATTCAACCGCGTGTATGACTTACTAGGCGTGACTTTTGATTCATACAATGGTGAAGCGTTCTATAACGACAAAATGGACGTTGTAGTTGACATGCTTGAAGACGCCAACTTACTAAAAGTGGATAATGGTGCCACAATCGTAGATCTTGAAAAATATGATTTACCACCAGCGTTGATTAAAAAATCAGACGGCGCAACATTATACATGACACGTGACTTAGCGGCTGCAAACTACCGTAAGAATACTTACGATTTTGCAAAATGTATTTACGTGGTAGGGATGGAACAATCAAACCACTTCAAACAATTAAAAGTAGTGTTAAACGAATTAAACTTACCTTGGTCTGAAGATATCGTGCATATTCCATTCGGATTGATTACATTGAACGGTAAGAAATTATCGACACGTAAAGGAAAAATCATCCTTCTTGAAGGTGTGTTAAAAGAAGCAACCGAACTTGCTTTGAAACAAATCGAAGCGAAAAATCCATCGCTTGAAAACAAAGAAGCAGTGGCTCACGCTGTTGGGGTGGGTGCGGTAATTTTCCACGATTTGAAGAACGACCGTACAAACAATTTCGACTTTGCGCTTGAAGAAGTCGTGCAATTCGAAGGTGAAACAGGGCCATACGTACAATATACACATGCTCGTGCAATGAGTATTTTACGTAAAGCCAACCATACTGTCGATACACAAGCGGCCTTCTCATTAACAGACGATGATGCGTGGGAAGTATTGAAACTCATCGAAAACTATCCAAACGTTGTCCGCTTTGCTGAAGAAAAATGCGAACCATCAGTGATTGCAAAATTCGTTATCAATTTAGCACAAGCGTTCAATAAATATTACGCACATACAAAAGTACTTGTTGAAGATGAAGCCTTCAACAGCCGTATCGCTTTAGTACAAACAACAGCAAGCATCCTAAAACAAGGCCTAGCACTTCTTGGCGTGGCCGCTCCAGATGAAATGTAGTCATTGACATCAAGTAGCATAAGCCGTATACTAAATGCACATACAGAAGCAATGAACAAGCGCAGTAGTGGTTGTCCACGGGAGAAAGAAGAGAATTGTCGTTCGGTGCAAGACAATCCCCCACATCCGCGAAGTACACTTGGGAGCACTCCGCTAGGACGTCTCATCCGCGATAAGGATGCTCGAGTGGATGATGCTTTGCATCGTCAACAAGGGTGGTAACACGGTGAAAATCGTCCCTAATAGTCTTTTTGGCTATTAGGGATTTTTTATTTATAAGAAAGAAGGGAAGAAACAAGATGAACATTATCGATGATTTAGAATGGCGCGGAGCCATCAACCAAATGACAGATGAGGAAGGCTTACGTGCCTTAACCAGCGAAAAGGCTGTATCCCTCTACTGTGGGGTAGACCCAACTGGAGATAGTATGCACATTGGACACTTAATTCCATTTATGATTCTTCGTCGTTTCCAATTAGCAGGACATAAACCAGTCATCTTGATTGGTGGAGCAACAGGTTCAATCGGGGATCCAAGTGGTCGTACAAGTGAACGTGTGCTTCAATCAATGGAACAAGTTCAACTCAATGTTGAAAAATTAACAGCGCAAATGAAGAAATTATTCTTCACAACAGATGAAGACCAAGCGACACTACGCCTTGTAAACAACTACGATTGGACAAAAGATTTATCATTATTAGACTTCTTACGTGACTATGGGAAGCATTTCAACTTAAACACAATGCTGGCGAAAGACGTGGTCGCAAGCCGTCTAGAAGTGGGAATTTCATTTACTGAATTCTCTTACCAAATCCTACAATCAATGGACTTCTTGCATTTATTCAAGACAGAAGACGTGCAAGTTCAAATCGGTGGTGCGGACCAATGGGGAAACATCACTTCAGGGCTTGAGTTAATCCGTAAAGTAGAAGGCGCAGAGTCTCGTGCGTACGGTTTAACAATTCCATTGATGTTAAAATCAGACGGTACAAAATTCGGAAAATCAGCTGGTGGTGCGGTATGGCTCGACCCTGAAAAGACAACTCCATACGAATTCTACCAGTTCTGGTTAAACCAAGATGACCGCGACGTGATTAAATACATCAAGTACTTCACATTCTTAGACCGTGAAGAAATCGAAGCTCTCGAAGAAAAAGTGGCGACAGAACCACATAAACGTGAAGCACAAATCCGTCTTGCTGAAGAAGTCACTCGCTTCGTTCACGGCGAAAAAGCCCTAGAAGACGCGAAGAAAATTACAAACGCGCTCTTCACAGGAAACGTACAACAATTAACAGCCGACGAAATCGAACAAGGCTTCAAAAACATGCCAACATTTGAAAGTTCAAAAGAAAGCCAAAACCTAGTAACATGGCTCGTTGACCTTGGCATTGAACCTTCAAGAAGACAATCACGCGAAGACATTCAAAACGGCGCAATTTCTATCAACGGGGAAAAAGTAACGGACCTCGAATTCGAATGGACGAAAGAACAATCCTTTGAAGAACGCTTCGTCATCGTCCGCCGCGGTAAGAAAAAATACTTCTTAGTGGTGTTGAAATAAAAGACTTATGGATGATTCTTTTGAATCCTTGCGGATTTAATTATCATCACTGTAACGTTGCATCAGCGCAAGCATTGGTCTTGCGCCTTAAAAGCCTCAAAGCGGGAGTAAGACAAAAGACAAAACAGGACTCACAGTGTGAGTCCTGTTTGCTTTGTAGTCTTACCCCCGCAAGGCTGATTAGGCATAAGCAAATCACGAGTGATGAAGCTTGTGCCAATCAGCTACTGCGTCTAATTTTATAAAGTACTTTAAGTACGGATTATAAATCCTACGCCCTCTTAGCACAGTGGTTGAATGGAATGAGTCTAGCTGTAAACAGCTATCTCATTCCTATTCAACTTTGTGGGGGAAAGAAAACGAAATGCCATAGATACAAATGTATCCATGACATTTCTGTCTTTCTCCCTCGTTTTTATGCTCTACCACGTTACTGTGATGATAAAATCCGCAGTATTCTCCAGAATCATCCTGTGCCTGTTATATATAAAGTCACTTAGAAAATTACTCTTAACTAACCTGACGATAACGAGCAGTTCACAAAGTTGAAAATAAAAAAAGTTTTTAAATAGATTTTTGAATCCTCTATAAACGCCTACACAATAACATTTCAAAAGCGAATGTAAAAAACACAATATGACATATACGTTATATTGCAAAATAACTTTTTGGTCAAAAGCCCGAATTTGTTGGCTCAAAAACTCACGATTTTGTGTGCGCATTCCGAGTGCAAAAGCTTTGCATTTTTCCATTTAAAACAGCACTCGCTCAATCCATAGAAGCTCAATTTACTTTAAAGCAGAATTCGCAGAGTTATATTCAAGCAGAGAAAATATAAAATTCCAAAGAATGGGCGGATTTTATAATAACCGTAATGGGGAATAGGATTAAATGCGAAATAGCGACCGTCAGAAATTTTTCTGTACGGCCGCTTTGAGGCTTTAAAGGTGAGAGACTTCGGCTCGAACCGGTCTCCCATTACAGTTATTATGAATAAATCCGCAAGGATTCTTTGGAATCATTTTTACTTATACTTTCTCCACGGTTACCGCATTGAAAATAGTATCGAAGTTTTCCATGTTTATAAAACCTGTCTGAGCTTCCATGGCATTGAGCGTACCTGCAGTCACTGCAGTTTTCAAAATGGACTCAACGCTTTCGCCTTTTGCAATCGCATGCGCTAACCCAGCAATCGTTGAGTCTCCAGAGCCAACAGGATTCACGGCGTTGACTTTGGGAATGTTGACTTGATAAAAGACACTTTCATGTTTTGCAAGTGCGCCTTTTGATCCAAGCGAAACAACCACCCAATCCACCCCGTCAAATAACGGAGAGTTCAATTGCTCCTTCAATTCTTCAACCGTTGTCGCTTCAGGAACCCCTAATAACCCAGCGAGTTCTTCTTGGTTTGGCTTAATTAAGGCTGGTTTAGTAGCAGCTTCGAGCGCAATCTTTAATGTCTTTCCAGAAGTATCTAAAAGTACAGGGACTCCGACTGCAGCAGCTTTTTCGATAATCGTTGCGTATAAAGTCTCATCCATTCCACTAGGTAAGCTGCCAGAAATCGTGATGAGATCGACCTCTTTTAATAAGGTTTCAAAATGAGCGAGGAACCCCGCTTGTTCCTCTGGTGTAATGGTAGGGCCAGCCTCTAAGATTTCCGTTTGAAGCCCTTCATGTAGGATGGCAATACAATTACGAGTTTCCGATTGGATAGGGTAGAAGTTGTTTTCTAAGGCAACTTCATCCAATTTTTCTTTAATAAAATCACCGATGTGGCCACCTAGTAAACCTGTTGCGAGTACTGGAGAACCGAGTTGCTTTAAGACACGACTCACGTTGAGGCCTTTTCCGCCAGGTGTCTTGCTTACCTTTTTTGTTCGATTGACGGTATCAATCTTTAATGTGTCAACGGTATATCCGATATCGACCGCTGGATTCATCGTCAATGTTAAAATCATAAAAATAGCTCCCTTCTATTTGTTTGAAATTAATTGAGTAATGTTATTAAGATTGTAAAAATTATATAAATCAGTTTTCCCAAATTTAGTAGAATCTATCAATAAATATTTTTCCGTCGAATTGTCTAGAGCAGTTGCTTGAGTCTGACCTTCTGTAAGAGTAGCTGTCATAATTTTATTGTCTAAAATCCCGTTTGCACTAAAAAACATTTTATTAAATGTTAAATGTGAAATTGCGATATTAGCTAATTCTCCAACAAAAGCTTCTGTATGCTTGCGGTATTCACCACCTACTAAAAACAATTCTAATCCTTCAAGTTTTTTCCTACTTAAAATATTAAAAACTGAAAGGCTGTTCGTAACAACTTTAAGATTTGGAATATCTATTTTCATTGTTAACTGCTCTATAGTAGTTCCAGGGCCTAAAAAAATATGATCATATTCCTTAATTAGCTTCACAGCTTTTTCCGCAATAATTTCTTTTTTATCAACATTTATTACTTTCTTTTGCTTATGAGAAAGTTCGATGGGAAGGTCTGAACTTATATTTGTCGCACCACCATGAATTTTAATTAATTTGTTTTCTCGATCCAACTCTGTTAAATCTCTTCGTACAGTTGCATCGGTAACGTTAAGTAATTTCATTAACTCTGACACAGTTACACTGGATTTTTGTTGAAGTGTACTAAGTATAATTTCGTGTCGTTGTGACTTAAGCATAAATATCCTCCTTTCCCGATATTTCTAATCTCCCTCAGTTAAAATATAGCATAAACAAAAACAAAAAGAAAGAATTTAAACAAAAGCAGACAAATAAAAACGACATAAAAAGAAAAAATAAAACAAAAACAAACAAAAATATGTTGACTTTTATATATTGAGTGCTATAATCGAGGTATAAGAAAGCGGTTTATTAAATATTGGAGGGCTATAATTATGAAAGTAATCATTGGTTCAGATAATGAAGGTCGTGAAATGATGAAAATAATCAGAAAATATCTAAAAAGTCTAAATTTGTCGGTTTTAGACGTGACGAGTTATGAGGAAACAGATTGCGTGACGGGAAGTGTACGGGTTGCAAAAGAAGTATTATCTGATAATGACAGTTTAGGGATTTTTATTGATGGTTACGGTGTAGGAAGTTTTATGGCAGCCACAAAAGTAAAAGGAATGGTTGTTGCCGAGGTGTCTGATGAAAGAACAGCTTATATGACTAGAGAACATAATAACGCAAGAATGATAACACTAGGCGCGAAAATTGTTGGTGAAGAATTAGCAACGAATATTGTAAGAGATTTTTTAAACGGAAAATATGCAGCTGGAAGACATCAAATAAGAGTAGATATGTTAAATAAAATGGCTTAGGAGGTATAAACATGAAAATTGCATTGGGATGTGATCATATTGTCACAGATACAAAAATGGCCATTTCTAAACATTTGAAAGAGTTAGGGCATGAAGTTATAGATGTTGGAACATATGATTTTATGAGAACACATTATCCGATTTTTGGAAAAAAAGTTGGAGAATTAGTTGCTAGTGGCGAGGCTGATCAAGGGGTCGTACTTTGTGGCACTGGCGTAGGTATTTCAAATTCAGTTAATAAGGTCCCGGGGATTCGAGCAGCGTTAGTTAGAGATATGACTTCAGCGGTATATGCAAAAGAACAATTTAACGCAAACGTAATTGCTTTTGGAGGACGAATAACTGGGGAGTTTTTAATTTGTGATATTATTGATGCATTTTTACAAGCTGAATACCATCCGAATTCAAAAACAGAAGAATTAATTAGGAAAATTGACAAAACTATTCATGCTGATGAAGACCAAAATGATCCAAACTATTTCTGCGAGTTTATCAATAAATGGAATCAAGGAGAATACAAAGATTAAGGAGGACTTAGGGTGAAGTATTTATTAGCTAGTCATGGACCTCTAGCAAAAGCAGCTATAGAAAGTGCCCAGATGATAGTAGGAGCTGTTGATAATTTACAAGCAGTGACAGTATCGATTGATTCTACTCTAGAATCTACGACAGATGAAATAAAGAAAATACTAGATTCTTGTAAAAATGAAGAATGGATTATTATTACCGATATTATTGGGGGAACGCCTTTTAATGCATCTTATCGACTTCTTGACGAATATTCTAATATTTTGTTAGTTACAGGGTTAAACCTCCCGATGCTATTAGAACTATTAATGAGTAATAACAAATCTGTTGGTGACTGTAAGTTACAAATAGAAAACATGAAAGATACAGTAATCTCAATTGTTGAAAAGGTTTCGAATCATCAAATTGAAGATGATTCAGAATATGATTTATAGGAGGTGAAAATATGGGTATAGAGTTAGTAAGAATTGATGATAGATTGATTCATGGACAAGTAGCGACAACATGGACAAGAAATTTTGATATCGAACAAATTTTAATTATCAACGATGCTGCTAAAGCAGATCCTGTGCAACATAGTGTTGCAAATTTCGCTGTTCCATCTGGAGTAAAAGTAATTATTTTTGGGGTTAAACAATTTGCAGAAGTAATGAAAAAAAGCGAAATAAAGAAACGAACTATGCTGTTGTTTACCAATCCTATTGATATTAAGTTTCTTGTGGATGAAGGTTTAAAAATATCAGAAGTCAATGCTGGTGGAATGAGATACCAAGAGGGTAGAAAAAGATTAGAAAAAGCGATTTCGGTTACGGAAGAGGAACATAATGCATTTCTGTATTTAATTGAAAAAGGAATTCACATTAATGTTCAAATGATTCCAAAAGATCCAAGAGTAGACTATAAAACATTATATTAATAATAATTAAGGAGGAATAGCAATGATTTTCAAAGCGATAATCGTGGCCATTTGGGCTGGTTTGTGTGCGTTAGACCAATTCGGACCACATTTAGGCTTCAGAAAACCATTACTAGCAGGTGTCGTGGTAGGTATTTTGCTTGGGGATCCAATGCAAGGTTTAATTATTGCTGGGACGCTTGAATTAGTATGGTTAGGAACAAACAATGTAGGAGCGTATCAACCACCTGATGTAATTTCTGGATCTGTAGTAGGAGTTGCAATAGGTATTCTTTCTGGCGGCGGTGAAGCAACAGGTGTCGGAGTAGCAATCCCAGTTGCTCTTCTTGTTCAACAATTAAGTATGATTGTTATGACAACAAATGTTTCTTTAGTTCATGCGGCAGATAAAATTGTACAAAGCGGAGAATTTGGGAAAATTGATAAACTTCAGTATCTAGGAGGTTTAGCATTTTTCTTAAGTAGAGCAATTCCTGTTTTTATCGCAGTCTGGTTAGGAGCTCCTGCAGTAGAAGCGGTATTAGCCTTTATTCCTAAATATATGTTAACAGGATTGACAGTTGCTTCAAAAATTATTCCAGCTGTAGGTATTGCAATGTTACTATCTATGATGTTAAAGAAAAATATGTGGGTATTCTTAGTTTTAGGATTTGCATTAGCAACATTCCTTAAAGTTCCAACGATCGGTATAGCAATATTTGCCTTAGTAGCAGCAGTTCTATATGACATTATGATGAATAATGAAGGACGAGTTGATAGTTCTAAAGAAGATGACGACACTCATGTAGTCATTGCTGATGGGGAAGGAGAGTTTGATTTATAATGGCAGAGAATAAAATCACTAAAAAAGATTTAAATAAAATGTTCTGGCGTTCGCAGATGATTCAATTTTCCCATAATTATGAGCGAATGCAGAGCTTGAGTACTCTTTTTGCGTTGACTTCTATTTTGTCTAGATTGTATAAAGATAGACCAAAAGAGGAACGAGTTAACGCCCAGAAACGTCATTTAGAGTTCTTTAATAGCCATCCAGTGCTTATTCCTTTTATTTTAGGTGTAACTACTGCTTTAGAGGAAAATACTGAGGAAAATGAAAAAGAATCAGTGATTGCTGTAAAAACTAGTTTAATGGGACCTTTAGCCGGTTTAGGAGATAGCTTATTGAACTTTACGTGGTTTCCAATCGCTGGAAGTATAGGTGCTTCATTTGCCGTTGAGGGCAACTTCATTGGACCGATTTTAATGTTCCTAATGATTAATCTCTTGTATTTCCCATTAAAATATTATGGAATCCATTTGGGATATCAAAAAGGTAGAGATATTCTTACATCTAAATCAGGGAAGAAAATCTTGGATAGAATTACTACCTCCGCAAACGTTCTAGGAGTTATGGTTGCAGGTGCTCTTATAACAAGTACGGTCAAACTGAATCTAGGTTTGCAGTTTGGTGACGGGGATGGGGCAATCAAGCTCCAAGAAATGTTGGATAAAGTATTACCAAATATGCTTCCATTATTAATCACACTTTTATGTTTATATTTAATTAAGAAATGGAACGGAAAGCATATTGTTGCTATTATCCTATCGATTATTGTAGTTGCGATGTTGCTGTCAGCTGCAGGTATTATTGTGTAAAGGAATGAAGAAAAATGAGAGTAATATTGGTGTTAATGGATACTCTTAGAAAAGATTTTCTAAAAACATATAATCCAGAGACTTTTGTTAACACTCCGAATTTAGATAAATTTGCAAGTGAATCAACGGTGTTCGATCATCATTATATTGGGTCGACACCTTGTATGCCGGCTCGAAGAGATATCATGACTGGAAGATTAAATTTTTTAGAAAGGTCATGGGGACCGATAGAGCCCTACGATATTACCGTTTCGAAAGTGCTTCAAAAACATAATATTTATTCTCACTTAACAACTGACCATACCCATTATTTTAGATTGGGTGGGGAAGGATATATTAATCAATATACCACTTGGGATTTCCATAGAGGTCAAGAAGGAGATCCGTGGATTTCTCGTATAAAGGATCCGGAATGGATGCCTGAGCAGTATTATGGGAAGTTAAGAAGACAATATCAAGCGAATCGGGAAACTTGGTATGAGGATGAAGATAAGTATCCGACGCCTCGAACCTTTAAATCGGCATGTGATTGGTTAGAACTAAATAAGGATGAGAAAGATTTCTTCCTCCAAGTTGAAGTGTTTGATCCACATGAACCTTTTGATGTTCCTAGCAAGTATATGAAGATGTACGATGATTCGTATACCGGACCATATTTTGAGACACCAAACTATGGATCAGTAGATGTCCCAGAAGAGGCTGTTGATTATATTAGAAAAAGATATGCAGCGTTAATGACAATGACAGATGTGCATTTTGGCAGATTAGTCGACAAAATTAAAGATTTGGGAATGTATGATGATACGTTAATAATTGTGACTTCAGACCATGGATACTTTTTAGGAGAGAGAGAGCTGTTTGGGAAAAATTATATGCATAATTATAACGAACTGGCTGCTTTACCATTATTCTTAAAAGATCCTCTTGGGAGAAAAGTAGGAGAGAGAATTTCAGCAGTATCTCAAAATATAGATATAATGCCAACAATTCTAGACTATTTTAATATTGAAACCCCAACCGAAGTTCAAGGGAAATCCTGGTTGCCACTAATTGAAGACCAAAATTATGATAAAAAATATGCTGTTTATGGTGCTCATGGTATTACAGTAAATATTACTGATGGCCGATACACTTATTTTAGATCGCCTAATAAAGACAATAGTCCTTTATATGAATATGCAGGGATTCCAACTACTATTCGACACTATCTTGGAGAGAAAAATCCTGAAGATATTGAAATGGGGCAGTTTTTGAAGAGAACAAAATATCCTGTTTACAAGGTTCCTATTGATAAACCTGCTATTTTGGACGGTTTAGGAGATATGCGAGAATATACTAAGGATAGTCTCTTATTTGATTTAAATACTGATAAAGAACAAAAACATCCTATTCAAGATGCTAAGATAGAAGACAGAATGAAAAGAGCTTTAGTTGAACAGTTGGAAGAGCTAGAAGCTCCAGAAGAACAGTTTAAGCGACTAGAGTTAGATGATTTAGAGTAAATTTTAACCGATTGTGGTGAGTATCTTACTACAATCGGTTTTATTAACGGAGGCAAGTATAATGAAGTTGATACCAGGTGGGTTTTATCAAATTGGTTCTAATAAAAAGAATGGATTCGAATATGATTTTGAAGGGCCAAAAGTAACGGTAAAAATTGATTCTTTCTATATCGATGAAACACAAGTAACAAATGAGGAATTCAAAAAATTTGTTGATTTAACAGGATATATAACGGAAGCAGAACGAATGGGTTGGTCTTATGTTTTTAGATATTTTCTTCCAGATAACATAGAAAATAAAATTGAAGTGCATAAGGCTCCTTGGTGGATAGCTATTGAAAATGCGAATTGGAGGGCTCCTTTAGGTGAAGGGTCATCAATAAATGAGATTATGAATCATCCGGTTGTTCATGTTACAAGAAACGATGCTGTTGCATACTGTAAATGGGCTGGAAAAAGATTACCTACAGAAGCGGAGTGGGAAATAGCCGCAAAAGGCGGAACCAACAATGAAGAATATTTCTGGGGTGACGACTTTAAATCAGAGATGAATAAATACTGTAACACTTGGCAAGGGGAGTTTCCAATCTTGAATACGAAAGAAGATGGATATGATGGAACAGCTCCAGTAAGAACGTATTTGCCAAATGGGTATGGACTATATGAAATGGTTGGTAATGTTTGGGAGTGGTGTGTCAATCCAGGAAAATTAGAATTAATAACTTTTGATAAAGTATCTGGAAAAGATTTTTGGAGAGAACATCAATCGATTGACGACGAACTATATGCAATTAAAGGAGGATCCTTTTTGTGCCATGCGTCATATTGTAATAGATATAGATTGTCTGCAAGAAACAGCAATACAGCGATGTCTAGTAGTCAGAATATGGGTTTTAGATGTGTTAAGGATGTTTAGATAAAAAAGAGTTACATTTTGGTATGTAACTCTTTTTAAATTTGTGCTTAACCAAGTTTTTTGTTCAATAAACATATTAAACCAGAACAGAGTTGAAACCGTTTGTAACAAAACTTTTTCATGTGTCATAAAGGGGAGTGCGCAAGAGTTAAAAAGCAGAAATTCGCTTCAAAAATCTCCAAAGATTCACATTTTAGCCTGTAATATTTTATAAATTTCTCCTTTTTTTGTATCAAAAAGGTCAGCTAATCGTTTTATGTTACAGCTTTGTTACAAGGTATTGTCAATTCAAAGAAAATCACCATCGGGCTAAAGTCCTATGGTATTATAGTACCAAGTTAAGTTTTATTTGAGCCGAATCGGCTACTTCGAATATATAATTGATTTTTTATTGGAACTATTGGAGGGACTCACTTGAAGAAACGTTTATTAACAGTATTAGTAACAGGGACAATATTAACATTAGGAGCTTTAACACCCAATGTTAGTGCGCAAGACTTTGACTCACAAATAAACTCAGTTAACTCAACAATTGCAAATATCAATGATAAAAAAGCTGCAGTTAATGCAACAATTGATTCATTAGTATCTGAATTATCAGGAGTGCAAACTAAGATTGATGCTACTCAAGTTCAAAAAGCTGAAGCTCAAGCAGCAATAGACTCATTAAAATCAGAAATTTCTAAATTAGAAAAAGTAATTGCTGAACGTAACAAACGTTTAGAAGAACAAGCTCGTGCAGTACAAACAAACGGAGCTCGTTCATATGTTGACTTCTTGTTAAATGCAGAAAACTTATCAGATATCGTTAATCGTATCGGTGTTGTTATGGATTTAATCAGTGCTAACCGTGATTTAATGCAACAACAAGCAGAAGATAAGAAACAAGTAGAGGCTAAAGAACAGCAACAACGAGCTAAATTAGCGGAACAACAAAAAGCTGAGGAAGAATTACAAGGCTTACAAACAAAATTAAATGAAACTTTTGACAAAAATAAAGTTTTATTAGCAAACTTATCTCAAGAAGAGTTAGCTGAAATCTCAAAACGTGATGGCTTAGTAGCAGAAAAAGAAACTTTCCAAAAACGTTTAGCTGAAGAAAAAGCAAAAGCTGAAGCTGAAGCAGCACGTATTGCAGAAGCCTCTCGTCAGGCTTTAGCAGCAGAGGTAACGAATTCTGTTGCCACAGCGACTTCTTATCAGTCTCCGACATCACGAGCAACATCTAGTGCTACTGCAGCAACACAAACTTCTAACTACACTTATACAGCTGGTGGAGGATTCCCAGCGGTTGACCCAAGTTACCGTGCAGCTTTAAACGGTGGATACTTCGGACAATGTACTTACTACGTATTCAACCGTATGGCACAAGTTGGAACACCAATTGGACACAGCATGATGGGGAACGCGGCTGAATGGCCAGCATATGCTCGTAGCTATGGATACTCAGTATCTAACTCACCTTCAGCTGGTTCAGCAATCGTATTCCAACAAGGTTTAGCGGGTGCTGACCCAACTTACGGACACGTAGCATTCGTAGAAGCAGTTAATGCAGATGGTTCATTATACATCTCTGAAATGAACGTACAAGGATTAAACGTAATCTCTTACCGTACAATTTCAGCAAGCGTTGCAGCTCGTGCGACTTACATCCGTTTCTAATAAGAAATAAAATAACCGTCTCCTGAAAAAGGAGGCGGTTTTTGTTTGCACAATTTGGCCCAACACACTTCAAGTATAATTTGACATCCTACACTAGATTTTCTATGATAACAATAAGTCGCAATAAAGGAGTGTAAAATGAAGAAAATAATTAAATTATCGATTGTATTATTAGGAGCATTTTTTGTTTTATTAGGATGCCGGTCTGAAAGTAAAGCGGAATTTGCCTTAGAAGTTTCTATTTCTAAGCAAAAAGTAACATACATGTACGACCAGGAAAAAGATTCGGTTTCCTCACTAACTTTTAACATCAGCTATGATCTTTCTAAGAACAAGGAGTACGAAGAAAAGGCACGTAGACAACGTGAGAAAATCGTAAAAGAAATGGATGGGATTGATGGAATTAAAGTCACTCAATCGGATAGTGAAAAGGAAATCGCATTTACGGTTGAGGTTGACCTTAAGAAGTTCAAATATGATGATGAAGAGAGTCGTTCGAAAGCACCAGCACTCTATAGCAGTGTTCATTCAGCTTTGGTGAAGAAAAATGATCGTTACAGTTTCGAAGAATCTAAGAAAAAGATTTTAGAAGAAGGATTTAAAGAGGTTAAGTAAGGTTTTCAGTGCACGTCAATAGATGTCAAAATATTGATTTTAAGCGATTTTTGATTTTTTGAAACTCATTATATCGCACTACAAATCAATAAAAACTCTAACCTTTTTTAGATAAATATATCATCTGGATATTGAAGTTAAGCCCTGCTATCATTTCGATGGCAAGGTTTTTAAATATTTGGTACCCTAACTTCTTATCTATATTTTGGTGGATTTTAAGTTGACATCTACAAAGTTTAATGTTAGAATTCATTCAAAAATATATTTGAATGAGGTACTTTATGATTCAAAATGTTGTTACTTCAATAATCCTGTATTCTGGGACAGCCGTAGACTTACTTATTATCCTAATGTTATTTTTTGCCAAAAGAAAAAGCAGAAAAGACATCATTAACATCTATTTAGGACAATTTCTAGGCTCTGTTAGTCTAATATTGCTAAGTTTGCTTTTTGCATTTGTCTTAAATTATATTCCTAGTAAAGAGATTTTAGGTTTGCTCGGTTTGATTCCAATTTTCCTAGGCCTCAAAGTCTTGCTTTTAGGAGATTCTGATGGAGAAGCTATTGCAAAAGATGGTTTGCGCAAAGATAATAAAAACCTGATTTTTCTAGTTGCTATGATTACTTTTGCAAGTTGTGGTGCTGACAATATTGGTGTTTTTGTCCCATATTTTACTACCTTAAATTTAGCGAATTTGATAGTAACTTTACTTACCTTTCTAGTCATGATTTATCTCTTGGTTTTTTCTGCCCAAAAATTGGCACAAGTCCCTTCTTTTGGAGAAATTTTGGAAAAATATAGCAGATGGTTTATTGCCAGTGTTTATTTAGGACTGGGGATACATATCCTGATTGAAAACAACATTTTTGACATGCTATGGACTGTGTTAAGCTAGGAGAAAATATTATGAAAAAAGATAGTATCTGCCAAGTGAATGTTATAAATCAACAAAATGTTACAACCGCAACGAACTACCTTGAAAAGGAAAAAGTCCAAAAATCACTTCGCATTTTATCAAAGTTTACCGATAATAAACAGATAAATATCATATTTTATCTCCTTGCTGTTGAAGAACTCTGTGTCTGCGATATAGCCCTTTTACTAAATCTCAGTATGGCATCTGCCTCCCACCATCTTCGTAAACTAGCCAATCAAAACATCTTGGGCACTAGAAGAGAGGGGAAAATTATATATTATTTTATAAAAGATCAGGAAGTCAGAGATTTTTTTAATCAACTAGGATAACAACTATTTTTACTACTTATCCATGAATATAGGGAGCTTATCTATAAAATTTTTTGATGAAAATTACTCATAAGAAATACCTACTCGTATTAAATGTTTAAGACAAAGTATAATTTAAAGCAAAGCGACATAGATAATGCAGGTCAAGTTAGCCAAGTTGAATTTGAAGAAAAGACTAGCAAGTTTAGGATTACCAGATTATGGTTTCTATTTGTTTCGACACACTCATGCTTCAATGTTGCTTAATGCAGGCATAAATGGAAAGAACTCCAAGTCAGAACGAGGTATAAGTCAATTTCAACTACTATGGATATTTACACAGAGTTAGCACCTCAAAGAAAGCTAGAAGCAGTCAGCATTTATTTAGATAAGATTGCTGAATTAACTCATTAACTACTTTACCTTTCGCTATACCTTTTGAAAGACGAACCTCATAAACGTTGATATAACAGTGTTTAAACTCGCTAAAACAGAAAATTCTTAACCCTTACAGCAGTAAAATAGTCGAATAGAAACTTGGATTGCAGTGGATGTAATCCAAGTTTTTTATTAGAGAAACAGCATAAATTCACCTTTTTGAGGCAGAGAGATTGCCTAAGTGGCTACATGGTGCTACAATACAAACATAAATAACATTTTCGGGGCAAGGTGAAATTCCTGACCGGTGGTATAGTCCACGAGCCGCTTGGCATGATCTGGTGTGATTCCAGAACCGATAGTATAGTCTAGATGTGAGAAAATGGCACTATTTCAACGAGTCTATTTGACAAGCAGTATTGGAAGGTCCATTTCAATACTGCTTTTTTATTGGAATTGAGTGAAAAGTGCAATTTCCTTCGCCCTAAGAAGGAGGATGTACGATGAGTACAGATGTAAAAAAGTCGACAGGAGCAGCGACTAAAAAAATTGTTCTAGTAGGTGTTTTTGGTGCCTTCAGTACCGTTTTAATGTTTCTATCTTTTAACGTGCCGTTTATTCCAACATTTGTGAAGTTGGATTTTTCAGACTTACCGGTATTGTTGGGGGGATATATTTTAGGTCCAGTTTATGGAAGTTTTATCGCCATTATCAAGATATTATTGAATTTTGTCTATAATGGGTCGATGACATATGGAATTGGGGAAACGGTGAACTTAATAGGAAGTTTAAGCTTTATGTTACCAGCAGTCATTTTGTATCAACGAAATCGTAATTTTAAAACGGCAATTATGAGTTTAATCGTTGGGACGATTGCCGCTACAGTTGTCTTATTAACAGCAAATTATTTTGTGATGTTTCCTTTATATGCGACTGCTATGAATTTTCCAATGGAAAAAATTGTCGCTGCAGCTCATGCACTAAACCCTTATGTAACAGACTTAGCTTCATTAATGACGTTTGCATTATTGCCATTTAATATCATTAAATTTGGGCTCAATAGTATTCTTGCATTATTCTTATATAAACGTCTTGCAAAAGCATTAAAATTTGAACATTAAACAAGAGCCAGGGACTGCCCTGGCTTTTTTATTTTGGGGAAAATTTTCCTATATTAATATAGAAGAAAAGTGATGGCGGATTCCAAAGTTTATTCCTAGTTTCAATAGCAATCTGATCTAAAATGAGGTAGGATAGATAAGAATGAGGTGAAACAATGAAAGGAAAAAATTGGACGAAACCGCAGCGATTCATTATTGCAATTAGTGGTATTTTAATAGCTATTAGCGGTTATTTAACCTTTACACAAGGGACTCTTTTTGGATTAGCAGCACCAACGATTTCTATTTTATCCATTTTTTTGAGCAGTTTATTGCTATGGTTATTTGTTGCAACTGATTGGCCAAGCGTTCTCTGCTATGTACTATTAGGAATCGGGATACTTCCAGGAGTATCTTATGGGCAGATTTTTAATCTGTCGTTTGGAAATACGACTTTTATCTTCCTATTATTTACATTTTTAATGACCTATGCTTTGGAGCAAACTCCGGCTCTTCGAAGATTTGTCGCAATGGCCTTGGGAAGTTCATTTGCAGGAAAAACACCTTGGCATTTTATCGGAGCTTTCTATACAAGTGTCTTATTTATTAGTCTTTTTATTTCGCCGACGATTCTCTTTATGATTGTTTTTCCAATTTATGAAGAGATGATGGCTCTGTTAGGATTTAAAAAAGGAGATAGAGAAGCTTCCATTTTATTAATTGTGCTATTCTCGACAATTGCCATCGGAACCGCGATGACACCAATCAATCACGTCTTTTCCGTAACAGCGATGGCGCTCTATAAGACCGCAACGGGAATTGCGATTTCCAATGCACAGTATATGATGATTGGCATTCCAGCAGGATTTGTTCTTTTCATGGTGATGGGAGTGTTTCTACGATTCTTTTGGCGAGTGGATTTATCCCAAGTAGAAATGAAACAAATGACTTCGCTAGAAAATTTACCACCAAAAAGTAGACGTGAGAAAGCAACGGTCCTTATTTTTATGAGTGTTGTCCTTCTATGGGTTCTTCCAGAGCTCATTGGAGGACTATTGCCAGACGTGGCTACCTTCTTAAAAGGCACTGGAATGGCATTTCCTCCGATGATTGGAGTAATTCTTTTAGCGATTCTATCATTTGAAGGGAAACCACTCCTCTCTGTTCAAGAAGGCCTACAAAAGGGTGTTTATTGGCCAAGTATGTTCTTGGTGGGAGCAACATTGAGTATGGGCACCTTAATTACGAAACCTGAATTTGGGATAATTAGCTTACTCGAAAGCTCGTTAGTGCCTCTATTTGCGACACTTTCGCCATTATTGGTTGTGATTATCTTTGTATTGTGGGCAGGATTTCAAACAAATGTCTCTTCAAACTTAGTCACCGTTTCGGTTGTAACAACGGTGTTAACGACTGTTTATGCTACAGGATCTATTGAAGTTCAAGCTGGAACGATTGCCTGCCTGATTGGGTTCATGGCGAGCCTGGCGTTTATGACACCACCATCAATGCCTTATGTAGCCATTTCGGTTGGTTCTGGATGGACGAACGCAAAAGATGCATTTCTTTATGGGGGAGTTTTATTCTTGCTTAGTGCGATTAGTGCCATTGTTATCGGCTATCCATTAGGAGTCTTTTTTGGAATTTAGGAGGTTTACGATGTTAGACAAACAACGTACTGAAATTGATGCCATCGACCGCGAAATCGTCTCTCTTTTTGAAAGACGAATGCAAGTCGTTATGGATGTTGCTCGAATTAAAAAGGAAAATGGGATGGCCATTTTCGATGCCAGTCGTGAAAAAGAAGTGATTGCCAAGGTGCAGTCGTATTTGAAAGATGCCACATTGAAAGAAGAGTTGGCAGAAGCGTACGAGACTTTGATGAAAGTTTCAAAGGACTATCAACAAAAACAAATAAAAGCATAAATCGTGAGTGAAGCGGATTCCTTCGAATGCTCACGGATGTCTTTATATGAACTGTTACAGGGCACCGGTTCGAGTCGGTGCAAAACAGAAGAAAGACATGGACTCACAGTGTGGGTCCATTTTTTATTGATTTCTGTAAGACTGATTCGACATAAGCTTTGTCATCCTTCTTTTATAGAGGTAAGAGTGATAAAATAAGAGAGAAGATTCGAAGGGGGAGGAGGAGCCTGATGTTAGAGCATTTAGCTTTTAAAGGCGAGTGGCGCCAGTACCAAAAGCGTATTTTAGAAAAGAGCGATACGATTATGGCGGATGGCCATATTCATTTGGTGGCGGCTCCAGGTTCTGGGAAAACGACGTTAGGAATTGAATTTATCCGTCGGAATAGTAATCCTGCGCTCATTCTAGTGCCGACAGTGACGATTCGCCAGCAATGGGTTGACCGTATTCGTGAGGCGTTTCTGGATGATGAGCTTCTAGCCGATGAAATGATTTCGCAAAATCTCAAACAGCCAAAGACGATCACCGTTGCGACGTATCAAGCGTTGCACAGTGCCGTCAACCGTCTGGAAGGCGATGCGGAAGTTGAGGATACGGACGATGTCGTCGAAAATGAGCATTTTGATTTTAAAGGAGTAGATATCGTTGGGCTCTTTGAGGAAGCAAATCTTGGAACATTGTGCCTCGACGAGTGCCATCACTTACGAAATGAATGGTGGAAGAGTCTGGAAATCTTCCGCAAATCCTTTGCGGATATAAATGTGATTTCGCTGACGGCAACACCTCCATATGAAGGAGAGCCTGCACTTTGGGATCGTTATGTGGCTATGTGTGGGGAAATCGATGAAGAAATTACTGTTCCAGAACTCGTCAAAGAAGGCAGTTTGTGTCCGCACCAGGACTATGTGTATTTCTCTTTCCCAACGAAGGAAGAAGAGAAACAACTCGATCAGTTTTCTACGCAAAAGAGAACCTTCTTGAAAAATCTATCCTCTGACTCGATGTTTTGCGAGGCGGTGAGAACTAGCCGTGCGCTCGATGGAACCATTTCGGAAGATGAACTCTTAAACGAACCGAAGTATCTCTCGGCTACACTGATTTTTCTACGTCATAAAGGAATCGAGTTCCCGAAACAGTTTCAACAATTACTAGGGGCAAGCCGCCTTCCGATGTTTGACTTGGCGTGGTTTGAAATCCTCTTACAAGGAATGTTGTTTGATGTACCACATTGGTATGATTTATCCGAAGAAGATTTGAAAGAGTTGAAGAGTGAATTGAAATCTCTGGGGTTAATCGACCGCAAACAAGTACAGTTATGTCGCAATAAAAAAATAGACCAGCTATTGAACCAATCTCTTGGGAAATTAAATGCTGTCAGAGATATTTTTAAAGCAGAGTACGAAACTCTAGGAGGAAATTTGAGACAACTGATCCTGACCGACTTCATTCGAAAGGACTTTGAGGCGCACTTAGGAAATCCAAAAGTTCAATATAGCCAACTGGGCGTATTGCCCTACTTCGAAGTTCTTCGTAGAGAGCTTGTAGAGCAGCAATTAGACGTTCCTATCGCTGTTTTAACGGGAAGTATCGTGATTATTCCGACAGGTGTAAAATCGCGTCTAGAAGCTGTTTTTGGAGCTGATAAGATTACCTTCCAACCAGTCGGACAACTAGACGAGAAGGATTATGTAAAGGTGCGTTTAGTAGGTTCGCAACATGATTTAGTCAGAGCCGTGACGCAGCTCTTCCAAGAAGGGCATATTCATGTCGTAATTGGGACAAAATCGCTCCTAGGGGAAGGATGGGATGCGCCGTGCGTGAACTCATTGATTCTCGCTAGCTTTGTCGGAAGTTTCATGCTCAGCAATCAGATGCGAGGGCGTGCGATTCGTATTTGGCCGGAAAATCCCGATAAAACAAGCAGCGTTTGGCATCTTGTGTCCATTAATCTGGCCGAGAAAAAACTCTTCAAGAAGGAAGAAGACGAAGAGGTTGCCGTCGGAATCGATAGTCCGGATATGGAATTGTTGCAGCGTCGCATGAAGCAGTTCTTAGGACTACACTATAATGAAAATACAATTGAATCAGGCGTAGAGCGACTAAACCTTGGAACTATCAAGTTTACGAAGAAGGATTTAACAAAGCTTAACCAAGAAACTATCGAACGCTCGCGTAACCGCGAAGAGTTGAAGAAGCGCTGGAATGAATCCCTTCCGCTTTTAGAAGACATGGAAGTTTCCAATGAAGTTGAAGTGGATAAGACGTTCTTGCCAACCGTTCTGCTAACAGATGCGCGGAAAATTCTAACCTATGCGCAAGCAGTCGTACTGACGGAACTGATTGTCTACCTTATTCTCGATTTTGCGAAAGGACCGTCTCAACTCTTATATCCAGTGGGAATCCTATCGCTCATCGTGTTAAATATCGTCTGGTTGAGATATTTCCTATACAAGAGTCCGTATAAACGCCTCGAACTCTTTGCGGAAGCCGTCCGAAAAGCATTACTGGCGTCTGGACATTTGCAGACACAAAACTGTAAGGCCAGAGTCGTTCGCGGTGATAAGAATTCGATTCAAACAGCTACTTATCTAAAAGGTGGAACCTTGCGTGAGAAAGAACTCTTCGCACTGGCGCTATCTGAATTCTTCGCTCCAATCGAGAACCAGCGCTATATTCTAAGAGCTACGACTTGGGTCAATGACCAAACGAAATATTTTGCCGTTCCTAGTATGTTCGATAAACGCAAAGAAGACGTCATTGCCTTTGTGGCTAACATTGAAAAATACATTGGCAAGTACGAAATTATCTACACTCGTAACGTAGAAGGGCGTCATATTCTCTTGGATGCACGTCTGAACGCTTTAGGAAATAAACAAGAGCGTACTTTCTCAAAGAAGAAAGTCACATCTAAATTAAAATAATCCATAAAGAATCTATTCAGAAAACTGACTAGATTCTTTCTATTTTTACGTTAAAATCCTTGCATTCTATTTCAAACTATTGTAAGATATCTGAGTACGAAATTTTAATATTTGCTGGAGGGGTAGCGAAGTGGCTAAACGCGGCGGACTGTAAATCCGCTCCTTCGGGTTCGGCAGTTCGAATCTGCCCCCCTCCACCATTGGGGTATAGCCAAGCGGTAAGGCAACGGACTTTGACTCCGTCATTCGTTGGTTCGAATCCAGCTACCCCAGTCCTACAGGCACCGATTCCGGTGCCTTTTTTGTTGCCTAAAATTCCCATGAAAAGCACACACTCTGTACTGTCCTTCCCGTCCCACCGCTGAAACCATTCGTAATTTTCTTATTCACTCATTTTGCTGAGGTGTGCTGAAGGGAAAATTTTTAGAAAGTTGTAATTAAGAAGTAGTCTATGGAGTCTCAGAAGAACTCCTAATGGATTTCATCATAATAACAATAAGGTAATCGCAAGCAATGTGAATTACTGAGGGTTAGCGATTTATCACTTACCCTCAGTTTGAAGCTTGCTACCCTTGAGACAAAGACTCAAGGGGGTGCCGTTATTGTTATAATGATGAAAATAATCCATAGGAGTTCTAAGAGACTCCATCTACTTTTTACATAAGATTACTCTTATAATTTTTCCTTTAGCACATCAATCATCCAAAATTAGTTAAAAAGTGAGAAAATTACGAAATGTTTAAAAAAGGCACTAAAAATTTCCTAACAATAGGAAATCATTTTAGGTATAATGGAATCAAAGAATCTGATATAGTCAAATTGAGGTGGAGGGATTTTTAATGAAACAACGACACCAACAACTATTGCACTTACTTGCACGCCACGAATGGATTAAAGGACGCGAATTAGCTTCCTGCCTCGGCGTTAGCGCAAGAACAGTGCGTTCCGATATCGAACAAATCAATCGAGAAATGCCGCATATCATTCAAGCGGATCGCCAAAAAGGATATCACCTCGTGGCTTTCCAACAAAATCGATATGCAGACCCAGAAGGAATACTAAGAGCGCCACAAGATAGCGCAGAAAGAAGCGCCAACTTGCTGAAGCAGCTCTTGTTCAATGGGGAGGGCGTTTCTATCGAAGCTTTTTGCGAGCAATGTTTTGTAAGCGCTAAAACGATTGATATAGACCGCATTCGTGTCCAGCAACAACTTGAAAAATACGACGGCTTGGAACTCGTGACGAAGAATGGGGCACTTGTATTAGAAGGGCCAGAAGCCAGCAAGCGAAAATTGTATAGAGAACTACTGAAAAAAGAATTAAACGAAGACTTCTTGAATAGTTCAGAGCTCATGAATGTGTATCCGGAGTTGGATATGGAGCAATTAGAGGCGATTATTTGGGCGAAATTAAAAGAGTATCGCTATTCGATTCGCAAAACACTCATGCCGTTTTTATTATTGCATTTAGGATTAGTCTTGCAACGAATACGTCATGGACAAACGGTGCAAGAGAGTATTGTAGAAAAACTAGATTTAGAAGTCGAAGCTACGATTGTTCGTTCGATTTTTAAAGAAATTCTAGGCGACAAAGAGATTCCAGAAGGAGAAATTCTTTCCTATGCGAAACTCTTAAAGGCCTATCATAATTCAAGTGTGATTCAATCGGATATCTACTTTAAGGGCGAGAAAATCAACCTGGAGGAATTGACAAATAAGATTGATGGAATGCTCTTTAAACGAATGGGCATCTCTTTCGTGGATCAAAAGGAATTCAAGGTGCGATTCCAATTACACTTGCAAGGGCTACTCGAACGAGTGCAGATGAACTTAAGTCTACCTAATCATTATGTGCAAACCTTTAAGCGACAATATCCGCTGGTGTTTGATACGGCAGTTTCCGTGAGTCAGTATTTAATGAACAAGCTGCAATGTCAGATTACTGAAGAGGAAATTGGATTCCTTGCACTGCATATTGGTGCCGCGTATATGCAAGGAGCGACAAATGCGAAATTACGCGCGATCCTTATTGCAAATACACAATATCCGTTGATTGCTGGAAGTGTCGAACGATTGAAGGAGCAGTTCCAACATCGGATGGAGTGTGTCGCAGAAGAATCGACGTTTACCACAGGAGTAACCGAGTTTTATGAAGCGGATTTACTCATTACATTCGAGCAAATGGAACCACCCGTTGCGATTCCAGTCGTTCGATTAGGATTATTTTTCAATACGCAAGACGAAATTCAACTCATTAAAATGATGAATCAACTTGAAACGCAGAAGATGAGTGAAACGATTCGCACGCAAATAGGGCAGTTGATGGATGAAGCTTTCTTCTATGCGAATGTGGATGCGACGAGCCGAGAAGAAATCCTACAGCAAATGGGTTCGCACTTAGAAGCAGCAGGTATTGTGACTGAGGACTTTCTACCATCGGTCATGAAACGCGAAAGTCTCTCTTCGACGGATTTCGATTATTCGATTGCGATTCCGCATCCATTGCATCCATCTAGCAAGCGTTCGATGATTTCCATCGCGGTATTAAGAGAGCCGATTCAGTGGAATCATTTCCCAGTGAAACTCGTAATTTTACTCGCGTTGAAGGAAGAGGATATGGAATTCATGCAACTCTTCTTACGATGGCTCGGGAAGCAACTGGACTCCCCGGACAAAATGATGTGTTTATTAGAAGCAAAAAATGTAGAGTCGTTTATTCAGGCGATTCGATAAGGAAGGAGGAAATCGTATGGAAGGCATTGAGCTAGTGTGTTTTAAGATGATTAGCGCACTAGGTGCAGCAAAATCCAGTTTTATGGAGGCGGTGCAAGAAGCGCGTTTAGGCCATTTTGAAGAAGCGCGCCGTTGTATTGAAGAAGGAGATAAATATCATGCAGAAGGTCATGAAGCACACTTTGGCTTATTACAACAAGAAACATCCGGTGAGCCGGTGCAATTATCTCTCTTACTGGTCCATGCTGAAGACCAGTTGATGAATGCGGAATTTCTTAAAATTACAGCTGAAGAAATTATCGCCCTTTATGAACGGATTGAAAGTATTAAATAGAAACGGAAGGAGGAAATGAAAATGAAAAGAATTTATCTATTTTGTAGTGCGGGGATGTCAACCAGTCTAGTGGCTAGCAGAATGCAAGACGTGGCAGATAAGCATAATTTGCCGCTAGAAATTAAAGCGTTTCCAGACCGCAATATCGATACGATTTACGAGCAATACCATCCAGACGTAATCTTGTTAGGACCTCAAGTGAAATTCAAATTCAATGCGGTTCACGAAAAATACGATCCGATGGGAGTTCCTGTCGATGTCATCAATCTCGAAGATTACGGAAACGCAGATGGCGAACGTATCTTGAAACGTGCCATTCAATTATTAAAATCAAAAAAAGAAAAATAGGAGGTTAGTACAATGTTTGCAGGTTTAGAAAATACGATGGGGCGCGTGGCAGAACGCCTTAGCACGAACAAGGTGCTAGTTGCGATTCGTGACGGGTTCTTAGTCGGTACACCATTAATTATCGTAGCATCCATTTTCCTTGTTATTGCCAACTTCCCGGTGCCAGGGTATAGCGACTTTATGGCGCAATTCTTCGGTAAGGGTTGGGAAAACTCGATGGATGCCGTGATTGATTCAACGTTTAGTATTTTAGCAGTTTTAGGGGCAGTTGGTATCGGGTATTCTTATGCCAAACAATTAGAGAGTGACGCCATTGCAGGGGGAGCTTTATCACTTGTCTGCTACCTCATCATGACTCCAAAAGTTCATCCAGCATTTGTGAACGAAGCTGGTAAAAAATTTAGTGGTTTTGCATTCTCAAACCTTGGATCTGCAGGGGTGTTCTTAGCGATGATTACTGCCATTGTGTCAGTAAAAATCTTCGTAACGATTCAGAAAAAAGGATGGGTTATCAAATTACCGGATGCAGTGCCACCAGCAGTTTATCATTCATTTGCAGCTTTAATTCCTAGTGCGTTTGCGATGTTCTTTGCTTTTGCAATCTATCTCATTTTCTCATTAACAGAATATCAATACGCACAAACATTTATTTATAAAGTGTTACAAGCTCCGTTAGAAGGATTCGGTCAAACAGTATTCTTCGAACCAATCTATCAATTCCTATCAACTCTATTCTGGTTCTTCGGAATTAATGGTCCAGCTGTAACAAATACAGTATTTAACCCAATTCACTTAGTATTAACAAACCAAAACTTAGAAGCATTTAAAGCAGGTCAACCATTACCAAACATCTTCACTGGACCTTTCGGGGACTTCTTCGGTAACTTCGGTGGTGGAGGTAGTACTTTATCACTTGTGTTCCTTATGGTCTTCCTTGCTAAATCGGAACGAATGAAGAAACTAGGTCGATTAGCCCTCATTCCTGGTATCTTTGGAATTAATGAAATGGTTACATTTGGTTTGCCTGTTGTATTAAACCCAATTATCGCGATTCCATTCTTATTAACACCACTTGTAAATACAATCTTAGCAACAATCGCTACAATGGTAGGAATTATCCCTTATACAACAGGGGCATCTCTCCCATGGACAACGCCATTCTTCTTCTCTGGATGGTTATCAACAGGTAGTATCGTAGCCGGATTCTTCCAAATCTTCTTGATTCTTTTAGGCTGCTTAATCTACTTCCCATTCTTCAAAGCATTGGATAACCAATACTTGAAAGAAGAAGCAGGCCCTAGCATGTTAACAGGTGATGAATTAGACGACGTTGACTTAAACGACTTATCATTTGATGACTTATAAAATTACAAAAGCATAAGTCACAAGATTTCATAACATTGGGTGGCATGCAAAAAAAACGCTGCCACCTTTTTGTATAGAGAGGAGTGAACAGATGAGAACACTATTATTATTTGACCAAGTTCAAGCAGGATACGGCGGAAAGGAACGTGGCGATACAGAATTAGGCCTTGAAAAGGGTGGGGTTGGTTCTTATTTAATGTTCAAAGACGACTTCGAAAAAGCAGGACTTACAGCGCTTGCGACGATTTATTGTGGACCGGATTATTTCCAAGCGCATAAAGAAGAAGTGATTCATAAAATCAAAAATCTGATTTTAAAAACGAAAGCAGAAGTGCTGTTTGCAGGGCCATGTTTTAACTACGGCACCTATGCGCAAATGGCAGCAGAAATTGCGTTAGTCATTCAAGAGCAAACCGACTGCAAGCCTTATGTGATTTGTTCGAAAGAGAATGAAGAAACCATCGCAGCTTATAAAGATAAAGTCGTCTTACTCGAAATGCCGAAAAAAGGCGGCGTAGGCTTACGGGAAGCATTAGGCGGAGCCGTTGCGATTATTAGCGGAGCCAAAGACGAAAGTGAACAAAGATTTCAGTAAAAGAGGTGACAGAGAATGTGGGGTATGATTGCGACATGGCGAATGGCGCTCGAAGGAATCCAGAAGGTGACCCCGAATTTAGAAGCGGGCGGAACTGCTGGAGATGCCATCGAAGGCGCGATTAAAGAAGTGGAAGACTTCCCTTACTTTAAATCTGTTGGATATGGCGGACTTCCAAATGAAGAGATGGAAGTGGAGTTAGATGCCGCTTATTTAGATGGATCGACGTTTGATTTTGGTGCGGTCTGCGCCTTGAAACAGTTCGCCAATCCAATTTCGGTGGCGCGTGCCTTGAGTGCTTATAAAGTGAATAATGTGCTGGTTGGAGACGGGGCAGCAGCCTTTGCGAAAGCTCATCATTTCGAAGAAAAAGACATGCTAACGGACCGTTCGAAGATTCATTTCCATAACCGATTGAAGGACATTGGACGAGAGCAACTTACACCATATGCCGGACATGATACGGTCGGTATGGTGGGATTGGACCTAGCTGGAGACATGGTCGCAGGGACATCGACAAGTGGACTCTTTATGAAGAAACCAGGGCGTGTTGGGGACTCTCCATTTATTGGATCTGGATTATATGTCGATAGCACGATTGGTGGCGCCACAGCAACAGGCTTAGGCGAGGACTTGATGAAGGGCGTAATCTCTTATGAAATCGTCCGCTTGATGAAAGAGGATCTCAGTCCGCAAAAGGCATGTGAGAAAGCCGTGAGCGACCTTGCAGAACGATTGAAGAGAACGCGTGGTGAGGCAGGAGATATCTCTGTAGTGGCCATGAATGCCAAAGGAGACTTTGGAGCAGCTTCCAATATCGAGAACTTCTCATTTGTTGTTGCGACAAGTGCATTAGCACCAACGGTATTCCGTGTGCATCCGCAAAGTGATGGCACGATGCGACATGAATTAGCGACAAAAGAATGGCTAGAATCGTATTTAGAAGAACGAATGAAGCCATTGGAGGTCAAAGAATGAATCAAGAGGAATGGATTGCGGAACTAAAAGGAATTCAGCCTGCACTATTTGATGGACTGAGACGGATGGTCGCTATCCCAAGTATTCGAGGAGAAGCAGAAGATGGGGCTCCATTTGGTAGGGGACCTAGACAGGCGCTCGATGAAGTACTTGCGATTGCCAGTGAACTTGGATTTCAAACGAAGAATATTGATAACAAGATTGGATATGCACAGTACGGAGAGGACCAATCAGATGGCACTTACTATGGCATCTTTGGACACGTGGATGTAATGCCGCTTGGTGAAGGATGGATTTCTCCAGCATTAGCATTGACCATTCGTGACGGAAGACTCTACGGACGCGGCACATTGGATAACAAAGGGCCCATTCTATCGAACCTTTATGCGTTATACGTATTGAAGGAAAAAGGTGTTACCTTTGATAGACCGGTTCGAATTGTCTTTGGAACGAATGAGGAGACCGGATTTGGATGTGTAAAGCACTATTTAACCAAAGAAGTGCCTCCAACATTCGGGTGGACGCCAGACTGTAAATGGCCAGTCGTCTACGGGGAACGCGGTCGTCTCAGAGTACGATTGTCTCTCCCTTCGGATAAAGTGTCCGGATTGTATACATTTGCCAACGAAAAACTTCTCCATACAAACCATCGCGGGGAAGAATTGGGCATTGCTTATGAAGATAGTGATTTTGGGATGATGCAATTGCGAGGAGAAACGTTTGGAGTGGAAGACGGTCGTCATTATGTCGAATGGACGATGTGCTATCCAGCAAGTTGTACGAAAGGCGAGTTGATTGAGAAAATTAATGCGCATGTGCCAGAAGGTGGCGTGCTAGATGTGATTTCGCATTGGGATCCAGTGCTTTATGACAAGGATTCCGCCTATGTGCAAGCCTTGCAAAAGGTGTATACGGATATCACGCAGAGCGATAGCGTTCCAGTGACGACAACGGGTGGAACCTATGCCAAAATCATTCCAAATATCATTGCGTATGGCCCAAGTTTCCCAGGGCAAAGAGATATTGCGCATTTGCCAAATGAATGGATCGGTATAAAAGACTTAGAAACAGATACGATTATTTATGGATTAGCGCTACTCGCATTGTCGCGCATGAAAGAGGGGACGGTATGACAGTAGAAGTATGTGTTGGAAGCATCGCAGACTGCCAGATTGCCGAGCGTGCTGGTGCTGACCGCATTGAATTGAATAGCGCACTGTTCTTAGGAGGATTAACGTCAAGCATCGGGACTTTACAAAAAGTACTCGAGTCTGGAGTGAGCCTTCCGATTGTGTGCATGGTTCGTCCTCGTGGTGCAGGCTTTTGTTACACGAAGGAAGAGTTTGAAAGCATGCTAATCGATGCGAAACTCTTATTAGAAGCGGGTGCGAAAGGGTTAGCGTTTGGATTTCTATTAGAAGACCGGACGATTGACTGGAACCGTACGAAGCAGATGATTGAGTTGTGTCAGAAATATCATGCCGAGAGTGTGTTCCATAAGGCGTTTGACCTTGTGCCTGATGTGAATAGTGCCATCGAGGGCTTGATTAAGCTAGGATGCACGCGCATTTTAACAGGGGGACAACAGGCGAAAATTGAAAAAGGAATCCCACTTTTAAAAGAGTTGCAGTCTCGCTACGGAAGTCAAATTGAATTGCTTTGTGGCGGCGGTGTCACGAAAGAGAATGTGCAATTCTTAATGCAGGAGACGGGAATTTCGCAAATCCATGGAACGTTTAAGACGTGGAAGACGGACCCGACGACTGCAGGCGAGGAGTTGAGCTATGCCTATCATGAAAATGGAGATTACGAACAGACGGATGAAGCGTTGTTGAAAGAAGTAGTGGCGCTTGTTCGTGGACAGGAGGAAACGAAATGAGTAAACGATTGTTAAATTGTGTGGCCAGTGATTTCAGAAAAATGACAGGAAAAGAATTGAAAAAGGCGATTGAAGCTGCAGAAGGAAGAACGGTGTGCTGTGAAACGGTATGCTCACGTCCAACGATGCTGAATGAATTATCTAACGCAGAAATCGCAAAGGCGTTCGGTGGAGACATGGTGCTCTTGAACGGGTTTGACTGTATTGATCCACTGATTTATGGTGCTGAAGAAAGTGAAAATCCAGTACAACGCGCGAAAGAACTGAGTGGGTTGCCAATTGGGGCGAACTTGGAGCCGGTGGACATGAATGCAGAAATGCTAGAAACACGTATCGAAATCTCACCAGGGCGTCAATGTACGGTGGAAACAGTGAAACGTGCGGAAGAACTTGGTCTTGATTTTATCTGCTTAACAGGAAATCCAGGAACAGGGGTAACGAATGAAACGATTGAAGCGTCTCTTGCTATGGTGAAACAACATTATTCAGGGCTTGTCATTGCTGGTAAAATGCATGGGGCAGGCTCGAAGGAACCTGTGATGAACGTGGACATCGCGAAACGCTTCATTAAAGCAGGAGCTGATGTGATTCTTGTTCCAGCGGTTGGAACGGTGCCAGGGTTTACAGACGCAGAACTGGTGGAAATTGTGAAAGAGGCGCATGCCAATGATGCACTTGTGCTTTCTGCGATTGGAACAAGCCAAGAAGGTTCTTCAAGAGAAGTCATCGAACAAATTGCTATCCGTAATAAAGTTGCCGGTGTGGATATTCAACATATCGGGGACGCAGGATACGGCGGGTTAGCGACAGTGGAAAATATTTACGCATTGTCAGTTGCGATTCGAGGAATTCGTCATACAGTAGCTCGTATGGCACGCTCAGCTGTTCGATAACAGAGAAAAACCAGCACACTAGCTGAAGGCTGGTGTGCTGGTTTTTTATTTAGAGTTTTATAGTTACAAAGCGCAGGGAATTACATTGGAGTGGATATTGCAATGTTTTATATGACGTATACTACTATGCAAATGGTAATGCTCACATCCAAATTCTTCGCACTGTGAAGGATTTTCGAGTGCTCTTCGCAGTGGGTTATTGACTTTCTTTTCATCACTCGTGATTAAAGAAAGTCTAATAAACTGTGCGGGGAAAGACAAAGAAGCAAAAAGAGCTCACACTGTGAGCTCTTTTTTGTCTTCTGTCTTTCTGCCTTGTATCCTGTAGTTGAGTTCGCAAAAGCAGAGACTCAAGCCTTTCTTGCTTTGTCCGCGCGACTTTACAAGTCGCTTACGGCAAAGCTCGAACCGTCACCTAATATTCGCACTGCGAATATTAGGTGAGCGCTTTTGCTCACATCCTGTAGTTGAAATCGAAAAGGCAGAAACGACGTCCACTTCCCAGAAAAGTCGCACGACTGCAAGCAGTCCCTTGCGTTGTTCTGGTCCAGTGATTCGTTTCTAAACGCCTTTTCTCGTATCCTTGAAGTTGAACTCGCCATCGCAGAAATGGCGTGCGTTTCCCGAAACGTCCGCAGAACGTTGCACGTTCCTTCCGGTGTTCCGGTTCAACGTTCCATTTCTGAACGCTCTTCGCAGTGGTTTATTGACTTTCTTTTCATCACTCGTGATTCAAGAAAGTCTAATAAACTTTGCGGGCGAAAGACGACGAAGCGAAAAAGACTCGCACTGCGAGTCTTTTTCTAGCTTCTGTCTTTCTGCCTCGTATCCTAGTAGTTGAGTTCGGGCTCACAGGACTGACGTCCACTTCCCGAAATGTACGCAGAACGTTGCACGTTCCTTCCGTCATTTCGGTCCAGTGATTCAGTCCTGAGCGTTCGCCCTCACATCCTAGTTATTTTGCAAATCCTCCACCTCAGCGACTGAGTAGTCTTTTTTCTCGAGGCCATCGACGATTTGTTGAAGGCTGTCTTTTGAAACACCAGCAGGTAATGTAATCAACAGACGACGTAAGCTTTTATCTTTTTGTGTGTCAATCGTCATTACGTTGGCAATGGAAGCGTACTTGTTAATCACTTTAGAGATATTTGCAAGGGCTCCTTTTTCACCGCCTGAAATAATAGTCAATACATATGAACCATTTTTCACGTTCCAAGACTCTTGAAGCATGCCAAGGAGGCTACTGTGCGTTAAGATTCCATAGAATCGTTGTTCTCTATCTAAAACAGCAATATAAGGTAATTCTTTGATGGTAAAGAATACTTTGAAAAAAGAACTATCTACACTAATAAACTTCGTAGAATTCTTAATGAGATGTGTAACGGGAAGGCTCATATCGCCGCCGTTTGCTTTGTGGCGATAAATGTGCATTTTATAAATATTTCCTCTAAAGAAAGTTTCTGTTTCATCTAATACAGGCACACAACGATATCCTGATTCTTCTAAAATCGTAATGGCTTCTTCTAACGTGCAAGATTCTTTAACGACCGTTAGATTCTTTTTTGGAACTACAAGAGATTTTAATAACATATTCATTCCTCCTATATATGTCTTTCTTAATAATAGTACCATTTTTTGAGAGAAATGTAACTAGAAAAGTGAAGAAATGATGAGAAAATGAGAATGGATAGAGGAGAAAAACGATAAAATGAAGCTTCTAACATTAAAGAACCATTACAAAATAATACTAAATCTTGATTTTTCATCAAAAACTGATATGATATCTCTATACCATTTTCAATAATGGGTAAAATCTATAGTTAAAAGGGGTTAACAAAATTATGACAGCTGATTCAGATGGGAGTTCGCTGGGAGTCCAGATCTTAATCATTGTATTATTAACTGCATTAAATGCATTTTTTGCTGCAGCGGAGATTGCGTTTGTGTCGATTAATCAAGGGAAAATGGCACAAAAAGCGCAAGAAGGAGATAAAAAAGCGATTAAAGTAATGCGCTTATTAGAGAATTCAGATGAATTTCTCGCAACGATTCAAGTAGCGATTACATTTGCAGGATTCTTCTCGAGTGCGTCTGCCGCTACAAGTTTCTCTTCACGAATTCAACCATTATTAGGAAACATTCCTGGAGCCGAAGCATTAGCATTAGTCATTGTGACGGTTGTTCTATCATACCTCACTTTAGTTTTTGGGGAATTATATCCAAAACAAGTGGCGTTACAAGTGGCAGAACCAATTGCATTACATACTGCAGGGATTATTTTGTTTGTCAAAAAGATTGCAAAACCATTCGTTTGGATTTTGACGTTCTCAACAGGATTATTAAAACGAATTACACCAATTGAATTTACTCAGGTGGAAGAAAAATTAACACGAAGCGAGATGAAGTCTCTACTTGCCAATAGCCGTAACGACGGAGCAATTGATATTTCCGAATTTGCGATGATGCAAGGGGTGCTTTCTCTAGATACGAAACTAGCACGTGAAGTGATGGTTCCTCGTACGGATACGTTGATGCTGGATGTCGACGATGAGTTAGCCGAGAACTTAGAGATTATCTTGAATTGCTCTTATTCACGTCTTCCTCTTTACAAAGAAGATAAAGATACGGTGATCGGTGTGGTTCACGTGAAAGACGTTTTCCGTGCTGCAAGAGAGCAAGGATTCGACAATATTGACTTACGTACCTTAGCACATGAGCCAGTATTCGTTCCATCGACGATTTTCGTTGATGATTTATTTGTAGAATTTAGAAAAACTCGTCAACACTTAGCGATATTAAAAGATGAATACGGTGGGGTTGAAGGGATTGTTACATTAGAAGATTTGATTGAAGAAATCGTCGGAGAAATCGAAGATGAGTACGATATCGCAGAAAAAGAAGTCGTTGAAATCGACGAAAACAATTCGGTAATTGATGCCGGAATTTCGCTACACCGATTCAATCAAATCTATCAAACGTCATTAGAGTCTGATGAGGTGGACACAATGGCGGGTGCGATTATTGAGAAGCTTGGCTACTTCCCAGATGATGATGAGGTAGTGAAGGTGAGATTCGAAGGGTATCTATTACAACCAACGGAAATCGAGAATGATCGTATTCGTAAAATCCACGTGACAAAGCTTTCTGAAGAAGAACTCGAGCAATTAGCTGCAGAGGACGCAGAAGAAGTAGAAGTCATAGAAGAAAATGAATAATCAAAAAGGAGGGGGTAACCCCTCCTTTTTTGTGTGCTGTAAGTGCTAAAAAATGGATAGACTTACGTCTATCTTCCAGATTCCGCGGATGTCTTTATAATAGCCATAATGGGGGACCGGACTGAGCCCAAGGTCTCAATTCCTACCAAGCTTCAAACTGACTCTACGGGTTACACCCTAGAGTCAGTAATTCACATTGGTTGCACTTTCCCACTATGACTATTATAGAATCCGGAAATCTTCCAGATAGACCATTTTTTATAAGCATACAAAAAAGAGGGTTGTCGCCTTTATGGTTCTTCACGGTTTGTGCTGTAAGTGCCAAGAACTGAATAGACTTAAATCTATCTTACAGATTCCTCAGATATCTTCGTAATAGTGATAATGGGGGACCAGATTGAGCCTTTCGTCTCAATTCCTACCAAGCTTTAAATGGACTTGGCGGGTATATTTAAACAAAAGAGAATAAATGATATACTTTTGATACGGGGGTGATTCGGTTGAAAATTATCTTAAAAGAAGACATTGAATTGTATCGTTATTTAATTGCTAAATTAACTTTTCTTCAGACACATGCACACTATAAGGTAGAAGAGTCTTATCCAGATAGTAATTGTTTTTTATTGTTGAATACCTTAACTAATAAACGTGAGCTGGTCTCTCTTTTGAAACAGCCACAGTTCTCTAAAAAGAATCCACCTGATATTTCATTAGAGGCTCAAAAAAGAATCTTTATTCAAAATCCAAACGCAAAAATTCCGGATGACTTTACTGTAGAAAAGGCGGATAAAGTGTTTAATGACGCATTGAATAATAATATTCGATTGGGATTTTTAGCTCCAGAGCAATTGATTGAACAATGTGCAGTTGAGTTTAAAGAAGACATAGGGTTTTACTTCAAAAAAGCGGAACAGAAGATTTTAGAAGAGCAAACCTATTTTGTAAAATATTACGGAAAAGAAACTGTGGAGAAAAATGCCTATCAGGTGGCAGAGGGAAATGTGTCCTTTAGCCATCCTAAGTGGTTTAATGATCCTTTTGATTGTAATTGTTACTATGCGGATGGGAATACGATGATGGATGTTTTTAGAGTTTTTTGCTTCACGCATGCATACGATAATATATTAATGTGGTCCTATTATGCTAATAGTCATGAAGGATATGTTTTACAATATTCATACTCTAGCTTACTCGATAAAATTCAAGGAGTTGCTCTTGATGGATTATGTGTGTATGGGGAAGTCGAATATATCGATCAAAGGCCTAAAACAAGAAGTCGCAGTAATCGCTTTTCTTTTTCAAACTTGAATTTCTACATCCAAGCAACCTTCGCGAAATTCAAGGAATGGAGTCACGAGCGAGAGTATCGATTTGTGTTTATTCTCGATAACCAGGAAGCGGAGGCTACTAAGAGAGAAGCCGAAGAAAAATTGTCAGATTGGGTAGTTCTTCCTAAAGTAGATATTCTTCAAGGATATGCAGGGTGTCATGCAAAGAAAATCATGAAAGATACTCCGTACCCAATACGTCAATTGAAAAAAGATATTGTCAATTATCAACTCAAAGGGTAGAAAAAAGGAACAGAGGTCACTCTGTTCCTTTTATTGTTTTAGTTTTTCAAATGGATTCAATCGTTCAAAGATAGGAATCAGTAATATCCAAAAGGCAATGTTTCCAAGAGCATGATAAGTATCAAATAGAATTCCGTTGGCATAATAAATCCAAAAATTCAGACCGGGCATTGACAACACCCAAATGCCCGAAATGATAAACCCGTATAAATATCCCATCAAACCTGCAAAAATCGGGAAGATAAGAAAGCTTACTTTCGGATAGCGAGCCCTTTTTTTCCATAAAGGGGAGAGTAGGGTCGTACATAGACAAACAATTGAAAAACTGATCATCTGATAAAGAGTCCACGGTCCCATTGAAATGAGCAGATTCGAGATTAAAATGGAAAGGATGCTAATGGAAACACCGTATCTCCATCCTAATTCTAAAGTCATCCAAATGACGACGACTGTAATCGGCTGAACGTTCGGAAGGGCAAGCATTCCCAGTCTACCAATCACGCAAAATGCCGACATCATTGCGATAAATGCGATTTTTTGAGTCGAGATTTTCATAGATTATTGAAGTTTGTTTAATTTCCAGTCGATGACATCTCCAGCTTTGAGGAGAACTTCTTTTGCACCTACAGGACTCATTTGTCCATTTACATCAAATAACCAGTATTTTTGTTCAGATGGAACTTGTTCAACTCCGTTAATAGAAGAAATGAATCCGTCTTTTTCAACGATTTTTAGTTGTGCCTTCATGACATCTAGAAGATTATCTCCCTCTTTAAAAGTGAGCGTAAACGGACTGCCTTCAATCGCTTGACCATCTTTTGTAATGTTGAGAGTAACGCTAGTAGTTTGGACAGCAGTAGTTGTTTCAACACTTGTCGTTGTTGAAGTCGTATTTGCAGGGACTTGTCCACATGCAGTTAATAATAAAGTCGCTGTTAAAATTCCAATAATCTTTTTCATAAGAATCTCCTTTTTGCTGTTTTAATCAGCCCTCATTCTAACAATCTTCATAAAACTTGTAAAGGATTTTTTGCCAAAAACAATAAAAAAGACTTTGCATTTGTGAAAAAAATGGTATACTGAAGTGTAATTATTTTTAGGAGGAAATTTATGGAGCATACAAGTGAATTCAATATGAAAATCAAAAAAGCTTGTCATAAAAAAGAGGAGTTATTCGCAGAAAGTAAAGCGCGTTACGCGATTCGCTCAATGTTTGCGGGGGCTTTTTTAACAATGAGCACAGCTGCAGGAGCGTACGCTGCACAAAATATTGCAAGCATTAGCCCTGCACTAAGCAAGTTCACATTCGCATTTATTTTTGCATGGGGTTTGGTATATATTCTATTTTTAAATTCAGAACTTGCGACTTCAAACATGATGTATTTAACGGCAGGAGCTTACCAAAAGCACATTAAATGGTCAAAAGCTATTACCATTCTATTGTATTGTGGGATATTTAACCTGATTGGTGCAATGATTGTAGGCGCTGCTTTTGCGAACACGTCTGCTTTTAATGGATTAGAAGCTGGACAGTTTATTGCAAAAGTTGTTGAAGGGAAATTGGCGCGAGGGAACGAAGCCGTATTACTGGAAGCCATTGTTGCCAATGTATTCGTAAACGTTGCGATATTGTCATTCTTACTCATTAAGAGTGATACTGCTAAATTATGGATTGTAATCTCAGCCATCTTCATGTTCGTTTACTTAGGAAACGAACACGTTGTTGCGAATTTTGCATCATTCTCAATCGTAAAATTCACTGCAGTGGGAAGTTCGTTAGACTTTATGAACTGGGCCAACATTCTTCGTCACTGGATCGTTGCCTTTATGGGAAACTGGGTCGGTGGAGGTATCCTTATTGGAGTGGCATACGCCTATTTAAACCGTTCCAAAACAGTATATGTTGATTAATTGTAAAAAAAGAATCTCCAAATGGGAGGTTCTTTTCTTTTACTCTGAGGATATTATTTCTTAATGAGGAAAGAAGACTACATAAAAATTCCCCCTTTACTGGTTTGTCCAGTAAAGGGGGTACATATCAATCATTGCGAGTCTTTTTTTTGAACCAGTAGGCCTTTTATTTAGAAAGGTCTCTTTTTGTTTTCATATCCTAATAGAACCTCTGGGAATTCTTGGCTTACTGCAAAGAAGAATGGTTGTAGTAAGTCATCGGTGTCTTCGCCCACATTCTTAATGAGAAGAGTAGTTTTCTTTCTGCGATAAGATGTGTCTGAGGTTAAAATGATTAGTTGTGAAGTACGACTTACCGTCATTCCATATGATTTTTGGGTGTAGATATAATGGTAAATGCGGTCAGCTTTTGATAAATCATATACTTGAAAATTTTTGAATGTAGAAATAAGGTGATTTTTGTATAATATAATACCTAATTGATTATCTACATAAGTGGCATTTTCTAATACCGTATTCATTGAATAATTTAATTCTGGATAAGCTACATAAAGTTCAGCATAGGCTTTATCTTCTCTTTTACGAGTTGCATAGGCTGAGCAGAAAAATACAATGCCGAATAACACAGCTATACCTGCTCCAACCGAAGCATAGAGACGATCAGTATTAGCTTCATGAGCAGAAACATAGTATTCCGTTTCAGCTAACTGAGAAATAGCTTTATTCTCTCTAATCGTGTCTTTGAATTCTATACTATAGTTCTTAACAGCACCATCTGCTCCAGATTTACGAACTTTTGCGAGAACATAGACTGGGTTATCGAGTAAGTCATCCTGTTTAGCTTTGAGTTCATCAATCAGTTTATCCCCTTCTTTTATCTCAAGGCTTGTATAACCGTAATCTTCGTTATCTTTACGAGAAAACTCGATTAAATATAATTGGGTTCCTCCATCTACATTCGCAATTGGATCTGATAAAAAGCCAGTAATTTTAACAGAAGTTGTTGATTTGTCTTTCATAGGGCTTACACCAAAGATATTTCCTTGTTTATACAAATTATCTCCAGTTTGTAAGAAATAGAAGAAGCCCAAAAGTCCAATGGCAATAATAAATGAGATAACTCCCATAACAATTAGTGAAATAATCCCGCGAGTATTACGTTTTTCAATCATGATAATTCTCCTTTTAGAGGTGTATATAATAGACATAATATATCATAAGATAGTTTGAAGTGCAAAGGTTTGTTTAAGGATTCACTCACTAAAATTGAAGATACTAGAACTATTTTTTTCATAACCGACTTCTAAGTGAGGGAATTCGTGATTAGCTGTAAAGAAGAAAGGTTGTAAGAAGTTATCGGCTTCCTCACCGATATTTACAATTTGAAATTTTGCTTTTTTCTCATAAGAAAATGCACTGCTTAAATCATAGATTTATAATACAAATATTACAAACTGGATTTTTATGAAATGCAAGAACGAATATAGCTTCATAAAGCGAGGGATTTTGTTCTACGAATGAAAGTTAGAGTTATTTTTTGATATGAGCAGAAAATTTTTTGCTTTCTATTTTCCATGCTATCATGTAGCTATCGTGAAATGCGATGTATTTTACCAATAAAGGAGAATTGTTATGAAAAAATCAACCAAATTATTAATGACAACACTGTTAATTTCGTTAGGTTTGGCTGCATGTGGTGGCAATTCAACTTCGACGACAGCAAATAATCAACAAGGTTTAACGATTACAACATTTGGAGAATTAGCAACATTGGATAGTGCTGACTATGATGATGTGCCAAGTTCTGATATGTTAGGACAAATTTTTGAAGGGTTATACCGTGTCGCAAAAGACAATAAAGTTGAATTAGGGATGGCTGCAGAAGAACCAACTGTGAGCTCGGATGGTCTTGTTTATACATTTAAACTACGTGACGCTAAATGGTCTGATGGCACTCCAGTAACAGCCGGTGATTTTGTATATACGTATCGTAAATTAGTGAATCCAAAAGAAGGACATGTGGCTCAATCAGCGGATGTTTTCAAAAATGCTAAAAAGATTCGTACGGGAGAATTAGGCGTTGAAGAACTAGGTGTTAAAGCAATCGATGATAAAACACTAGAAATCACCCTTGAAAATCCTGCACCATATTTACCAAAATTATTAACAGGTTCTCGTTTCTTACCGCAATCTGAAAAAGTGGCAACTGAAAAAGGAGAAGGGTATGGATCTACTGCGGACTCCGTTGTAACGAATGGACCTTTTAAATTAGAAGGCTGGACAGGTTCGGAACTTTCTTGGAAACTTGTGAAAAACGAAGGGTATTGGGATGCTTCAAACGTTGCATTACAAAATGTCACAGTGAACGTATCAAAAGAAGTCGCAACTTCTGTTCAATTATTTGAAGGAAAACAAGTACAATATACAACCATTAGCGAACAATTCGTGGATCAATACAAAGGGCAACCAACCTACCATGCAATTCCAAAAGCAACTATGGGATATATGAGTTTCAACGTGGAACGTAAAGTGACAGGAAATAAACATTTCCGTCGCGCAATTGCGATGGCATATGATAAAGCTTCTTTAGTGAATAATGTCATGAAAGATGGTTCCATTGTTTCAAACGGACTAGTTCCAAAAGGATTTGGTGAAAATCCAGAAAGTGGAAAAGACTATGTAGAAGATCGTGGCGACTTACTCAGCTATAATGTAGAAGAAGCTCAAAAAGAACTAGCGTTAGCAAAACAAGAGCTAGGAACGGACACTATTGAAGTAACATTACTAACTTCTGATGCAGGTAGTGCAAAAGTAGTCGGTGAATACTTACAAGCACAAATTCAAAAGAATTTACCAGGTGTGAAATTCAACATCAAATCTGTACCATTGAAAAACCGTTTAGAATTACAAAGAGCGGATGATTTTGATATTTTCTTTGGAACTTGGGCACCAGATTACCAAGATCCAGTGAACTTTTTAGAGCAATACGTTACAGGCGGAGGTATTAACTTTGCTAACTATTCAAGCTCTACTTATGACGAAGCTGTGAATGCAGTGAAAACAAAATATGCAACACAACCAGCTGAACGTTATAAACAAATGATTGCTGCAGAAAAAATCATCATGGATGATGCTATTGTTGCGCCAATCTATCAAGCAAGCCAAAGCTATTTACTTGCTGAAAACGTAGATGGATTTGAAGTTCTTCCGTTTGGACGTACAATCAACCTACGACAAGCAACTGTAAAATAATCCAAAAAAAGAGACTCGAAATTTCGAGTCTCTTTTTCATTTGAAAAAGCAAAATGTAACAGTTATGTTACATTTTATAAAATCTCTCTTTGAACGATTTCGTACAAAAACGGATTTTTTATAAGGCTTTCGTCATATGATAATACGAATGACCGCTTAAGACACGTTCACTTTCTGGGGTGTAATTCAGTTTTTCATATAATTTGTATGCTTTTGTATTCTCCTTTTCGCAGTTGAGGGCGATTTTGGTGGCCCCTTGCTGGCGCGCTAAGTTTTCTACTTCTACCAATAATTTACGACCAATCCCATGGCGACGATATTCGGGATAGACCGCTAAAATATCAATATACCATTCTCCTGGCATCGTCTCCTTATCCTCGTAGAGCGGGATTTGATGCTCAATGTTGTAAGCCTCGTATAATTGGTGGAACGGATCATCAATCGTGTCTTCTAAGTGCCCGTGATAGCCAAAAATTGCCCCCGCCACTTTTCCCTCATGGATATAGACCAGGGTTTGGCTAAGACCGTAGCGAAACTGATCGTCGAGCATCGCTTCTTCTAGCATCGCATAGAGCATTTCTGGACTTGTATGTTCCAGAATTGGCAGTTCCATATCTTGCATAATTAATTCGATGAGCGGGATGATTTGACGGCGTTCATCTCGCTTTGGTTTTCGTATCATTGGGACTCCTTTTGATATTTCTCGCGGTAATCCGTTGGGGAAATTCCCGTTATTTTTCTAAATTGTTTTGAGAAGTAAGTTGGTGTTGTAAATCCAACGATGTCCGCCACTTGAGAAATAGAATAATTCGTTGTTCGTAGTAAAATTTTACTTTCTTTGATACGAATGGTCATTAAGTATTCCATTGGAGACATGCCGACTTCTTTTTTAAAACTGTGGGAAATGTAGAAGCGGCTTAAGTGGGTCATTGACGCTAAGGCTTCTAGCTGAATGCTTTCTCGGTAGTAAGTCTTCAAATAATGTTTGATAAAAGCAATATCTTTTGTCGTTTTACTATGAGCACCGACTTCCAAATCAAAATGCTGGTGTCTCAAAATTTTAATCAATAAAATTTCTAACAGATTATGACAAACTAAATCATAACTGAGCGCTTGATTCGTGGCTTCTTGCACCATCGCGTTTAAGTAGCGCAAAATGTCCTTTTGCTCATCTCGTAAATTAAAGAACGAAAAAGGATGGCCCCCTTGATCCACAGGGGTTAAATTCGAGAAGGACAGACCTTGGATTCCCACCACAATGTATTCTAGAGGAGAATCTGGTGAAGAAACTTCAGTGTGTTCTACCTGAGGATTAATAATGACAAAATCATTGGCTTTAACCGGAAAACGTTGGTGTTGAATAATAAATTCGCCCTTACCATCAATAACATAGAAAAGTTCAGTAAAGGGATGAGTGTGTAGCGTACTATGCCAGTCGCTATCGTATTTGGATTTGGTAATAGACTCTAATCGGAAGGATAAATTTTTAATATCAGACTCTATCATTAAAAAACGTTCGTTACTCATGTTGCATCCTTTCTTTGGCAATCTTACTATCTAATTATACAGATTTTAGAAAACGGTATCAATAATATTTTCGGATTTTATCTTTTTAGAAAATATTTTTTCAGTCAAAACCGTTCAAAAGACGATGAACATCGATTTTACAAGCCCTAAAAATAGAGAGGACTTGACGCTGGGACACGAAGAAGGTATCCTTACCAAGAGTAAGAAAGGAGATTCATGGAAAGTAGGAACTAAATTTTCTAGAACCTAAAAATCAGAGTAGACTTTATTGCGTTAAGTGCCCGGAGGATGGAATGTTGCCACTGGGACGAAAATGGAAACATTGCGGTAATTTAGTCGCATTCGCTGCATTTAAACAACACTAGAAATAGAAGTAGTTAAATGGAGCAACTCTTTACAATTAAAGGAGATGCTAATATGGAGAATACAAAGAAATATAATAGAAAACAAATACTTGATATTACAGTGATGGCGCTAATCTTGGCCATTCGTCTTGTGATGGAAATGTTGCCAGCAATAAAATTCGGAGTTTACGTACAACTTGGCTTCGGGTTTATCGGAGCTGCCATTGCAGGGGTCATGCTTGGACCGTGGCGTGCGGCGCTTGTGGGAATCCTAGTCGATATCCTCGGGAACTTCTTCCGCGGAGAGAGTGGACAGTTCTTTATCGGCTATACACTGACAGCACTTGTCGGAGGACTCATCTACGGATACTTCTTATATAAGAAACCACTCAGATGGGAACAAATCTTGATGGCAGTATTACTCGTCACAATCGTCTGTAACCTCGGATTGAATTCATTATGGGTGTATATGATGACAGGTAAAGCCTTCGCCGTCTTCATGCCACTGCGAATCATTAAGAACCTAATTTCATTCCCATTAAACACAGCCATATTAACCGTGCTGTTTTCTAACCAAACCATGAAAACCTTAATAGAAAAATATAGGGTGTGAGAAAAAGCGTTTAGAAACGAATCACTGGACCGGAACGCCGGAAGGAACGTGAAACGTTCTGCGGACGTTTCGGGAAGTGGACGTCATTTCTGCTTTTTCGAACCCAACTACACAGGGTGTGAGGCAGAAAGATAGAAGCAAAGAATGATTTCACAGTGTGAAGTCATTCTGCTTCTATTAAATTCCAAATCATTCACACTGTGAATGATTTCTCGCAAAGTTTATTAGACATTCTTGAATCATGAGTGATGAAAAGAATGTCAATAAACCACTGCGTCGAAGCGCTAGCGTATAAATATGGTGACCACCCTACCTAGCATTCCCTCCCGTTTAGGAGTAGAATAGAACCAAAGAGCAACTAGATAAATTATTTCAAAGCGAAGGGAGGCACAACCATGCCATTTATTCATGTTGAAATGATCGAAGGAAGAAGCCGTGAACAAAAAGAAGCCCTTGTCAAAGAAGTGACAGAAGTGGTCTCTAAACATACTGGCGCTCCAACAGAACACATTCATATCATTATTCAAGAAATTAAAGCTGAAAACCTTGGCCAAAACGGCAAATTAAGAGGTTAATCAACTTCATTTAGAAAAATACAGGACAGCTCAAAAGTTAGAATGCTTTTGAGCTATTTTTGTTAGGAAAACTATCGAATGAATGAACTGCAAATGATATAATTTAGCTAACAATAATAAAGAGCTCATAAAATGAGGTAAATGATGAAATTTAAAAATATTTTATGCTTGTATAATGAGAGGACATATTAATAGAAAAAAACGGTGTTGTACGTCGTGAAATATTTATTTATATATTGCTAAATATTTATGAATATGCTACTATCGACGTATAAATGTAACAAAAATTTAATTTTAAGGAGTTCAAGATTATGGGACAAATTAGAGTATCACCAGAAACGTTACAAACACGTGCACGTGAATATAATAAAGCTTCAAACGAAGTGAACAGCATCTTATCAAACTTAACTGGTTTACAACAAACATTAGCATCAGAATGGGAAGGTCAAGCTTTCCAAGGTTTTGATCGTCAATTCAATGAACTAAAACCAAAAGTAAGAGAATTCGCTGAATTATTAGAACAAATCAATTTACAATTAGTAAGTGCTGCTCGTGCGATGGAAGAACACGATCAAGCATTATCTCAAAAATTTGGCTTAAATTAATGGATAGACCATCTATCCTTGAAGGTGGGAGAACATCCCACCTTTTTCTAATTAAAAAATAATAAGGGAGAAGATTATGAAACATAAAAAAGTGTTCCTATTTTCAGGGGTTCTTTTAGTATTAGTATTATTATTAGCTCTAGCTGGGATTGTAAAGCCACAAAACACTTCTAGAACATTGTCCACTCAAGAACATTCATCTGCAAAAAATGATGTTTCTATAGCCATTGTGAATGAAGACAGTGGGACTGCATACAATGGAGACCAAGTGTCAATGGCCAATGTCCTCATTGACTCATTTGCCAAAACGACTCCTTATAAAGTGGAAACGGTCTCTCGTTCAACTGCAGAAAAAGGATTAGAAAACGGTAATTACCAAGTGATGGTGATTATGCCAAGTCATTTTTCTAAAGACGCACTTTCTTTAGAAGAAACCGCACCAAAACGCGCATTATTTCAATATAGAGTTAATGCGGATAAGCAAGTGTTAGTGAAGCAGGCGGAACAAGCAGTATCTGATTTGAAGCAAGCATTTAATCAGGATATGATTCGAATCTATTTTAGTAGTGTCATTGCTAATTTAAAGACTGCTCAGAATCAGGTAATGGGAGTTGTTAAAAATCAAGGAGATACAGTGAGTCGGTTCGAAGATACTCTTTTAAATCCTTTGACACAGTATTCTCAACAATTCACAGGATTATCCAATTCTTCGAAAAATGCAACAGAAGTAATGGAGAACTTTAATACTGTCATCCAAAATACGAATACTTCTTTTACACAAATTATTTCTGTTAATAAGACTTACGATGAAGAAATCGCTAGAATTAAGCAACTTCAAGACGCTTGGACACAGTCCGTTTTAAAACGTGAAAATGAATTAGCGGTATATGATAAAGGAATTTCTAGTTTGACAGTGAATGATCCTTTAAAGATTATGCAAGATATTAATTCCAAAGATTTACCAAGTTTGAATAATAGCCAAGATTTAACAAAGATTCTAGAAAATTCTAATCAGTTAAATCAACGCTTAAACGATTTTCTTACAGATATCAAAAAGAGAAATGAAGAAATTAGCACTTATTTATCAACTACTTACAAAGAAAAGATTAAACAAGCTGTAGCGGAATCGTTGTCAGATAATAGTAATCAAACGAAAAAGACATTAGGTCTAATGGTATCAGAGCTTCGTAACAATATTGACAAGCAAGTCATTTCTAGCGCAAAGCAGATTTCACTTTACGATGATGCTACGATTGACCGGATGGCTTTGCCAGAAGAAGATAAGCAATTTTTGAAAAATACTGTTCATTTTGTTCAAAAAGTCAATCCTAGTGCGACCGTTCAAACGAGTCGTAAGGATGAGTTTGTAAATACGAAACAGAATGAAATCAAGAATAAGCCAATCTCTGGAGCAATGACGGTCAGTGAAATCGCTGGGAAAGTGAAAAAAATAGTATTTACAGTGGATAGTCACTATACCTTACAAAGCCTAACAATTGATGGGCAAAATGTTTTATTTACTCAAAATGGTTCTTCCGTTGAGGTAACTTCAGGATTCAATCCTTCTGCAAAACGATTAAGAGTTGCGTATGAGTTAAAACATAAAAATGAGTCGATTTCAGAAACAGGATGGTTCGCTCCAATTGCTTCGAATGTTAAAGTGATAACAGAAGAATCTATTGCTCACTTGAGTGATGCTCAAAAACAAGCATTGTTGAGCAATGTTTCTAAACTCAATGAAAGTATTAAACAATCCAATAAAGTTATTCAAGCTTTTAATACTTATCAGAAATCTGGAGCAGCAACTTCGCAAAAGTTTAATTCATTAAATGCTTTAGATGAAAATAGTGTAACTGTAAACCCTAGCGAACAAACCATTCAAAGAATTTATTCAGAGAGTGATACGAGAACAGTATTTGCGGATTCTAAGCAATTTTTAGGAGAGCTTTCTTCAGCAGTATTCAATGATGTGAAATCATATCTAGAGTTTGCTGGACAGGTGAAGGCGGTCTTTGGGGTTGATTTATATTCAAATAGACAGGCAGATCCAAAACAACCAGCTTCGGATTCTTTATATGCTCAGTTAGCGTTAGATAGACTGGATGAAGTGTTAGTTGATTTAGTAACGAATACTCTTACGAATGATGTAAAAGATAAATTAGTGATTCCGTCAGAATTTACAACGGAAACAAGTGCTTTATCAACAGATGTTCAGGCTTTAAAAAATAATATAGATGCCTATCAAAAATTAATGAGGGATGTCAACGCAGAATTAACAAAGGCTGTAGCACAAACTCAAAAAGTTAAAGAAACGCTCGAAAGTAAACCAATCTTTGTAGATTCTGAAAAACGAGATAACACGGATTTAACGAATGTGGGATTAGCGATTAACAAAGATTTAGCTACACTAATGCAGGCTAGTCGTTCGTTAATGGATAACACGAAGAATCATCAGCAAATTGCGACCTCTATTCGTCAAGAATATAATCGATTAAATGAAGATGTGAAATCGCTAGAAAATAAAGGGACTGAGTATAAAAATTCCGTAGCAACAATGGATGAAGTGATGGCAAAAGAGTATGAATCAAACAGTTCATTCTTAAAAGAATTTACTCAAGTAATGTCAAATACTCAGTCAGGAAATACGGCTAATACAGTAGTATATGACTATTTGTCACATCCAGTAGATAGTTCAATGGCGGATGTTCGTTCTTCTAGCAATTCTCGTCAACAAACCGATAACAGAACAGGTGTATTAATGGTGCTGATTATTGCTGTAATGACCTTAGCGTTTGTATATATGTTACAACACAGTAATTGGCAAATTCTCGAAACCAACAAGTACCTATCAAATCAGCCTACAGTTAACTTCCTACCGTTAGCGTTGTTAGCCGGTATCGGAGCACTTATCGGACTGTTTGTAAGTGTTGTGGTAGGGATGAAGTTGAACCTTCCAGCAGACCAATTATTTGTACTCTGCGGGGTGTCCCTTGTTATTGGTGTAAGTATCATATTTATGCATCATGCACTGATGACATGGTTAAAAGCTTATGGCTTATTAGTAAGTTTAGCTTTTGTTGTAATCTATGTAATTTCACTAGGGCAATTGTTTGATACGTACTATGGTAGTGTTTCGCCACTCTTAACGTATCTCACACCATTTATATCTGCAGAAGAAATGCTGCATACGGTTATTAATCAACAACCTACCTCATGGATTTCAGTTCTTATTATTTCTCTTGTTGGAATTTTAGGATTTGTAGGTAGTATGTTATTTTATAGAAAAAATAATCAAACAATAAAGGAGTAGACAATGAAAGTAATCAGTCGAGTGCTATTGTTAACACTTGGCATGATAGTTGTCCTCACGGGCAAAGTTTGGGCAGAAACAGGGTCATTAAAAATCAATGTTGATGTACCTGTCACACCACAAGTAACAGAGAAGACATATTTTGAACAAGACGTTTTGTTAAAACAACTGTTTGATGCCTCTTTGTCTCAAATGATTTCAAAACAACAGGCAGAAGAGTCATTATCTGGAACAGAAGATAATGCTCTTCTTTTTTTATCGACAACCCCACAAAAATTAAATCCAATAGATACTACTCAATTCTTTCTTACACAGAGCACAGCATCTCCTTCTAAAGGAGTGACATTACGGCCTCCTCAAAAAGAGTCTGTGTGGTTTGTGATAGCATTCATTGGTTTGGGATTTTTAGTTAGTGGTGTTTCGGTTTATCAATTTTTGAAGAAAAGGAAAACTCATCATGCGTAATACCTATATTAATATCACATTGAATTTAGAAAAGTTTGCCTATGGGAAATATGATCTTCGAATCCCAGTAGGAATAAGTATGAAGGAATTATTAAATATTGTGAAGGATGCCTATCAGTTAGAGTTTGAGGTGAATACTCCAAGTGTCCGCATTCATGAAAAAGGAATCGTATTAACAGCTTTACAAAGAATTGAAGATGTGAACTATTTACATGACGGAATCCAACTGATGGTTGAAACATTATAGAAAGCGAGCGAACGAAATTGAAAACTCTTGAAGTAACGAAAGAAGAATTTAAAGGCAATATTGCATTGGCTTTAACATTATTAGAAGTGAGCATTCCAGAAGCAGTATCTCTACAAATTGAAGAAACAGAAAGCGCCTATCTGTTTCATGCTGAAACAGATACCGTTCAAGATTACGGTGTAGTATATCAGCTTCCTTTAGAGGAACAACTAAGGTATTTAATGAATATTGGTCAATTGTATGAAGCACTAAAAACAAGTGCCTACACGTATTCTTTAATCCCTGATAATCTTGTGTTCACTCAAAATGGGATTGCGAAACTCATCTTCCGTGGGGTCAAAGGTCAAGTTCCTCCCTATGAAGAAATAACGGAAGCAACTTTCTTAAAACATTATAAATCTATGATTATTTCTGTCTTAGATACAAAAGCAAAGTATGAAGAGCTCGCACAAGGCAAACTCGAATTTTATAAAGGACATAAATTTACTGAGAGTATCCTCTCTGCAGAAACCATTGAGGAGGTTGTAAGTTTCCTAAATGAGCACTTGGAGTATGAAAAGCAACGCGTGGCAAAAGAAATGGTGCGTGTCTCTCATAAGAGATTATTCACATGGAAACTAACAGGGATTCTATTTGGGGTATTATCGGTAATCTTTGCCAGTCTTTTAGGATATCACATGTTTGTGACTCAACCACAACAGCAAACGATTGCGAATGTTCGCTTATCCTTCATCCAAAAAGACTATTCTAAGGTAGTATCTTCTGTTAAAAATATGGATAGTAAAAGCTTATCGCCGGAAGACAAGTATATCGTTGCGTACTCTGTAATAATGACCGAACCGTTAACGGACGCTCAAAAAACAACGTTAGGGAAAATTACGACTCAAACGAATGAAGACTATCTACGTTATTGGGTTCTTATCGGTCAGAATAAGATTGATGAAGCAATGGATATTGCGAGTTATTTAGATGATCCGCAATTATTAATGTACGGTTTAACGAAGAAAATCGATGATATCCAACGAGATCCAAGTTTAACTTCTGAAAAAAGAACGGAAGAAATTAATCGTTATAAAGGTAAGTTAGAAGAACTCAAGAAACAATATTTACCAACACAACAAAAAACGAAAGAAAACTAACACGGAGGAGTAAGATGATTTGTTTAATTAAACTGAAAGATACCATATACGACATTTCACAGGAAAGACCCTACCGTGTAGGTGTATTTATGAATGATGATATTGACATTAAAAATCCTTATGCGGATAAACTAACCGTCAAGAATGGACTAGTGACGTATAATCATGAAACGTATTCTTACGGGAAGCATGCAATTTCTTTGAGTGATGACATACATGCAGAATTATTTATGTTTGAATACACATTACAAACATTAATGACGAACGTGCCTATTACGATTGGACCAGAGGCTATTCATACAGTTCGAATCGTGGGAAGTGATGAGTTATTAATCCGACAAATCCCTACTGGATATGAAGTTATAACTTCAAAACCTATCTTCTTAAATGGACAAAAAGTGAACGCATCCATTCATATGAGTGAAGGAGACAGTGTATTTTCATCAAGTGGGTATTTTGTCAAAATCGATGGACAACGTGTTCTCATAGCTAGCATTCTTCCTATTGAATCAGAATTAATACAATTGGACTTTGAAGAGAACGGGGAAGATAAATTTAGTGATTTCCACCGTTCACCTCGTTTCATTTTACGTGAGCCAGATGATGTGGTGAGCATCTTAGCGCCACCAACTGAAGATAATATGCAGAAGCAATCGCTATTAAAATTAATTATCATGCCGCTTGCGATGATTGGGCTTACGGTAGCAACGCATTTTCTTACAGGAAATGGCGGTATGATGATTATGATGATGGGGATGTCGGTGATTACTTTAATCACCTCAGTCCATAGTTTCTTCTCAGACAAAAAACAAAATAAACGTCTGAAAGCTAAAAAGATGGAGAACTATAAGGCATATTTGAATGAAAAATATAAAGAGCTTTATGACTTATCTAAAGAGCAGGAAGAAGCGTTGAATTATCATTATCCAAGTATGGAGAAGGTCATGGAAATGGCTAAAAATACTGATAGACGTCTCTATGAAAAGACACCTCATCACTTTGATTTTCTAACGTACCGTCTAGGGACAGGAAGGATCATTCCTAGCTTTAAAATCGATTATAAGAAATCTGAGTTAACAGAATATAATGAAGCCATTAGTGAACAAGTAACGGAATTAGTGGCTCATTATCAATTCTTAGAAAATCTACCCATTACTAATGATTTATTATCGGCTCCTACAGGGTATATCGGTTCGCGTCGAACAGTCATTGAGCAAGTGCAACAAGCGATGATGCAATTGGCGACTTTTCATAGTTACCATGATGTGCAATTTGTTCCAGTGTTTCGTGAAGAAGAACTCCCATTGTGGGAATGGAGTCGTTGGTTACCGCATATGAAACTCCAACAGTTTAATTGTCGTAGTTTTGTATACCATCAACGTAGTCGTGATCAATTGTTAACGTCTCTTTATCAAATGATCAAAGAACGCAAACAAGCGGCTGAACAAGCAGGAACTAATAAGCAACTCACCTTTACTCCTCATTATGTATTTGTGATTACGGATTTATCTCTAATGCTAGACCATAATATTATGGAGTTTATTAATGAAGATTTATCCCATCTTGGAATTAGCTATCTTTTTGTAGAAGATGTGATTGAAAGCCTACCAGAACATGTAAACACTGTTGTGGATTTCAAAGGGAATCGTCAAGGAACATTACGCCTGCATAATGGCGAATATATGGATAAGCCGTTTGTGACGTTTGAGAAGTTATCCACTGAAGCCAAAGAACAATTCGCAAGAGACTTGGCTCAAGTGACGCATGTTCAAACATTACGAAACGCGATTCCAGATAGTGTCACATTCTTAGAAATGTATGGTGTAGATTCTGTAGAAGCATTAGATATGAACTATCGTTGGGCAACGAATGATACGTATCAAACAATGGCGGTACCATTAGGGCTACGTGGCCGTGATGAATTATTAATGTTGAATTTACATGAAAAAGCGCATGGACCTCACGGACTAATGGCAGGGACAACAGGATCAGGGAAATCTGAAACCTTACAGTCGTATATTGCTTCATTAGCGGTGAATTTCCATCCATATGAAGTGGCATTTCTCTTGATTGACTACAAAGGTGGAGGGATGGCGAACCTATTTGCAGACTTACCGCACTTAGTTGGGGCTATTACCAACTTAGATGTAGCGCAAGCCAATCGTGCCTTAGTGTCTATTCAAGCAGAATTGAAGAAACGTCAACGATTGTTTGCAGAATATGATGTAAACCATATTAATCAGTACATGAAATTATTTAAAGAAGGTGTAGCCACTGAGCCAATGCCTCATTTATTCTTGATTTCGGATGAGTTTGCAGAATTGAAAACGAACCAACCTGACTTCATGAAAGAGTTAGTATCTGCAGCACGTATCGGACGTTCGCTCGGAATTCACTTAATCTTAGCGACTCAAAAACCAAGCGGAGTAGTGGATGACCAAATCTGGTCTAACTCGAAATTTAAGATTGCATTGAAAGTACAAGATGTGGCTGATTCGCGTGAAATTATTAAAACGCCAGATGCTGCAGAAATTACACAAACGGGTCGTGGATACTTACAAGTTGGGAATAATGAAATCTATGAATTATTCCAAAGCGCTTGGAGTGGAGCCGATTATGAACCAGAAGCGGTACGTTCCACACACCGAGATACCACAGTGTATGCCATTAAAGATAATGGTCAGTATGAAGCAATCAATAAAGACTTAAGTGGATTAGATGATAGTGGCAACCAGAAACGATTGCCAACGCAATTGGATGCGGTCGTTCAAGAAGCGAAACGTGTATTCGAATCGCTACACCTTCCAAAAGTCGCAAGTCCTTGGCTACCACCATTAAAAGAGAGAATTGCAGCGGAAGATATCCAAGATATTCAATTTAAACATTATTGGGGAGAAAATAAACAGCCTGAGTTTTTATTAGGATATCAAGATATTCCGGAACAACAAGCGCAATTACCGCTGATAGTTGACTTCAACGATTGCGGTCATATTCTGGTCGTTGGAAGTCCAGGATATGGGAAATCTACCTTTATCCAAAATGCATTGATTGATGTAATGCGTAAAACAACGCCAGAGGAATCCCATATTTATTTATATGACTTTGGAACGAGTGGATTAATTTCTTTAGTGGATTTTCCACATGTGGCAGACTACTTTACAGCAGACGATAATGAGAAAGTGATGAAGTCATTACGACGCCTTCAAAAAGAAGTGAAGGTACGAAAGGCCGCTCTTAGTGAGGCGCGTTCAAGTAATATGCAACAATACAACAGAGACGCCGCAACACCATTCCCTTCACTATTTATTGCAATCGATAGTTTTGATGGTGTGAGTGATGCTACTTTCAGCGAAGCGTTTAACGAAACCGTTAATATTCTAGCGCGTGAGGGGGCTTCTCTAGGAATCTACCTCATCACAACGATGTCTCGTTTCAATGCTATGCGTGTACAATTACAAGCAAACTTTAAAACAAAAATTGCGCTTTACTTATTCGAACAGAGCGATGTTACAAGTATTGTTGGTCGTACAGACCAAGTGCTTTTGGATATCCGTGGACGCGGATTAATGAAGCAAGATACAGTCGTTTCCTTCCAAGTGTGTGTGCCGTATGCTGTGGAAGATAATTCATTCATGATTCAGCAAGTGAAAGCAGAAGCGCAAGAAATGTCTCGTTATTGGACAGGCGCATTACCACAACCAATTCCAATGTTACCAGAAGTGGTGACACCAGAAATGGTGGAAGCTCAAGTAGACCAATCAGAACGAAACCATCAAGTATTACTAGGGTTAACGAGAGAAATGGTCGAAGTGGCTGCATTTACATTAGATAAAGCCATCTCTTTAGTTAGTGATAATGTTCGAAGCGTTACTCAGTTCTACAAAGTATTAGCTTACCAGTTGAACCAATATACGACTCCTGTTCAAGTGGTGATTGTGGACCCATTAGGATTAGTGCAGTTAGATCAATTTAAGGAAGCGCATCGTTTCAGCGATACACTGAGTGCTAAAGAAGGGATGAATATCATCTTAGACAACTTAAAGGAACGTATGGCGCAACCTGGTGAGTATACTCAATCACTCATTATCATTCCGGACATCCAAATTCTCGGTCAAAGTCTCAACATTACAGAAAATCAGTTCAAAGAGCTTCTGTTAGAAGGACCTAAGTACGGTATTACGCCAGTGTTTGTAGGCAACTATAAAGACTTAATGACAAATTACTCTACGCTTGTCACCTTACACAGACAATTAGCAACACAGGTGTTCATGGGAATGCGTATCAGCGACCAAGAATATGTTCGCTTCCCGTATATCTCAAACGAAAAATCTCCACGTCCAAACGAAGGCTATATTGTTGATGCAGAAGGTTATGAATTTGTACAATTAATGAGTATAGAAGAATAGAGGAGGCGGAAGAATGAAGAAGATATTAAAGTTAGTTGCTATTTTATTTAGTGCATTTCTTATTGTTGCGTGTTCAAAACCTAAGATTACGAAAGAACAACAAGATAATGTTGTGATGTGGATAGTTAGAGGGTATGAAGTTAAAGAAGTGGAATTTATCAGTTTTACTAAGAACGAGAGCACAGGAACCTATATATTGAAAGTGAAGATTAATAATGATGATTCGATGGTATCCAATTTATCAATTTTTCATTATGAATACTTGAATAGTCAAGATGGGATTATTGCTCTAAATCCTAGTAATATTTTTGAAAGTGTTACAAAGGAAACCAGTTTGAAGTATGATGATACTGTTTCGATATCAAACATTAAAATTAAATATTTAGGGGACAGATGATGCTGAAGGATGAAGTGAACATTGTTTTATCAGATAAAGTATATCAATTAGACTCATCTAGAAAAGATTTTGATGATCAATTAAAGCCTAATACAAATTTAAAACTGAAAAATAGAATAGCGGAGATAGGTAACTTCAAAATCTTAAAAGTCGAAGATAACCAAGAAAATGGGATGCAAGCGATGGCGGTTGCTCCTATTGGGGCCGACGGACAACCAGATTATTCTCAAATTATTATTACGTATGCAGGGACTAATGCTGAGGATACTAGAGACAAAGTAACTGACTTAAAGATGATAGGTTATGGTAATACCGATAGGATGGCTTATATAGATTCAAATCATAGAGGTAGAGTGGTTGAAATGCAATCAGCTGCTGCTCTTCGTTTCGCAGCAGAGGTTCGTAAGCAATACCGTAATGCACAAATTACAACAACAGGGCATTCACTAGGAGAAGCTTTAGCAATCTATGTCGCATTAAAAAATGGATGGGACAATATGGGTTCTCATGGTCCGGACATTCATAACATGATAAGCCCTGAAGAAATCGAGTATATGAGAGCCCATCCAGAACAATTTAAGAACTACCGAGGTAACTATGATTACATTGGTGGAATTACGGGGAATACAACAGTTACGGGGATACATCTGGATTATGGATTGGGTATATATACACATAATCTAACGTATTGGCAATTTAATCATCTCCAACAAATTGTTTATGGTAATGGAGATGTTGTCTGGGGAACTGCAAAGAAAGATATTGACATTGATGGAGACGGAACGATTGATTTTCATGTTAAAGGAATTGATCCTAAACCCAGGGATTTACTAAGCGCGGATGAAAACTGGATTAGTAGCGGAGATAAGATTCAAGTAAATCCAGAATTATTGCGCATTCTAAAAACAAATATAACCAATCGACTAGAAGATATGGCTTATATCGTGAAGATTCTAGAGGCAAGTAGAAATAAGAACGATAAGATAGGAGAAAATTTTAACGAACGAAAAGAAGAAATTTCCGAGTCGATTAAATCAGTTTTTAAAGAAGCTGGACTTCCATATGTATTGTTTAAACTTCATGATACAGTTGGAGTTGTCATGAAAAATCGTCAAATTTTGAATGATGCTACGTACACAGCAAAACTGGATAAAACGAGATTTTATTCTAACCAAGAAGCTCTTGTAAACGGCTTGCCAATTCAGTATGGACGATACAATACAGATTTGTACAGGTTGAAGTTATCTTGTGGGGAGTTGGCGAAGAAAATTCATCATGAGAGAATTGAGGGAGTTTCCTCTATCGCAGGTGATAGCACGCCAACTTTGATGAAATCCTGGGAAGTAATTGAAGAAGAAACTCAAAAATTACTTAAAGATAGTGTAACGATTTTTGAAGGAGAAGGTCTTCGCGAAGGGAAACTAGATGGAATCAGGGAATCGTTAACAGTTGTGTTAGAAGTTATTGCTAAGAATACTACTGAAATCACATCAGAAATTATGAATATAATCGATTTCGTCAATGGTGTAGCAGAGAATTTTGAACAAATTGATGCGTGGTTAGGCCAACACCTAGAAAAGGGAAGTGTTTCTCCTAGATTAGGAATAGGAACAGTTCCGGCTAACTATAAGGCATATCTTGAGCGACATGGAATTTTTGATGATGTAAAAGATGTGCTCCAAGCTTTTGATAAACAAGTAGAAAAGCGCAGTTCAGAATATGCGAAGAAAGTTGAAAATGCATATAGTCATTCACTGAACAAACTCATAAGTGGACTCCAAGCGATTATGTCAGAAAAGAGTAGATTGAAGGAATTAGTGACTAAGATTAGTTCTGATTTTACCGAGAGTGTATTTGTCCGAGAAATTAAAGATAATTACAATCTGTTAGGTGATTTGACGGTAAAACCAAGTGCTTCTCGTGAGACTTATTGGGGAAAATTAGAACAACTGTATCCAGCTAGAACAAAAGAGAGTGTTCAAGGACTACAATCACATATTGTTCCTGCGATGGAGCGTATAGAACATGTTATCTGGCAGATTCGAGATGTTAAAAATTCGATGGCTCTTCTTGAACCTCAATTAAAACCCATTATTGAAGAGGGTGTATACCATGCCTTTGATTTGGATGAGATTGTGAAAGGTCAGAAGCTAGTGGCTGCTATCGCTAATCGACTGGGGCAAGAGTTAAATCACGTGATTCAAGTGATGGAGGCAGAAGGAATGCAAGCTAGTGCGATTTCTACATTAAAAGCGAAACTATCCCAAACACATCAACTGATTAGATACTACGTACGATTTGTGAATGACTGTTTCGGAGATAATGAATATAGTGACTACGTAGCCTCAAGCGCGGGTCCAAATACCGAAGCGACTTTTACTTTAAATTAGCAAGGCAACAAGGAAGGAATTAAGCGATATGTTTAATTCCTTCTTTTTTTTATTTATCAAGAGCTGATTAGAACCATAACGATAGCTTTTATTTAGTTGTAGAATTAACCAAAAAATGCAAATGTATCATTTTTGATACATCTCAAAAAAGTTCTCTTTGTGATATGTTTTAATAACGCATATTGGGATAGTATTTCAATGATTCAAGAACTAAGTGGTCTACTTAATACGAGTATTCGTTAAAAACGTAGCGATTTATAGAATAAGTCAATATTAATTAATAAATCGATATGAAAAATTAATGAAATATCTTATAATACTAGTAAGAGTAGTGTCTTTAGAAGATTAAATAATAAGCAGTATGTATAGAAGGTTGGAGGGTGGAATATGAAGAAGAAATTAGCCATTATAGGAACAATTGCATTATTAGGTGTAGGAGGTTTTACAGTGTTCAATTTAAATAACCCAGATTGGCGTGCAAATACAATTTTTGCGACAACCAGAGAAAAGCAGTTAGCGTGGTTGAAGGAACATGAAGAAGAGATTGTAGCGTGGATTAAAGCTCAACACCCTAAAATTACAAATGTAGATTTTGACTGGGCTACTTATCGAGTAGGAGCTATTAGCAATGGCGTTCAAACAGTTGGGTATAATTTATCTGTAAAAGGAACTTTTAACGATAATCCAGATACGGTTTTGGTTATTGACTTTATCCTCGACAATAAAGACAGCATTCCAAATATGAAAGATATTGGAATGAATAATCCTCCAAGTATAAAAAAAGGTAAAGGGTTATATATTTATGACTAATCTTAAAACATTTAATAATTTATATATTGATTTAGCACAGAGTGCATATGAGGATAGGCCATATAGTTTCTATAATCGGTTGCTTTATACCGATGATTATGCTGATATGAATTTTTCTAATACTTATAAAAAGGATACAGAAACCATTGTTGGTGGGAAAAATCTCCCAAATAATGGAATCCTATATGTACATAAAGATACTAGTGTAGCTTTTACTTCAAGAAGTATCGAGTCGATGGATGGAGATAAGGAACAATACTATAAGAAGGGGTTGCTTTCAGATGAAAGAGAAGGTTTTAATTCGTATTTTTTAACAGACACTCCAGAGTTGAGCAAAGATACAAAGAATGCCTATCTGGCTGTAAAGGGGAGTGATGGACCTGCCCTTTCGTCAGCAAATGACTGGGGCGGAAATAATTACCCGTTTACGATGCGAGATGCTTATACCAATCAGGGAAAATTAGTTGAAGAGGCTCTACATGTAAAATTATCAGAATTGAAAGAGAAAGCTCCAACTGCAAAATTAAATATCACAGGACATTCCCTTGGTTCAATTGCTTCAGTACAAGGAGTAGCTCATCTTAGTGTAAAAGAATTGGAACAAATTGGTGAGATTGTTGTTTTAAATGGACCAGATACTCTAAAGAGTTTAAGAAATTCGGGTGTTTCTGAAGAAGTAATTCAAATCCTCCATGAAAAAGTAACGTATTATGTAAATCCATTTGATATGGTTTCGATGTTAAATCGGAATACAGATGAACAATTAGGAAAAGTGAAAGTAATAGTGCCGTTTAATTTTACAACGACCTTTGACAATCCTAATTCGCATGATTTTGGAGAGTATAAAATTCACTCAGATGGAACTATTTTAGAAGCAACTGAGGATTTCTTCCCGGATTATTTATATGCAGGAAGAAAATTAAGTTCATTAATAGATAAGTATCTTACTAAAATAAAAAATAGAGGTTTGTTTCTAACGATTCTTCATGAATTATCAATGTATATCCAAGAAGGGATAGATGCTAGGTCTGGCAAATTTTCGGAATATCCGCACATCTATCCAGAATTTATGAAAGAATACAAAGCCATTATTGATGAGACCAAACAATCAGTAATAGCATGGGGGAATAAGAACATTCCGATTCTACAGAGCGCTATTCAAGGAGCTACTGGCGCAAAAAAAATAGAGTTACGAAGTAGATTATTGCTATGTATTTCTCATTTATCAAGAATAGAATCAGATGAAAAAGTAAAATTATTGAAAAATGAGTTAGAAAATTACCGCCAACAAGTAAAAGAAGTGGTAGAAAAGGCTAATCATGAAGCTTATCACGCAGGGGTTAATTTAGGAAGAAATGAAGTGTCTCAACTAGTTTCTCAATTTCAATTTTCGACGGTTTGGGATGAAGGAATGTTCAGCTATAATGTTGATGAATTAAATCGATATATGGATAAAATAGTTCGTTTTTCAGATAAATTATTTACTGCTGTTGAAACATTGGAAGATGTTGATAGAAAACAAAGCGAGATATTTAAAGTGGTGTCGAATAGTTCGTTTATTTTAAACAGTTATAAGATAGAAAGGGGATAGTTTTTTGGATGATCTTTACTGGAAATGCAAAAGATTATATTGATGAGGATTACTATAAAGAAGCTTATATTCAGTATATAAAAACACAAGAAAGAATTGCGATTAGAGCAATTTTAGCAAAACATGAGATGACAATTCAGGCTCTTCAAAAAGAGTTAGGATCAAAACTATCTAATGCTTCGAAAGAAATATTTTCTTATCACTCTGAAAATCTTGTCACACAATTAAAAGGGGCTTTTGAAGGAAAAACAGCAGATTCTGCAGAACAATATCTCAAGAGTATCCCTAAATTGAACTTGAAAAATCCAATCAAATAAACTGAGGGATAGATTGTATGATTCACAAAAAGATTGAACAAGTAGAAAAAGAATATTTAGATAAGCGTAAAGAATATCAACAAATAAAAGAACAATTGGAAGATTATCGTCGCGTTTCTAAGCGTAAAACAGAAAACCTTGTGGATTATATTCTAACAATATATCGAGATGTTGATATTGTTCATGCAAAGCCCTTTTTATCTGAGTTAGAACAGAACGAAGAACAGATGCATAAAACCTATCAAAAGCAAATAGAAGAGATAGAATATCAAATGTTAGAAGAAAAGAAAGAGTATTTAAAGCAAATTGAACGATTAGAAGAAGAGCACCAAGCGTATAAGAAAGACAAGGACGAACGATAACCCTTATGATTAAGAAAGAGGTTTTCGTTATAGAAATGAAGTCGTTGTTTAAACAGTATCTATCAAGAATTGCATCCACTACCATTATATGTACTGACCCCAAAAAGTTAGACAATTAATTTAAGCAAAGGATTTAGTTCTGT
>NZ_DBHISP010000007.1:0-88832 GCF_057274575.1 Granulicatella sp. | reverse complement strand
ACTCGCGCAAGTTGCCGACAACATCGAGCAGTTCATTGCTTTAACTCCGGTAAAATAAAACAGAATATCTGACAGATTCATCCATCTTTCGATGGGATGGATAAACCTTCGAGCATCAGTTTGATGATTGAAAGAGTCATAGTGGGGTACCGGCTCGTGCCTGTAGTCACTCACCTTTGAAGCCTCAAAGAGGGAGTAAGGAATCAATTCCTAACTCCCTCTTATTCGTTTCAATACGATTTCCCACTATTCTTTCAATCAACTGATGCTCGAAGGTTTATCCATTGTGCTCTACAATTGGAGTAGCCAGATATTCTGTTTTATTTTCCTTTTTTGATAAACTACTGCGATGTTATCGGCAATGCTTAGGAAGGGAACGCAAGGGGTGTGTGCTTCATTATCGGAGTAAGTTTAGCGATTCTGATTGGTTCGCTATTAGTATAATTCAATTTTCTATTTATCGATAAAAACTCGATTCTTTTAGGATTTTTTTAAACAGTTATAGTTGGAGTTAAAAGGTTAAGAATGAAGATTTTTCTCACAAAGTGGTTGACAGAAGCGAGGTAGGGTAGTATATTGTAAAACGTAACAAATACGATTTAGAATATTTTTGGGGGAAATTTAATGAAATTACTAAAGAAATCACTCTTTATTGGAAGTGCCAGTATCGCTCTATTAGGCGGATTTGTTTGGGTGAATCAACAAGGCGCTGTGAAACAAGAAGAACCAGTTGCAGAGGATACAACAAAAGAAGACATCGATAAGGAGAAATTAGCCAAATACGAGAAAGCGGCTGAAGAAATTAAAAAGAATAAACCTAAAACGATTGTGGGTGAAGTTTTTACAAATGGATATCTTAAAAAACATGGAGATCACTATCATTTCGTCTATGGAGAAGTTCCAAAAGATGCTATTTTAGAGCATAAAGACTGGAAGACTGCTTATCCATTGAATTCTAACGACGACCATTATACTTTTGATTTCAAAGATGTTGTTGAGGAGAATGAGCTTGGATATGTGGTGAGACACGGGGATCATTACCACTTTATTTATAAAAGCCAATTGAATCAGACCGCTCATTCGTTATCTTCACCAGGTCTAGTTCAATCCAATTTTGGAGGAACAACAGGAGCATTCCTGTCAACACCTCCTTCAACTTCAAAAGAGGAGAATCAAACACCTGACACCTCTTCAGGTGAAAAACAATTTCCAGGAATTCATTATCCTACGAGCGATGGATTTTTATTTGATGGAAATCATATTATTGGAAAAACAAGCAAGTATTTACTAGTTGCTCATAATGGTAGTTTAAAAGATGTTCATGTAATTCCTTATGAGCAACTCGTAAATAGTCAATGGGAATATTTGATCCCTAAAGAAAATCTAGAAGAAGCCAGAGCACGGTATTATGGTCGAAAGGTTGAGGAAGCACCCGAGACTAACGAACCAAATACCACGCAGGAACCGACTCCCTCAGAAAATACGACTCAGGAAAATAAAGAGGATAAAGAGTTAGAGAGAAAAATCGAGGAAAAAATTGCTCGAATTATGAAAGAATATGGGGTTAAACGAGACCAAATTGTAGTCGATAAGGGAAAAAATTCCATTATTTATCCTCATGGAGATCATCATCATGCAGAACCGATTGATGAGAGTAAACCGTTTAGTGGTGGGCATTCTCATCATGATTATGAAACCTCTAAACCAGAAGATGGAGTAACCAAAAAACAGAATAATAAAGTGTATTCTGGTGCGGAATTAGAAGAAGCAATTGCGCTGTTGAAAGCAAGCACTTTTAATAATCAGGCATTTACTTTAGCCAATGGGCAGAAGCGTGTTTCATTCACATTTGCTCCAGGAATCGATGAGAAATTAGGAACGAATATGATTGTAAAACTCACAACTCCAGACGGTCATCAATTAGAGAAACTATCTGGGCGAGTGTTTGGAGATGGAGTTGGAAATATTGCGAACTTTGAACTTCTTAAATCATATCTTCCAGGAGAAACATTTAAATATAGTATTACTTCAAAAGATTATCCAGAAGTTCATTATGAAGGAACGTTCACAGTGACTGCATCTCTTGCTTATGAAATGGCTAGTCATACTATTTTCTATCCGTTTTATGCCGGGGACACTCATCTCAGATTGAAACTACAGTATAAGATTCCGGGAGGAACAGAAGCATTGGTCCGTGTGTTTGATGAGTTCCACGGAACACCATACTTGGAAAATAACTATAAAGTAGGGGAAATTCAGTTGCCGATTCCTGAAGCCTATAAAGGAGTCACTTCTACTCCGGGGAATGTCATTCGAGTGACTTTTATGGCGAACCCTTACGAAGAAAATGAATCATATTATGTGGTTGAAGTTCCAGTCTTAGATCCAAAACAAAAGACGGAAGAACCGGGAGTGCTCAAACAATTCCAAGAGCATGCGCAAAAAGATGCAGAAAAAACAGAACCATCCACAGCAAATACAGGGGAAAAGGGACAAGGAGAAAAAGAAAAACAACCAGAAGAGGCGCCGCAAAGTACTTCAGAAGAACAAAAGGAAACAACGAAAGAAGAGAAAGCTTCAGACTCAACGTCTAAGCCAAGTGATTCGCAATCCCAACCTGAAACTCCATCGACTCCAAAGCCTCATGAAAATGAAGGTACAGAGCCTAGTTTAGATTCAGGAGAGAATGACGAGCCTGCAGTGGATCCTGTCCAAGAAAAACTTGCTAAGTTTGCTGCTAGTTATGGAGTAGGATTAGATAGTTTAGTCTTTAATATGGATGGAACGGCGGAATTACGCTTGCCAGACGGAAGGTCCATTCCAATCAATATGGCGGATTTTACAAAATAAGAGGGTATTAGAAAAAGACGGTAAGAATACCGTCTTTTTTGATGGAAACAAAATATAAAGGATATTGTTTCTTTTTTATTAAATCGTATTGCATCCGTTTCTTAAGAGGAGTACGATAAGAATATTAAGATTAAAGGAGATGAAGTGATGTTTACGTTAACAAAGGAATTGACGAAACAATATAAAGAAAGTTTTCAAAGTAAGCCAGAGCGTATCGTGGCGCAAAATGCTGCGGTAAAGAATGGCTTGAAAGGATCTAGTGAGACGGTCGCTTCTGTTGTGGAAAATCAGCCGGTGTATTCGATTGATTTGGAACACGGGAAAGTAGCCAACCAAAAGGCTTCAGGTCGTTGCTGGATGTTTGCGGCGCTGAATACATTCCGCCACAGACTCTTTAATAACTTCAAGCTCGAAGAATTTGAACTCTCACAAAGTTATACATTCTTCTGGGATAAATACGAAAAGGCAAATTATTTCCATGAAAATATTTTAAAAACGGCGGGGGAACCTGTGACAAGCCGCAATGTAGCCTTCCTTTTACAAACGCCTCAACAAGACGGTGGTCAATGGGATATGATTGTGTCTATCTTCAAGAAATATGGAGTTGTGCCAAAGAGCGTGATGCCGGAAAGTTTTTCAAGCTCGGCTTCAAGCGATTTGAACAAATATTTAAATAAAAAACTTCGCCAAGACGCAAAAGTGCTCCGTGACTTAGTGGCACGTGGCGCTAGTGAAGAGGAAATCAACGAAACGCGTAAACAATTAATGCAAGAAGTGTACGATTTACTTAGCGTGACTCTTGGAACTCCTCCAGAAACATTCGACTTCGAATATCGTGATAAAGATAAGGAATTCCACCGTCACTTGAATTTGACACCACAAAGCTTTTTCGAACAATTCGTGGGCTTGAACTTGGACGATTACGTGTCTATCATCAACTCACCAACAACGGACAAACCATTCAACCGTTCATACACTGTTGACATGCTTGGAAATGTCGTTGGAAACCAAGTGCGCTACTTGAACCTTGATATGGCAACGTTCAAAGAATTAGCGATTCGCCAATTAGAACAAGGCGAGTCAGTCTGGTTCGGTTGCGATGTTGGTCAATCTTCAAACCGCAGCAATGGCCGTCTTGCGCTGAATAACTTTGACCTTCAAGGCTTAACTGGAATCGACTATTCACTTACTAAAGGAGAACGTCTTGAATACGGCGATAGCTTAATGACACACGCGATGGTATTAACAGGGGTGAACCTTGTCGATGGTAAACCTAATCGCTGGAAAGTGGAAAATAGTTGGGGTGAAGAATCTGGGGTTGAAGGGTTCTGGATGATGAGCGATGCGTGGATGGATGAGTATACGTATCAGATTGTTATCAGAAAAGACTTGCTTACAAAAGAGCAACTCGATGCCTTCAACAGCGAACCAATTGTATTAGCGCCTTGGGATCCAATGGGGTCTCTGGCGTAAGGACAGAATTTATATAAAATAAACTAAAACAGTGTCACTTTAAACATCTTCAGATGTATTAATAGTGGTAAATATAAGGATACCACCTGGAGCCTGTAGTCTCCAGGTTCCCAAGCTTCAAACAGCTGCTAGGAAATAAATTTCTTAGCAGCTGTAATTCACATTGGGTATTTGTCCTTACAAATACCACTATATAATCTGAAGATGTTTTTCGTTCCACTGAAAAAGTTTGTGTTAAATTCTGTTCTTACGCTAGACTTGATGCTAATACAATTGGTTGTATAAAGCGGAGTTGTCTTTTGTTTTTTTTATGGCTAGGAGTGCAGAGTCCAGAGGGTTTTTGTTTTCTTTAGTTTAGGCAAAGTTAGACTGCATCCCATGGCTAACTCAATTGGTTGTGAAAAGTCGAGTTGTCTTGTGCTTTTTAGGAAAGGGAGCGAAATTAACATATATGTTAATTTAGGCAATGAAAAAGGTGGGTAAAGGCTGCGCCTTTATCCACCTTTTCAAATTTTAATGGTTATTCGCTACGGAGCGATTCGACTGGATCTTTCTTTGCGGCGATACGCGAAGGAATTAAACCAGCCAATACTGTAAGAACGATAGAAATGAGAATTAGGATAAGAGCGGCATCCCATGGTAATTGTGCAACTCCGTCGACCTTGGTTGTTTGTGCAACAATTGCATTAATTGGGAAAGTTGCAAGGAGCGTAATCGCGATACCGAGTACCCCGGAAATAAATCCTTCGATAGCAGTTTCTGCAGTAAAGATGCGACGGATATCTTTCTTCGAAGCCCCCATTGCACGTAGGATTCCGATTTCTTTTGTACGTTCGAGAACTGAGATGTACGTGATAATCGCAATCATAATCGATGAAACGATAAGGGAGATAGCAACAAAACCAACAAGTACGGTTGTTATCACGCCCACCATTGTCGTAATCGAAGACATGATGGTTTGAATATCGTCGGAGTAGGCGAGCACTTTATCGTCTTCGCCGGCGTCTTTTTTGGCCGTGTTATAGGTGTTGATGAAGTCCTTCAATTCTTGTTTTTGTTGGAACGAAGAGGTGTAGAACTCGATAGCTGCCGGTTTGGATTTGTCGATAACACCTAATTTTGCCAAGTTTTCTTCGTAAGTGGTAGCCAAGTTGTCGTTGTATTGTTGGACGTATTGCGCTTGTTGTTCAGGCGTCATTTTTGCCAATTGAATTTTTTCTTCTTCGGTTAAATCAGCCGAATTGAATGGTTTTGGGTCTTTAGCAAATTCTTTTCCAGTAAATACATTGATGGTTGGGTTGGCTTCTTGCTCCTTCACGATGTCACTATTTTGAATTTGCTCAGAAGTGTAATCGATAAGGGCGCTTGTATAGGCTACTCCGCCAGAAGGAGAGTTCACACTAGATCTTGTGCCTTCTTTTTGACGAAGAACACCGACAATTTTAAGCTCAAGGCCTTTCTCGATTTGTGTCTTCATATACGATTGGTTGTCAATTTTATTAATCCATTGGTTGTTTTCCTTAACGAATCGGTTTGTGTTGACAACGGCTTTGAATGTTTTTCCGATGAAATCGCTATATTGATACGTTTGCAATTTGAGTTCGTCCAGTTTTTTCGCATCGTTTAATTCGCTAGGATCTTTGATACGCAAGTTATAAAGGAGTAGATCACTGATTTGGTTATCTTCATCGACGATAAGGACGATTTCTGATTTATCTTTTGGCAAACGTCCTTCCAAAACATCGTACTGACTTTCTAACATGGCCGTATCACTCGAAAGTTCACTCCAATAGTCAATATTATTCAAGTAGCCTTTCATTGTTTGATTAGAAGTTTCGACTTCATCTGCAAGAGTGGAAGGAAGGATACTATTTGGACCATTGGAAGTATCGCTTTCATAAATGTAAGGTTGTAAATTGTATTGATAATGAACATCTTTTGTAAGAGCTTCGACTTGAGAAGCATTCTCTTCCAAATATTTTTTAAAAGAAGCTAAATCATTTTTCCCGATTTGTTTTTTTAGTAATTTTGTAAGGACGGTATTAACACCGAGTTCATTATTCTCTTTAAAAGGCTTATCACCTAAATCAGGCGGAGTGGCTAGCAGATTGCTTTGGTTCTGCTCGCTAATCGTCAGTGGAAGAGAGACGAGGGTATCTTCTTGCACCTTCTTCACGTAGTCGCTCACACCATTCGAGAGGGCCAGGATAAGGGCAATCCCGATAATCCCGATAGAACCGGCAAAGGCAGTCAGGAAGGTACGGCCTTTCTTCGTCAATAAGTTATTAAACGAAAGGGCCAACGCCGTCATAAAGCTCATCTTCGTCTTGGTGAACTGAATATCGCCTTGTGTTATCTCCTCTGTTGGGTTGTACGGATCTGAGTCGCTCAAGATACTGCCATCCAATACTTGTACAATTCGAGTAGAATATTTTTCAGCAAGTTCTGGGTTATGCGTCACCATGATAACCAGACGTTCCTTGGCAATGTCTTTTAATAACTCCATGATTTGAACAGAAGTCTCGGAATCGAGCGCTCCTGTAGGTTCGTCAGCTAAAACGACTTTTGGATTATTCACAAGGGCACGCGCAATTGCGATTCGTTGCATTTGTCCCCCAGACATCTGACTTGGTTTCTTATATAAATGGTCTTTTAGACCAACTCGTTCGAGCGCTTCGATGGCACGTTTTTTGCGTTCCGCTTTGGAAACACCAGAGAGCGTCATCGCAATCTCGACGTTTGAGAGTGCCGTTTGGTGGCCGATGAGATTATACGATTGGAAGACAAACCCAATCGTATGGTTTCTGTAGCTGTCCCAATCGCGGTCTTTAAATTGCTTTGTTGATTTTCCTTGGATGAGTAAATCACCAGATGTGTATTGGTCGAGTCCACCGATGATATTTAATAGGGTGGTTTTCCCAGAACCCGATTGCCCGAGAATGGAGACAAACTCATTTTCACGGAAGTGAATCGAGATATCCTTCAACGCGTGAAACTCTTGATTAGCTGTATGATAAACTTTTGAAATATGTTGTAGTTGTAGCATCACCAAGCTCCTTTCATCAATGTCCCTAGTGTACCACAGTTGCGGAGTGTACACATAGGACTGAAGTAGGAAATTTAGTAAAAAGTTGGTAGGGGAAATGTTGAAACTCCTTATAAAATCTGTATAATAGGAATACAACAATAAAAAGGAGTTCAACGAATGACAATTGATAAAGTAGCTCTTATGGAGCAAGCAAAAGAAGTGTTAAAAAATGCCTACTGTCCGTATTCAAAATTTCCTGTAGGAGCTGCGGTTTTATATAAAGATGGCCGTGTGATTACAGGTGCGAATGTGGAGAATGTATCGTTTGGGGTGACAAACTGTGCAGAACGTAGTGCTATTTTCTATGGTGCTTCGCAAGGCTACCGCCAAGGAGATATTGCAGCTATTGCAGTTGCAGGAAAGACAGAAGGCTTCCTACCTCCTTGTAACATTTGCCGTCAAGTCATGGTTGAATTCTGTGGACCAGAAACTCCAGTATTTCTATTGAATGGGAAAGGTGAAATTCTCGAATTAAAATTAGAAGAACTTGTACCTTATTCGTTTACTACGTTGACAATGTAATACTGAAATAAGACAACAAAAAGGGAGGATTATGTCCTCCCTTTTTGTATTACATTTTCTAATTCTTTCTAACGTATTGACAACATTGTTCAAACTCAGGATAAGAATTAAACTCCATGGGCAAATAGGTCTGAACAAATAGGAATCTTTCTTGACAAATGTCAATTAGTGCTGCATTTTGGGATGTCTCTAAAATAGATAAGGTCCATTGTAGGTATAATTGAGGATAGACCTCTTGCGCAATTTCAAGTAAAGTATCGATTTGCTGGAGATTTTCTTGGCCAATTTGTTGATTCAATGTGTGAAGAGTCATCCAGTTTTTTGAATCATAGTTTACTTCTTCCATAGTCATTTCTAATCGATTAAGAAAATCTGAAAAGTTGTCAGCAATCGTCATCCATTGATCCATTTCTGTGTCAACAAATCGAATACTGGGTTCCGTTTGAGAACCCTGTTGATAATCGAAGCAATAATAAATGGGGCCATCTTGGAAAAATATAACAAGATATTCAGGAAGACCGGTTTCTGTATCCTCCCACTCTTGACATAAAATACTTGGGAAATAGGGACCAGAAGTAAATCCGCAAATTCCATTACAAAGAGCATACTCTAATCCAAAACGAGTAGGTTCGCTTGTTTTAATCTTAGTTTTCTTTAAATAGCCGGCACCGTTTTCTTTAAGAAAAGAAAGATATTCTTTTGGAAGTGAAAAACGATGGAAGGATTGAAGTGTTTGTGGAATGGGAGAAAAAAAGTGATGTTGAATCATAGTACTCCTTTCTACGAAAAAATCCTACTAAAGTAGGATTTGTTTAGCAATAGTATCTGCTATCATCTACTTAATTCATTGTACACTCAATATAAAAAATATGGTACAATGAAGGTAACAAAAATAAAGGAGTGTTTAAAAATGACAATATTATATATTATTCTTGGAATTGTAGCGGTACTTATAATTTGGGCAATTGCTTCTTATAATGGTCTTGTGCAACAAAAAAACTGGGTAAAAGAAGCATGGTCACAAATTGATGTACAATTGCAACGTCGTAATGATTTAATCCCTAACCTTGTTGAAACAGTCAAAGGATACGCAAAACATGAACAAGATACATTAACTCAAGTGATTGCAATGAGAAATCAAATTGCTAATATGGGTAGTAATGTTTCTCCGCAAGAAAAAATGGATGCTTCAAATCAATTAACAGGAGCCTTAAAAACAATTTTTGCTCTAGCAGAAAGCTATCCTGAGTTAAAAGCAAATACTAGCTTCTTGAATCTTCAAGAAGAACTAACAAACACTGAAAATAAAATTTCGTATTCTCGTCAATTATACAATTCTAGTGTGGCCAAATATAATATCTCAATTCAATCCATTCCAACAAACATTATTGCTGGGTTTGGCGGATTTACAAAAGAAGATTTATTAGAAACTCCAGTAGAAGCTCGCAAAGTTCCTGAAGTTAAATTTTAATCAACATTCAATCTGAAGGAAGGAGTACTGATATGTTACATCAGCAAATTGCTTCTAATAAAAGAAGAACAATTGTTGTGATTGCTTTATATATGGTGCTCTTCATTGCGGTAGGAATCGGAGTTGGATATTCCACATTAAATAATGCAACAGCTGGAGTAATCCTTGCTGTAGTAATTGGTGGAATTTATTCATTGATGATGATTTCGAATGCGACAAATGTAGTGATGCAGTTAAATCATGCCCGAGAAATCACGGATAAAAATCAAGCGCCAATGTTATGGAATATTGTGACAGATATGTCGATGGTTGCTCAAGTTCCAATGCCTCGAGTGTTTATTATTCAAGATGAATCTCCGAATGCTTTTGCAACAGGAAGTTCGCCTCAAACAGCTGCAGTAGCAGTGACAACAGGGTTACTTGAACGATTAAATCGTGAGGAATTGGAAGGCGTTATTGCTCATGAATTTGGGCATATTCGCAACTATGATGTTCGTTTACAAACCATCGCTATTGCGCTTGGAGCAGTCATAGCATTACTGGTTCAATTTGGTAGTCGAATGATGTTCTGGGGTGGCGGAAGAAGACGTAGTGATAATGATGATGAAGGCGGAGCCAATGCAATTTTTATGGTGGTTGGTCTAGTTGCAATGATTCTTGGACCATTTATGTCGACGATTTTACAACTCGCATTATCCAGAAACCGTGAATATTTAGCGGATGCAACAGCAGTCGAATTTACAAGAAATCCTTATGGACTTATTTCTGCCCTAAGAAAGATTTCTGAAGCACCGCCAATGACGGAAGCGAATAAACAAAGTGCAACATTATACATTTCGAATCCGTTTGGAGAAAGTGGCGATTCGCTTTTTGCAACCCACCCTTCAACGGAAAACCGTATTAACCGTTTAGAAAAAATGTAAAAATTAGACTGGGGGAATCCTCAGTCTTTTTGTTTTCTTTGAAGAGATGAAACAGAAGGTAGAACTTTTTAGCTATAAGGAAAGAGGTTAGGTGGATGTCATTCATTAGGAAAAATGTACTACTGGAAGAGGGGACGTTCTTGTATTATCTACATGAAGAAAGTCTCTTTCACGAAGAATCTTATAAGGGGTTATGTGCTTATATTGAAGGGTTGGAATCTATTTCATTAGAGGACTTTAAAAATTTTGTTTTTCTTCATCACCAAGTGATTCGTCATTTAGTGTATCATTTTGACCCTGTGGATATTGTTGAATTAAAAAGTTTTCCAACAGATTACTGAGAAGTGATTGACAGAATGGATTCTGCTGTGAAAAGAGTTACTCAGAAAGTAAAATTCGAAGAATAGGCGCCCTTATAGAATGAGAGAAAAAGAGTTGAAGAAATCACTTCAACTCTTTTTATGTGTAAAGGGTGGAAATTCTACTTTAGAATGTTGCTAAATTGTTACAAAAGAAAACGGTTCAATTGTAAAATGTAATCTAATTTATATGTTTTATAGTTTGAAAATCATTTATAATGGAGATTATAAAACTTAGGAGGTGGGAGTCTGTGGCAAAACAATTGTATATCCATTATGATAGCGTATCGAACCATGTGTTGGCGAAATCGATTGCGTTCCATTTGTCTGCCTTACCACAGTCTGAAATCCCTCAAAATATCCTCCTTTTGAATGGGAAATCTAGTCTTGCCACTCATGATGCTTATACTGGATTTATGTGGATTAAAGGACGCAAAAATGTGTTGGAATATCTTCAAGGTGTAGCAGAAGGAAAAGAAGCTCCATCAAACTGGGTTGATTTTGACTCTATTGAATTCGTTCATCAACTCACGCCGCAAGAGATTGCAGATCTACTCTATATCTCTCATGCGAAAACACATTTACACTCACCGTTTTTCTATAAATTACAAAATAATTTTATTTTTCTATGTTTGGATAACGAATATTCTAAAGTTTACTATCGGAAAATCGAACAGTTTTTACCGCTTTTATCAAGACAAGTACAAATTGAGATGACGGATATTTTAAATCAATCGCCGAAGTTTTTCTTCTTTGGTTCTGAAAAAGAAGCTGAAGCGATTTCGATTGAAGCTTTGAAAGAAATGATGCCTCTTTATCGCGAAGGAATCAGTTTGGCATTTGATCAAGTGAATAAGCAAGAGGATATTTATGAAATACCGATTTTCTTGACGGAAGATCGTTACCACTACGCAAATAAAGCAGTGACACAAAACGTGCGCATTGGACAATTAACGTATAACGAAACGTATCAAAATTGGAAAATTTCAGCAAAATTACCAATGACGGATGCCATTTAAAACACTTTTCAAAGAGAATCTTTGGAAAGTGTTTTTTGATGGTTTTGTCTGAACTTGTAAGGCTTCCGCCGTTTTGTTATACTGTAACGTGCAAGGTTATTATCTAAAATAACAGACATGGACCAGATAGATTGGTCGTTCGCTGAAAGCGAATAGTTTGGAGGATTCATATGAAAGTTGTTGTCATTTATGGCGGAAAAAGTGCCGAGCATGATATTTCAATCTTAACGGCAGGATCAATTATTAAAGAGATTTATTTTGAATATTACGATGTAGAGCCCGTGTATATTACAAAAGAAGGAACTTGGTTAAAAGGGGAAGCATTAAAGGCTCCAGTTGCCTTTGATCAAGCGCTTCGTTTAACAGAAGGGCTGGAAGCTCGTTTTGCAACGGTTGAAGGGGAAGTATCCACAGGAGTTCGCATTCAACCAAGTGATATTGCTGGACCAGATACAGTAGTCTTCCCGATTTTACATGGACCAAACGGAGAAGACGGGACCATTCAAGGACTATTTGAAATTCTAGATTTACCTTATGTAGGATGTGGCGTTTTAGCAAGTGCCAACGGAATGGATAAAATTGCTAGTAAGCACCTCTTCCAACAAGCAGGAATTCCACAAGTGCCATTTGTTCCTTTTGTAAAGGCAGATTTCAAAAAATCTCCTGAAGCGATTTACAATCGTATTGAAGGAACGCTGCGTTACCCAGTATTTGTGAAGCCTGCTAATATGGGTTCAAGCGTAGGAATTTCGAAAGCAACGAACCGTGAAGAATTAACCACTGCGATTGAGGAAGCTCTCAAATACGACCGCCGTATTGTTGTAGAGCAAGGAATTGATGCCCGCGAAGTCGAAGTAGCGGTTCTTGGAAACGATGAAGTGAATACTTCAGTTGTTGGAGAAGTGGTCAAACAAGCAGGATTCTACGATTACAATGAAAAATACATCAACAATACAACAACACTTCAAATTCCAGCAGCAATTCCTGAGGAAGTTTCTACAAAAATTCGTGAATATGCCGAAACGGCCTTCCGTTCGATTGATGGTAGTGGATTAACTCGTTGTGATTTCTTCCTTACTGAAACACAAGAAGTCTTCATTAATGAAGTGAACACAATGCCTGGGTTCACACAATTTAGTATGTATCCAAAATTATGGGAAGCAATGGGGATTTCTTATAAAGATTTAGTGGAAGAATTGATTCGTTTAGCCCTTAAACGCTATAACGATCGTCATGCAGAGTAAGGAGAAGAACGATGAGTATTGGAACAGTTGCCGAAATTACGAAAGCAGTTGGCGCGATTGATTATCAATCGGCACATCGATTCGAAACAATTGAGTCAGTAGCCTTTGATACTAGAAAATTAGGTCCGAATAGCCTGTTTGTTCCTCTAAAAGGGCAAACAGACGGACATGATTATATTGAACAAGCCATTCAAGCAGGCGCAACAGCCGTATTATGGGGTAAACATGACGTAACGCCGCCAGATGGGATTTGTGCCATTTGGGTGGATGACCCACTTCAAGCTTTTCAAAAATTAGCGAAATGGTACTTAGAAAAAGTGTCTCCTCGTGTCGTTGGGATTACAGGAAGTTCTGGGAAAACAACGACAAAAGATATGACAGCAGCCGCTCTTGGCGCACGCTACCGTGTCTATAAAACACAAGGGAACTTCAATAACGATATCGGCTTACCACAAACCATTTTAGATATGCCGGAATCAACTGAAGCACTTGTCTTAGAAATGGGAATGAGTGATTTCCACGAAATCGAGTTCTTATCAAAATTAGCACGCCCAGAAGTTGTTGCGATTACGCTCATCGGTGAATCGCATATGGAACAATTGGGTAGCAAGGAAGGTATTGCCAAAGCCAAACTTGAAATCCTTTCTGGACTACAAGAAAATGGAACCTTTATTTATCCAGCGCAGGAAGACTTAATTACAGCAGGGATTGCGCAAGCTGAAAAACCAGCAACCTTCAAAATCGTTACAGTTGGCGAAGGAAGCAAGGAACTCTCAGCTAAAAATATCGAACTGTATTCAGACCACACTGCGTTTGAATTAGTGACACCAACTGAAACTGTGGCGGTCACTTTACCTGTCCTTGGAGCGTATAATGTTTCAAACGCACTTTTAGCTATTGAAATTGCACGCACATTAGACGTTCCACTTTCAGATATCGTGTCCGCCATAGCGAACTTCGAATTGACGAAGAATCGTACTCAATGGGTGAAAGGACAAAACGGAGTAGCCATCTTAAACGATGCTTACAACGCCAGCCCAATCGCGATGAAATCGGTGATTCAATCATTTGTTTCAGTTGAAGCAACAGGCCATCGTGTCCTCGTTCTTGGGGATATCCGTGAACTCGGAGAACATTCGAAAGAATTGCACGCAAGCATTTCAGAAGTCATTTCTCCAAACGAAGTCGCACTTGTATACTTGTACGGCGAAGAAATGGAAGCACTCTATGATGCGTTGAAAGGTCAGTTCGATTCAGCAGCCCTTCACCATTACATGGACAAAGAAGCGTTGATTACTGACTTGAAAGCCCACCTCAAAGAAGGCGACCAAGTTCTTATTAAATCAAGCAACGGCACAGGCTTACTCGCCGTCGTCGATGCCTTAAAAGCAGAATAACAAAAGCAAAGTAAAGCGAGAGACGCCCCACCGTCGCTCGCTTTTTTTGTCCCCTCCCTGAGAACTATCTGTTATAAAGTGTCCCTATTTCTCAACCGCACCACGAGAAGCACTCCCTCCCTCCTCCTTCCGCTTTTTATTTTGAAATTGCTATTCTAGTAAATTGACGCTGATTCCGAAGAATCTAGCGGATTTTATAATGGTAGTGATGGGGGATAGCATTCAAAGTGAATTACGTACTCTTGAAAATTTATTTTCTAGAGTACGTTTGAATCTTGAAAGAGCTTGAGACCGTGGCTCAAGCCGGTGCCCCATTACAGCCATTATAAAAAATCCGCAAGGATTTGAAGGAATCAGCCTCAGTCAAAAAACTGTTATAAAAGCAATTTCAAAGAGTAAAAGCCGAAATCGTCGGCTTGTATTCTTTGCATTCTCGCTGGATGCGTGCTATACTATTCGCTGAGTTGAGAAATGTACACACATTTATAATAGATAGTTTGAAATTTAAACGATTGTAGAAGTCTGGTGCTCTTACGAAAAGCTCCAGACTTTTGTTATGAAGGGAAATCCCTCGTGTGCTTCTCACCGAAGTATCCAAGGAGGAAAATATGAAATTTAATGAATTAGGATTGGATTCTGCCTTACTAGAATCTATCGAAAAAATGGGGTTTGAAGAAGCAACTCCCATTCAAGCACAAACCATTCCAAAAGCGCTAGAAGGCTTAGATGTAATTGGACAAGCGCAAACTGGGACTGGTAAAACAGCCGCATTTGGTTTGCCAATGCTTCAAAAAATCGACCCAAGTAAAAAAGGCGTACAAGGACTTGTGATCGCACCAACTCGTGAACTTGCGATTCAAACACAAGAAGAATTGTTCCGTCTCGGACGCGACAAAAAGGTTCGTGTACAAGCCGTTTACGGTGGAGCGGACATTAACCGTCAAATTCGCCAATTAAAAGAAAATCCACAAATCGTTGTGGGAACTCCAGGTCGTCTTTTAGACCACATTTCACGCCGTACATTAAAACTTGCGACAGTGGAAACACTTGTCTTAGACGAAGCGGATGAAATGTTAAACATGGGATTCTTGGAAGATATCGAATCGATTATCAAACAAGTTCCAGAAAACCGCCAAACGCTTTTATTCTCTGCAACAATGCCAGATGATATTAAACGTATCGGTGTTCAATTTATGAAAGATCCAGAACATGTTCGTATCAAATCAAATGAGATGACAGCGACATTAATCGATCAATATTTCGTAAAATGTAAAGACTACGAGAAATTCGACATTATGACACGTTTATTAGATGTTCAAACGCCTGAATTAACCATCGTATTCGGACGTACAAAACGTCGTGTAGACGAATTAGCACGCGGACTTGAAATGCGTGGCTACCGTGCAGAAGGAATTCACGGGGACTTAAGCCAACAAAAACGTATGAGCGTTCTTCGTGACTTCAAGAACAACCATTTAGACATCTTAGTCGCTACAGACGTTGCGGCACGTGGACTAGATATCTCAGGCGTCACACACGTATATAACTACGATATCCCACAAGACCCAGAAAGCTACGTACACCGTATCGGACGTACAGGTCGTGCTGGTCAAGAAGGAATGTCAGTAACATTCGTGACACCAAACGAAATGGATTACTTACGTGTGATTGAAGAATTAACACGCAAACGTATGACAAGCCTTCGTCCGCCAACGCAAACAGAAGCTTTGGAAGGACAAACAAAAACAGCCATCGAGTCTATCGACGAAATGATGAAAACTGTGGAACCAAGACGTTTCAAAGAAGCGGTATCTTACTTATTAGACGAGTACGAACCAGAAGAATTGGCAGCTCTATTACTTAAGAGCATGATTAAAGACCCAACTGAAATTCCAGTTAAAATCACGCCAGAACGTCCATTGCCAAGCCGCAAACGTGGCAACAGCCGTGGAAATTACAACCGTAACGACCGTAAAGACAACCGCGGACGTAACGGGAAAGGAAGCTTCAAGCGCAAAGAAGACCGTCGTGGCCGTGGCTTAGAAGACGAATATACACGCGGATATAAAGGGAAAGATTCTCGCCGCCGTAACAACAAAAAGAAATCTGACAAAGGATTTACCATCCGTCAGAAATAATCAATGAGAGCAGACTAGTAAAAGGCTAGTCTGCTTTTTTTAAGAATCTCATATTGACAGTATCTGCTATAAAACGGTAATATAAGGAAAAAATGTGAGGTAGAAGTAAATGGGTGCTCGAATGAAAAAACCGCTTTGGGTTCTATTCTTTTTTGTAATGAATATTGCCATATACGGGGGAATTGAATTTGTGTTCAAAATGAATTTGTGGAATCTAGGTCGTCAAGCGGATATGTGGGAGTTAATTGTTAAGGTTATTTGCGTTGGCATTTTGGTATTTTGTATGTACAAAGTACACACAAAATTATTTAAGCCAACAGTAAAAAGAAAGTTTCAACTGATGGATTTAATTTTTGTTTTTGTAACGTATATTGCTGACATGTTTTTAAGCTATTTGATTTATAATTTGTGGAGTTCAATGGCATACGGGACAGGTCGAACAAAGCTAGTTGATTTTTTCTTTAGGGCGAATCTACCACTTACAACAGATAAATATATTTTTGCTTTAGCGGCACTAGAACTCGTTTGTTTTGCACCTTTGCTCGAAGAATTTCTTTTTAGAGGATTTCTGAATAATTTGCTTCGAGGAAAAGTGAATACTTTTGTTAGAATATCCATCGTATCAATTCTATTTGCAGCTCTTCATTTCCCGTATTATATCCATAATTGGATACAATTTATAGCTTATCTTATTCTCTCTATTGTTCTCTTTCTTGTTTATGAACGAAGAAGAAGTTTGTTTGACGCAATTTTATTACACAGCCTTTTTAATGGACTTCTTGTAATCTTGTTCATCGAAATACCGAGACGCTTCTTTTAGAAGATTAGTCAGTGACTTCTGTAAGGGAGTCACTTTTTTTGTAGCAATTTTTTGATTTTAGGTTTATTTTATTTTTAAGGAGTACTCTCTTATTAAAGAAGACGTCAAAAGAAACAAGCGATTTTCTTTCAATAGAACAGTGTTTTGATACAATAGGGGAAAGAGGGAACCAATCATGACAGTTTTAACTAAAATCAGACCAAAAGAACCATTAAAAACTTTAAAGTGGGTTGACATCCTCATCGTGATAATTATTATGTTCGGGGAGTTTATCATTCGATCCACGCAACAATTTCTTCAGAGTTTACAACCAGTAACGGAAGTGGCCCCACAGTATACGGAGACGGCAACGTCCTATAGCGACGGGACAGCGTATTCGAGTAATTTTACTCTACAGGTGATATTACTAGCGATTGCACTCTTGTACTTAGTCATCCGTCATTACGACTTCAAGCAGTTGAAGATTCGTTTTCACTGGTCCGTACTTATCTAGGTACCGGTATTATTCACGATGGTCGGCTTGTTCGGCGACGTCGTAACCACACTGAGCGGCGAATACAACTACTTCGACCCGGCGCTTGTTCCGTTCATGAACCCACAGGAAATCATCAATAAGTTCTTAGCGTTATCTCCGATGGCCCTCGCTTATGGGCTGTTAAATGGATTTTACGAAGAGTTCTTCTCCTTGGATTAATGACATCGGTGAAGGAAGAACATCAGTGGAAGGCTTTAGCATTCTCGACACTGGTTCGTTTCTCATTCCATACGTATCAAGGAATGTTGTGGGCAATTGTTATCGGTGTAGTGTATGGATTATTCTACTACTTCATGTACAAAAAAGTGGTGAAAAACCTATTACCATTCTTCCTTGTGCACGCATTGGCAGATATGTTTGGTTCAAGCTTCATCTACTTATTAATCGCATGGGCATACTAACACTGAGCAAAGCGCATCCTCGAAAGGGTGCGCTTTTTATGTTTCCTCATTCTTCTTGCGGATTTTTGATAGTAACTATAACGTTGCAACGGTGTAAGTCGGGGTCTTACACCTTTGAAGCTTCAAACGCGGAGTTTGGAATGGTCCAACTCCGCGTAATTCACATTCAATGCGAATCACGTTACAGTTACTATAAAATCGCAAGAATTCGAGGAAACATCAATGCGGGATTTCCGGTTGACTGACTATGAAAGGCTGCAATTACCATATATGGTAATTGCGTGTTGGAGTGGAGTAAAAATAGTGTAAAATCAAGCTTCTTTCTTATGTGTGAGGGGGATGGTTATGGTATGATAGCGCTAGTGATATCAGTAAAAGCGAGGGGATTTTTAGATGTTTTATGTAAAAAATCAACGAAATGGGAAAGAAATCTACGATGCAACCACAAACTTAGCTATCGAATATTTCTTGTTAAATGAGAAGAAACTCGATGAACCGATTTTGTTATTTTATATTAACGAAAATGCGATTATTATCGGGAAAAACCAAAATACCATCGAAGAAATCAATCAAGATGGTGTAGACAAGCTTGGCGTGCAAGTGGTTCGTCGTTTCTCAGGTGGTGGAGCCGTGTATCACGATATGGGAAATATTTGCTTCTGCTTCATTACAGAAGATGACGGTGATAGCTTCCGTGACTTTGGGAAATTCACAGAACCAGTGATTGAAGCTCTTCATAAAATGGGAGCAACAGGGGCAGAGTTACAAGGACGTAACGACCTTCTCATCGACGGCAAGAAATTCTCTGGAAATGCAATGTATTCAAACAATGGCCGTTTAACAGCGCACGGAACATTAATGCTGGATCTAGATGTGAGCATTTTGCCACAAATTTTACGTCCAAAACAAGAGAAAATCGAGTCAAAAGGAATCAAGTCGGTTCGTTCACGCGTAACCAATATCAAACCATACTTAGCGCCTGAATATCAAGACTTAGACATCTTACAATTCCGCGAAGTACTCTTGAAAAACATCTTCAATGTGGAAGATACATCAACGATTAAAGAGTATGTTCTAACGGATGAAGACTGGGTGCGTGTAGAAGAATTACGCAGCAAGTACTTCAATAATCCTGACTGGAACTACGGAAAGAATCCAAAATTCGAATTCAAGCAATCCAAACGTACACCAGCCGGACAAATCGAGTTCAGCTTAAACGTTGAAAAGAATGCCATCAAAGACATTAAGATTAACGGAGACTTCTTCGGTCTTGGTGAAATCAGCGATGTAGAAAAAACGCTAGTGGGAGTTGGATACAACCGCGAAGACTTAACAACAGCCTTCGAAGCCATCGATATCCGCCGTTACTTCGGTAATGTGACAGTGGACATCCTAGTGAACCTATTACTAGGGGTAGAAGAATAAAATATAAATTGGCTACAGCGGCCAATGATGCAACCGAACCTAGCAGTATTGCTAGGTTCTTTTTTTGCATGCGAGTATAGTAAAAATGCTGGGGGAGCAGTATAATAAAGATAAGTTCAGGAATCCGTTTTTAGGGATAGGGGTTGTTGGAAATAAGTCAAAAAGTTAGAGAAATTGGTACTATAGTATTTGGGGTCATCAGTGGTGTAAATGCCATCTATCAGTTACTATTTCGTCAAGATATCGCGTTATTTATTGTGAATGCGATTGTTGTTGGTATTGCCTTTTATTCTTGGTTGAATCGGGATAATCCAGAACAGCTCAAGAAGATGAATCGCGGAGGGGCTGTTATTTTGATTTGGATAGTCGCTTTCATCGTTTTTGGGGTTATTATGAATCATTTTGGGTATGAGCAATGGGAGTCTTGGCAAAAATCCGTCGTTAAATTCACGTTTATCTTTGGCTTAGTGACGGTAGTGAATCGGTATTTTAAAAAATAATCGTTTAATGGAGGCTTCATATGGCACTTTTACACGTTTCATTCTTTTCAAAAACATTAATGAGAACAATCCCCCTGTCAGTCTACTTACCTAGCGATGCGGTGGACTTTAATAATCAGTATCTTTCGGAAGGTCCCTATAAAGCATTGATTCTTCTGCATGGCGTTATGGGGAGCGAACAGGACTGGGTCAATCAGACGCGCATTCTTCGATACGCTAAAGAGAAGAACCTCGCCCTCATCATGCCTTCTGGGGAAAATCATTTCTACGTAGATCAACCATGGAACTATACGAACTATGGAGAATTTATCGGGGTGGAACTTCCAGAAATCTCCCGCCGAATGTTTCCTATTTCTAGAAAGCAGGAAGACTTAGGCATTGCCGGGCTTTCGATGGGTGGATACGGGGCGCTTCGAAACGGCATCAAATATCAAGACACCTTTAGTGTGGTAGCTTCTTTTTCGGGCGCCATTTATAAAAATGCATTACCCTTCGAAGAGGATAGTGGTTCTCCATTTTTCTTAACAACTCGATACGCTAAATCGATTTTCAAAGACCAAGACTATTATGATTCGCACGGAAATCAGTTGTTTAAAGCGATAGAAAAAGTCGAGAATCCTTCCGACTTAAAAATATTTATGACTTGTGGAACCGAGGATTGGCTTCTGGATAAAAGTCGTGAATTCAGTCGTTTTCTATTTGAAAAAGGTGTCCCTGTCATCTATAAAGAAAAAAGTGGTGGACACGAATGGGATTTCTGGGATTGGTCCATCAAAGAGTTTTTGGATTGGTGGATTCCAGAAGATGCAGACCTAGGCGTGTCTAGCGGGAATGTGAGGTAGAAGATAGCGCGATATTGTTGCAAGCATCGGGTTTGAATGGTAGAATATTTTGTATATTAGAGCGATGAACAAGAGGAGTAAAATGACTTTGTTTACAAGCGAGGGAAGGGTTGGTGCAACTTCCTAGCAAATTCATTTGAACGTAGCTTGTGAGCTTACTCTACGAAAAGAAGTAATAGAGTACGGAGACGACACTTCGTTACCAACATCGAGGCGTAATGAATGATTACGCGAATATTAGGTGGTACCACGAATTTAATCGTCCTATGGAGAGTGTCTTCATAGGATTTTTTTATTGGACACAAACAAGATACAAGGAGGAAAATCAATGGCTAAAGAAATGTCATCTAAGTTTCAACCACAAGAAGTTGAAGCTGGTAAATATCAATGGTGGGTTGATTCAGGCGTCTTCCATCCAAACGAAGATCCAAACGCTGAACCTTATTCAATCGTTATCCCGCCACCAAATGTAACAGGGAAATTACACTTAGGACATGCTTGGGACGTAACCTTACAAGACATGATTATCCGTCAAAAACGTATGCAAGGGTTCGACACTTTATGGTTACCAGGGATGGACCATGCGGGGATCGCAACTCAAGCAAAAGTAGAAGAAAAATTACGCGGTGAAGGCTTATCTCGTTATGACCTTGGCCGTGAAAAGTTCCTTGAACAAACATGGGAATGGAAGGAAGAATATGCCAGCCATATCCGTGAACAATGGGCAAAAATGGGGATTTCTGTAGACTACCGCAGAGAACGTTTCACATTAGATAGAGGCTTATCTGACGCCGTGAAGAAAGTCTTCGTAACTTTATACGAAAAAGGCTTAATCTACCGTGGTGAATACATCATCAACTGGGACCCTAAAGCAAAAACTTCATTATCTGATATCGAAGTTATCCATAAAGACGTAGAAGGCGCGTTCTATCATATGAACTACCCTCTAGCAGACGGAAGTGGATTCCTAGAAATCGCAACAACTCGTCCAGAAACACTTCTTGGAGATACAGCTGTTGCGGTTCACCCAGACGATGAACGTTATCAAGAGCTTATCGGGAAAACAGTGATCTTGCCGTTAATGAACCGTGAAATTCCAATTATCGCTGACGAATACGTGGAGCAAGATTTCGGAACAGGGGTTGTAAAAATCACTCCAGCGCACGACCCGAACGACTTTGAAGTAGGGAACCGTCATAACTTACCTCGTATTAACGTGATGAACGATGATGCGACGATGAACGAGTTAGCCGGTAAATACGAAGGCATGGACCGTTTTGCGGCGCGTAAAGCTATCGTGAAAGATTTAGAAGAAGCTGGCCTTCTTGTGAAAATCGAAAAACATTTACACAGCGTTGGTCACTCAGAGCGTACAGATGTCGTCGTTGAACCACGTCTTTCAAAACAATGGTTCGTGAAAATGGGACCGTTGGCAGAGCAAGCCATCAATGCGCAACGTGCGGAAGGCGACAATACTGTAAACTTCTACCCACCACGTTTCAATGATGCGTACTTACGTTGGATGGAAAACATTCACGACTGGGTAATTTCACGTCAATTATGGTGGGGACATCAAATTCCAGCTTGGTATCATAAAGAAACAGGCGAAGTATTCGTAGGCATGGAAACTCCAAGCGACAGTGAAAACTGGACACAAGATCCAGACGTATTAGATACTTGGTTCTCATCTGCGTTATGGCCATTTTCAACAATGGGTTGGCCAGACGAAGAAGCAGCCGACTACAAACGTTATTATCCAACTAGCACACTTGTAACAGGATACGACATCCTTACTTTCTGGGTAAGCCGTATGATGTTCCAAGGGTTAGAATTTACAGGCAAACGTCCATTCAAGAACGTTCTTATCCACGGATTAATTCGTGATAGCCAAGGACGTAAGATGAGTAAGTCTCTTGGAAACGGGGTTGACCCAATGGAAGTCATCGAGCAATATGGTGCCGATGCACTTCGTTGGTTCTTAGCAAACGGTTCTGCTCCAGGGCAAGACGTTCGTTACTCAACAGATAAGATGGATGCTGCGTGGAACTTCATCAACAAGATTTGGAACGCAAGCCGTTACGCATTAATGAACGTGGGCGACTTAACAGCGGACCAAGTCGATATCACTGGTGAGAAGACTCTTGCGGATAAATGGATTTTAACACGCTTGAATCAAACAATTGGCAAAGTGACAGAACTCTTCGAGAAATTCGAATTCGGTGAAGCAGGACGTCTCCTTTATCGCTTCATCTGGGATGATTTCTGTGACTGGTATATCGAAATGTCGAAAGAAACATTAGCAGGGGACGACGAAGCTGCCAAATTAACAACACGTAGCATTCTTGTATATGTATTAGACAACACATTACGTCTATTACATCCAATCATGCCTTTCGTGACAGAAGAAATCTGGCAATCTGTTCCTCACGTTGGGGAATCATTAGTAATCGCAACTTATCCGACGGTTCACCCAGAACAAATGGACGAAAAAGCAGCTGAAGAAATGGAATTCTTAATGGACTTTATCCGTTCAGTACGTACGGTTCGTAACGAAATGAACACACCATTATCAAAACCAATTAACATCATTGCGAAAGTGAGCGACGCAGCGCACTACGCTATCTTGAAAGAAAACGAATCTTACATTGCACGCTTCTCAAATCCAGAAGAATTCGTGTATGGTGAAGACGTTGAAGCACCATCTGATGCGGTAACTTCAGTAATCACAGGTGCTGAAATCTACTTACCATTAGCAGGGTTAATCAACATCGAAGACGAAATCGCTCGTCTTGAAAAAGAAGCAGAGAAATTGCAACAAGAAGTGGATCGTGTCGAGAAGAAATTATCGAACGAGAAATTTGTGGCAAAAGCTCCTGCAGCGGTTGTTGAAGCTGAACGTGCAAAAGGTGTGGACTATCAAGCACAACGTGAAGCAGTGTTAGAACGTATCGCAACATTGAAGAAAATCTAATCCGTTTGAACGGTGAGGAGAGCGTATGAAGTGTCATGCGCTCTCTTTTGTATGTTACGGTAGGCATTTTTCTGTTATGATAAATGAGGAAAAAAGGAGGTGAGTGAATGATTCAAGAGTGGTTAAAAAAGAGCGAGAGTATTCCGCGTAAACATGGATTGTACCGCATGGAGGCAATCCTTAGTGCGCTTGGAAATCCAGAACGAGGGTTGAAGAGTATTCATATTGCTGGGACGAATGGAAAAGGGTCGACTGCAGCGATGGTGACGGCCTTTGCAAAAGCGCATGGATTGCGAGTAGGGACATTCACTTCACCACATGTGGACAGTATTAGGGAACGGATTCAGCTAGACGGAGTGCCTCTTGAAGAAGAACCGTTCTGGCAAGCCGCATCCCTTGTAAGAGAGGTGGAACGCCGCTTATTCGAAGAGTGGGGAGCCTTTAACTATTTTGAGATTTTAACGGCGATGATGTTTGTCGTCTTTCAACAGGAAGCTGTCGACCTTGCAATTATTGAGGTCGGGATTGGAGGTCTTCTCGATAATACGAATGTTGGCCATCCACTCGTCAGTGTCATTACGACGATTGGGTTGGACCATCAAGACTTACTCGGAAGTACGTTGGAAGAAATCACTGCGCAAAAAGCAGGGATTATTAAGGCTGGGCAACAAGTGGTTGTTGGACCAGTCACGCGTGAATGTATGGATGTGATACGTAGTACCGCTAATAAACAAGGTGCAACAGTGCAGGCGTTTGGAGAGGATTTTTCACTGGTAGAAGATTCGTATCAAGACGCAGCGTTCACGATTCCGCTGGAACAGTTAGCCCTTAAAGGAGCCTTCCAGAAGGAGAATGCGACCGTTGCGATTCGAGCATTTCGCGCGTGGATGGAAGCTACGGGAAGAAGTATGCGGACTAAATTAGTCGAGTCAGCCCTCCGTGTCGTTTCTTGGCCAGGACGCATGGAAGTATTACAAGATACGCCACTCATTATCATTGATGGTGCTCATAATTTACCGGCCATCGAACGACTCATACAAAACATGACAGATCGCATTGGCAAGAAACAGACGCTCTTATTTAGTGCGCTTACGCGAAAGGATAGTCAACAGATGCTTGCAAGATTACAAGAATCTCTTCCCGATGTGAACATCATCTTAACGAGTTTCCATCCTTCAAGGGGACAGTCGATTGCTAGAGCTGACGTGGAAATGGTTCTAGATTCTTCTCAGATTTCCTATGAAGAAAGCTTTGAAGACATCATCGAACGGTTTGCCAGAGTGACAGATGACAAGAGCGAATTATGGGTGACGGGCTCTCTCTATTTTATCGCCGAAGTTCGTCATTGGTGGAACAAGTGCAAGCCTAAAGAAGAGTAGACATCGTAACTCTTTGTAGAGAAAACAAAGGGGAAGTGTCACAATGATTGAATCGAAATTATTAGAAGTGCCTTTAAGCGCCATGCCACGAGAACGCCTCGAACTGTATGGCGCTAAAGTGCTTGAAACGCATGAATTATTAGCTATTTTACTAAGGACGGGTTCTAAAGATTTGAATGTATTACAATTATCTATTGTAGTTTTGAATACTTTTGAAGATTTACATTCGTTAAAGATGGCGAGTCTGGACGAACTCATGCACATAAATGGGATTGGCAGAACGAAGGCCATTGAACTAAAGGCGGCCATTGAACTAGGAGCCAGACTAAATAAAGCTTCGCAGATGAAACTAGGAAAAATCACATCTTCTAAAATGGCGGGGCAGTGGATTGTAGAAGAGTTAAAAGATGCCTATCAAGAACATCTTGTAGCGCTCTACTTAAATACTAAGAATGAAGTGATAAAGAGGAAAATGATTTTTATCGGTGGATTAAATAGTGCTGTTGCCCATCCAAGAGAAATTTTTCGGGAGGCAGTGAGATATTCAGCAGCACGTGTTATCATTGGACATAATCATCCTAGTGGCAACCCCGAACCGTCTCAAGCAGATATTGATTTTACAAAAAGGTTAATGGATTGCGGTGAATTAATGGGGATTGAACTACTAGATCATTTTGTTGTAGGCGGAGATCATTTTATTTCTTTAAAAGAATTCGGAGTTTTGTAAGAACAGAATTTCAATTTTCAAAAAATGAAAATTGAAGAAAATGAAGATTTTCAAATTTCACGAAAAATAAACACGAAAAATATAGAAAGCATTCGGAAAAAATTCTTAAAACCTCATTTGTTCATAAAATTTCTATCCGAATTCGGAAATCCTCTTGTAAAAAGGTTTCTTAGATGGTATACTGAACTTGTGTTTTTGTTAGGTAAAGAAATAGTGTAAAGATTTACTCCTTTCGAACCATTAGCAAGAATATGAATAACAAGTGCTATGGCACAAGGAGGAAATGTTCATGGAACAAGGTACAGTAAAATGGTTTAACTCAGAAAAAGGTTTTGGGTTTATCGAACGTGAAGGTGGAAACGATGTATTCGTACACTTCTCAGCAATCCAATCAGAAGGATTCAAAACATTAGAAGAAGGACAAGCAGTTCAATTCGATGTTGAAGAAGGCGCTCGTGGACCACAAGCAGCTAACGTAGTTAAACTATAATTTAAGTTTAAACGATGATACCACCGGTTTTCCGGTGGTTTTTTTGTGCGCAAAAATAGAAAGTAAGGTCAAAAATACCATATATGGTATTTTTATTCGATCGTTTAGTTGACGCACCAACGTAACTTTAGTACACTTGAATTAAATTTGAAGAGAAACATCATGGAATTTTTTATTATTGGTTTAGGCATCTTCTTACTAGTCATTAATTTCTTTACCGTTATCGAATATGTTAACAATTTCGTTATCGAAGCGGCTCTCTGACCGAGCTGCTTTTTTGTTCCCCCTTTCAAGAATTTTTTTATTCTTAAATTTTTTTATTTTGTAAGTCCGTTTCAAAATTTTGGTGAATTTTCTGTCATAAGCGCCCTTCGCTGGAATGGGAGAAATATAGCATTTCGCTAGTTGAAAAACGAAGAGTATTCGGATTCTATAGGAATAACAATAGCGGTCATAATCGATGTGAATTACTGACTATGGAAATTTATTTCTTAGACTCAGTTTGAAGCTCGATAGGCAACGAGACAGTGGCTCGTTCAGGTATAGCTATTGTTGTTCTTATGAAGATATCCGAATGTGCTCGCAGTCTTTCAAAACAACACAAAAGATATTCTAGTTTCTCCCATTCCAGCTGAAAGCTCATCAGATTTTTACACAAAAAATATCACCAAAATATTACAGAAACCGTTTTAATATTACGAAATAAAAAAGTTTCCTAAAAATCTATAAAATACAAGAATAAAAAGCCAAATTCTGCTATACTAGAATAGAATTCTTACAGCTTAGTCTGTAGAAGAATTATCGAAGGAGGAACCAGTGTGGTTGCATTAAATTTTAAAGCACAAAATATCGGAATTGATTTAGGAACAGCTAACACAATTGTTTATCTTGAAGATGAAGGAATTGTCACACGTGAACCTTCCGTTGTTGCAAAAAATATCGTTACAGAAGAAATTATCGCAGTAGGGAAATCTGCATTTGAAATGATTGGGAGAACACCAGAAAATATCGTGGCCTTACGACCAATGAAAGATGGCGTAATCGCTGACTACAATACGACGACAGCAATGTTGAAGTATTTCATTCAGTCGATTATGGGACGTTCATTCTTTAAGCCAGTGGTCATTATTTGTGTGCCAAGCGGCATTACGGATGTTGAAAAGAGAGCCGTTTTAGATGCAACAAAATATGCTGGAGCTAAAGAAGCGTATGTGGTTGAAGAACCATTCGCTGCTGCGGTTGGAGCGGGACTTCCTGTCACAGATCCAACTGGAAGCATGATTGTCGATATCGGTGGGGGAACAACGGATGTAGCAACGATTTCTTTAGGAGGAATCGTGAATAGCCGTTCGATTCGTGTAGGTGGAGATGAGCTCAATGAGGCTATTATCCAGCATGTTCGTAAAACTTATAATCTGCTCATTGGTGAACGTACAGCAGAGGATTTAAAAATTCAATTAGGCTCTGCTTCTGTCGAAAAAGCTCAAGGTAACATGCAGGTACGTGGTCGTGACATGGTTACGGGATTACCACGTGTTATTGAAGTGCCTGCAAAAGAAATTGCAGTTGCGATGAGTGAAATTATTCATCAAATTTTAGACGCAGTAAAAGATGTATTGGAGCAAACACCTCCAGAAATTTCTGCGGATGTTATTGATCATGGAATCGTATTAACAGGTGGAGGCGCAATGCTTCGTCATCTTGCTGAGATGATTTCGAAGGAAACACAAGTACCAGCCTTTGTGGCCAATAATCCACTCGACTGTGTTGCCCTAGGAACAGGTGCGATTTTAGCAAATCCATCATTAATGAAAAAATAGAGTCCGTTGAATAATTTAATAGAGGAGTGATGATGTGAATCCAATTTTTTCAAATAAGAAACTAATTGGTTGGGTAATCGGAATCATTGTTGCAGTAGCATTAATCATGTATTCCCTTACTTACGGAAGTAATATCGTGACTCAAGGTGTTAATGATGTAACTAATATTCTTGGAAGATTAGTCTCTTATCCAGCAAATAGTATTAATGATTTTATCGATAGTGTGAATGATTTATCAAATACCTATCAAGAAAATCAATCGTTAAAACAAAAAATCAATACCATTCATGAATTAGAAGTTCAATTGAGTGAGTTAAAACGCGATAACCAAAAGATGAAAGAAACACTTAAGTTGCAAGATACGCTCAACGATTATACTTTAGTGAACGCTACAGTAATTGCGCGAAACCCGGATACTTGGCGTGATGTAATAACGATTAATAAAGGTGCAAATGATGGAATCCAACCTCAAATGTCTGTGATGAGTGATAATGGTTTAGTAGGAAAAGTTTTAGATGTCAATCCTACAAGCGCACGGATTGCATTGTTATCGAATGCTGATAATACTTTGGTTCGTGTTGCGGCTATGATTCAAAATGAAAAAGAACCTATCTACGGGACCATTACCGGATATGACGAAAAGTCGAATATGCTTGTCATGAGCCAAATTCAAGCTACTCAAGATATTAAAGTCGGGGATAAAGTTGTGACGAGTGGTTTAGGTGGAATTTCTCCAAATTCACTTTATATCGGAACAGTTGAAGAAGTGGCAATGGATCGTTTTGGTTTATATAAAGAAGTGAAAATTCGTCCTGCGGCAGATACGAATGATGTTCGTTATGTAACAGTTGTCATTCGTACAAGCGAAAGTGAGGGGCAATAATGCGTAACTCCAGAAGAGTTTATTGGGTATTGTTTGTCTTTATTCTAGCTTTCCTAGTGGATGGTGTATTAACCAATCATTTTTCAACCTTATTTCTGCGTTCTGGCTACAGTTTAACGCCAAGAATTATTATCATTGCAATTGTAATGCTGAATTTTATGATTGACCATAAGGCGATGTTTTGGTTTTCGACCATTGCAGGCTTTTTAGTAGATAGTTATTACGCAGGAATTCTAGGGATTTATATGGGAATATTTGCAGTCATTGTCCGAGTAATTCGTTTAGTGCGTACGAATATTTTACAAAATCCATTTACGTTAGGGATAGCATTAGTGTTTTTCTTAAGTTTGACAGAAGTATCTGTTTACTTCGTATATGCCTTAAGAGGAGTTGTTAGCATGGACTTGAATGAGTTCTTAGTGGCACGATTAGCGGCAACATTAATGCTGAATATAGTGATTTATTATATTCTGTATATTCCACTTCGTAATTTTGCAAGGTGGGTGAATGCGACTCCAGTAGTGAGTCCGCATGATTTAATCAATCATCGAAGCAGTTAATCTAGTTTACCAATAAGGGGTGGCGAATGCCGGCCCTTTTTGTTTATGCTATTAATACCGACTGTTGTAGCATTTATGCTATAATAAAGAGAATTAGTGTCTTTAGAAAGAGGAATGGAATGAACAAAGAAACATTTTTGAAACTAAGTTTAATTTCTAAAGGAGTCATCGCTACATGTGCTTTAGTGGGATTCTTAATGGAGATGTTTCTCCATGGATGGCATTCTATTCGCTATTACACCAATCAATCTAATTTACTAGTAGTTATTTTTCTAATAACCTTACTGTTAAAATACCGTAAGGAAGGCCATTGGAGTCAGTGGGATATTCGCTTAAAAGGTGGAATGACAGTTGCGATTCTTCTAACCGGACTGGTGTATCATTTTATGCTAGCTCCTTTAAAAACACCTGAAGAATTTTGGACGATAGAAAATTTTCTAGTACATTATATTGTTCCTTATGGAGCATTGTTAGATTGGGCACTATTTGATAAAGGGCATTGTTATAAGTGGTGGGATCCATTTGTATGGACGATTTTACCATTGGCGTATGCAATTATTTCTGTTGCGATTGCGTTAATTACACGAATCCCCATTGGAAATAACCCCGATGGACCGTTCCCTTATTTCTTCTTGAATGTCGATAAATATGGAATTTTAGGTGTTATTCAGTATAGTTTAGGATTAGCAGTCGCATTTTTAGTAGGCTCATATATTCTAGTACTTTTTAAAAATGGATTTAAATCAAAGGAATATTTATAAGAGAGGAGACTTTCATGCTTAGAGACATTGGTATTGACTTAGGAACTGCGAACATTTTAGTGTTTCTAAAAGATCGCGGGATTATATTAAATGAACCTTCGTTAGTTGCTTTAGATGAGCGTACTGGAGAAGTGATTGCAGTTGGAGAACGAGCATATCAAATGGTAGGACGTACTCCAAAAGAAATCAATGTTCATCATCCATTAAAAGGTGGAGTAATAGCGGATATTGCGGTTACTGAGCAATTATTAGAATTATTCATGCAAAAATTAAACTTAAACAGCTGGTTTTCAAAACCCGATATTTTAATTTGTACCCCAACAAATATTACGACTGTAGAGCAAAAAGCAATTATCCAGGCAGCGATTAAATGTGGCGGACGTAATATTTATTTAGAGGAAGAACCAAAAGTGGCCGCGGTTGGAGTTGGACTCGATATCTTCTCACCAATTGGAAATATGGTGATTGATATTGGTGGTGGAACGAGTGATATTGCCGTCTTATCGATGGGCTCAACTGTGACAAGTCGCTCGATTAAATTAGCTGGGGACAATATGGACTTTGCCATTTCCGAATATATTAAAGACAAGTATCAATTAATTATTGGAGAACGAACTGCTGAAGCGATTAAAATGTCTCTTGGAAGTGCAGTGGAAGTAGAAGATGAATCTGATATGATTGTCAAAGGAAGAGATATGACGACAGGACTTCCAAAGACGGTGACAATCTATACGAATGAAATCTATCAGTGCTTAAAAGAAATGTTAGATACCATTGGAGAAGAAGCAAGACTTGTTCTAGAGGCTACTCCTCCAGAATTAGCCGGAGATATTATAGAACGCGGTGTGATGGTTACAGGCGGAGGCGCATTGATTAATGGGATTGACCGCATGCTCTCTGAAAAACTTCAAGTTCCAGTGATGATTGCAGAAAATCCGCTTCAAAGCGTAGCAATTGGGACAGGAATTTTATTAAATCGAATTAAATCAGAAAGAGGTATTTTTGCTGCTATTCGCAGAATTTTTAGTTCGAAGAAAGTCGTAATGAATCCAACCGCTCATATGATTGATGATGAAAGGACAGAAGAATCATGAGGGAACAATTAAAGAATAGTCGATATTTACTATTTACTGCACTTTTGCGCATCTTAGTTTTCCTTTTGCTTGCGCTCATCTTATTTGCTCTTGGTTTAATGATTGGATATGCAGTTCTTGGTGAAGGTAAAAATCCACTAGATATTTTTTCTAAAGAAATTTGGGACAAGATTTTTAAATTTATCAATTAGCAAGCATTTAAATTGACCTTTATTGACTATTGAAGTAGACTTAAACAAATATTAGATTTGGAGGAAGTAGTATGAATTTAATTCCAACAGTTATCGAGCAATCCTCTCGTGGAGAACGCGCTTATGATATTTACTCACGTTTATTAAAAGACCGTATTATTATGGTGAGCGGACCCGTTCATGATGAGATGGCAAATGCGATTATTGCGCAATTATTATTTTTAGATGCACAAGATCCTGAGAAAGATATTTACATGTATATCAACTCTCCAGGTGGAAGTGTAACAGCTGGTTTAGCCATCTACGATACGATGAATTTCATTAAAGCTGATGTTCAAACGATTGCGATGGGACTTGCAGCATCCATGGGATCATTCCTATTAACAGCAGGTGCGAAGGGGAAACGATTCGCTTTACCAAACGCTGAAATCTTAATCCACCAACCTTTAGGAGGAGCGCAAGGGCAAGCAACAGAAATCGAAATCGCAGCGCGTCAAATCCTAAAAACACGTGAACGTTTAAATAAAATCTTGGCAAAACAAACAGGACAAAAATTATCACGTATCGAAAAAGATACAGATCGTGATAACTACATGACTGCTCAAGAAGCTTTAGAATATGGCTTAATTGATGCGATTATGGAGAATAGATAATATTTTTATCAATGATTCATGCAGAGGAACCTATGTGTTCTTCTGCATTATTTTTTCGCGTTATATCTTCCTTTTTAGTCTTGGAAGCGGTACAATGGGAATGTATTATTTGTAAATTGCTAAAGGAGAAAAAGGAATGACAGTAGTAGAAAATCCATTAAAGGATGCCAAAGTGGCCTATGAATATTATGAACTACCAGGGGAGTTTGTAGATATTCAACCTTTAGGGAATGGATTAATTAACAAAACTTATCAAATTACACATACACATGAAAATAAAGAAAAGCAGTATGTACTGCAAGCCATTAATCATAATATTTTTCCAAATGTGCGTGGATTAATGGAAAATATCGAGAAAGTAACAAGCTATCTTCGAGAAAAATATGAAGCTGAAGGACGTGACGCTTCTCGTGAAACGCTCCGTGTTATCCGCACCAAGGAGGGCCATTTAACTGCAAATTTGGATAATGGATCATACTGGCGTATTTATGATTCGGTGGAAAACAGTTATTCATTAGATAAAGTAGAAAATCCGCAGCAATTTTATATTACTGCAAAAGCATTCGGCCGTTTTGCTTATGACTTAAACGATTTCGATGCAAGCCAGTTAGTAGAAGTGATTCCACAATTCCACGATACAAGGAATCGTTATCGTCAATTGGAAGAAGCAATCCGAGAAAATCGTGTAGGAAGAGTAAAAGAGGTTCAAGCAGAAATCGACTTTATTCAAAATCGTAAAGCAGATTGCTTCTTACTATATGATTTGTTAGATGAAGGTATATTGCCTCTTCGTGTAACGCATAATGATACAAAATTAAATAATATTATGTTCGATAGCCAAACAAAAGAACCACTATGCATTGTGGACTTAGATACTGTAATGCCAGGGCTAGTATTGTTTGACTTTGGGGATTCCATTCGTTTTGGTGCTAATGACTGCGCTGAGGACGAACCTGATTTATCAAAAGTGAACTTCGATTTCGACTTATACGAAACATATGTGAAAGGCTTTATCGAAGGAACAAACGGAATCTTGACAGAGGCTGAATTAGAATACTTACCTTGGGGAGCTCGCGTGATTACGCTGGAACAAGGAATTCGTTTCTTGACGGACTACATTAATGGCGACGTCTACTATCAAACAACACGTTCGGGACAAAATTTGGACCGCGCACGTACACAATTAAAACTGGTACAAGATATGGAAAACGTTTGGGATAAGATGGTCGAAGCTGTTAAAAACGCACAAAAATAAAGAATTTCAGACTCTCTGACAGATGTGTCAGAGAGTTTTTTTGTAACTCCACACACTATATGTTGTAAATTATAAAAATTCTAAAACACAATATATTGTGTTTTAGGGGTTGATTTTTAAATTCAGCATGATAAAATAGATTCAAGAGTTTTAAGGAGGGATTGTGATGTGTGTACAAGAATTGAAGACCTTATTAGTCACTAAAAGAGATGGTCGAGAAGTTGAATTTCAAAAGGAGAAAATCGAACGAGCAATCTTTAAAGCAGAAACAGAGTTAAATGGAGAAATGGATGCTAAAAGAGAAGCGGAATTGAATCGAATCGTAGACGAAGTTCTTCAAGAAATTTCTAGAAGATTTAGTGAGACTATTCAAATTTATGAAATTCAAAGTATTATTGAACATTTTTTAATTGAAGATGGGGAGTCTGAATTAGCACAAGCATATATTTCATACAGAGTGGATCGTGATTTACGTAGAAAAAATCAACTAGATTTCCAATGGGCACTGTCTCGATTGACGAATAAAGATGCAAGCGTAGTTAATGAAAACGCAAATAAAGATAGTAAAGTTTTTAATACGCAAAGGGATCTAACGGCGGGTACAGTTGGAAAAATTATTGGATTAAAACTATTACCTCCTCATGTCGCCAATGCGCATTTAAAAGGGGATATTCATTATCATGATTTAGACTATCATCCATATATGCCACTGACCAATTGTTGCTTAATTGATTTTGAACATATGTTAGGCCTTGGATTCAAGATTGGAAATGCCGAGGTAGAATCTCCAAAATCTATTCAAACAGCAACTGCTCAAATGGCTCAAATCATTGCGAATGTCGCAAGTAGCCAATATGGAGGATGTTCGGCTAATCGTGTTGATGAATTATTGGCCCCTTATGCGGAATTAAACTATCAAAAACATTTAACAGACGCCAAGGAGTGGATTGATGGAGTGGACCGTCAAGAAGCTTTTGCGATGAAAAAAACGGAAAAAGATATTTATGACGCGATGCAGTCATTAGAATATGAAATCAATACACTCTATACTTCTCAAGGACAAACCCCTTTTACAACTTTAGGATTTGGACTTGGAACGAGTCGTTTTGAACGTTGTATTCAAAAAGCAATCCTGCAAGTAAGAATGAAAGGGATTGGCAAAGAGAAGAGAACAGCGATTTTCCCTAAATTAGTTTTCACGTTAAAACGTGGAGTCAACTTAGAGGCAACCGATCCAAACTATGATGTAAAACAGTTAGCGTTAGAATGTGCAACAAAACGAATGTATCCAGATGTATTAAACTATGATCAAATCGTTAGATTAACCGGTAGTTTTAAAGTGCCGATGGGATGCCGTTCGTTCTTACAAGGATGGAAGGATGAAAATGGGCAAGAAGTGAACGATGGTCGAATGAATTTAGGGGTCGTTACTCTGAATATTCCTCGAATTGCGCTAGAAGCGGAAGGTTCGATTGACAAATTCTGGGAAATTTTCGAAGAGAAACTAGCAATCTGTAAGGACGCATTGACATACCGTGTTAAACGTTGTAAGGAAGCGCAAAGAGATAATGCGCCTGTACTCTATCACTATGGAGCATTTGGACAACGATTGAAGGATGGGGAAGCAGTAGATCTTCTGTTTAGAAATCGTCGTGCTACTGTTTCTTTAGGATATATTGGACTTTACGAAGCGGCAACAGCATTCTTCGGTCCAAACTGGGAAACGAATCCAGAGGCGAAGGAGTTTACTATAGAGATTGTAAAAGCACTGAAGGCACATACAGATGCATGGGGGGACGAATACGGTTATCATTTCAGTGTTTATGCGACTCCAAGTGAAAGCTTGACCGATCGTTTCTGCAAACTCGATATCGAAAAATTTGGTTTTGTGCCAGATATCACGGAGAAAGAGTATTATACGAATAGCTTCCACTACGATGTACGTAAAAATCCAACACCATTTGAAAAAATTGATTTTGAAAAAGATTATCCAGTATTGTCTTCGGGCGGATTTATTCATTACTGCGAGTACCCGGTCCTTCGACAAAATCCAAAAGCCTTAGAAGCCGTATGGGATTATGCATATGATAGAGTGGGATATCTTGGGACGAATACCCCAATTGATCATTGTTATAAATGTGGATACGATGGTGAATTTACGCCAACTGCTAAAGGATTTGAATGTCCGCAATGTAAAAACCATGATCCACAAACGTGTGACGTTGTGAAACGGACTTGCGGCTACCTTGGAAACCCTCAAGCGCGTCCAATGGTACATGGACGTCATGTGGAAATTTCTTCTCGTGTAAAACATATGCCGAAACTGAAAGAACGTTACGCTTTAGGAGTGATGGAGGATGAATAATCCAAACCCAAAGGAGTGGACGAGTGAGCAATATTCCAAAGGGAAAATTGCCAGTTACAAACCGTATAATTTTGTCGATGGGGAAGGGGTACGCTGTTCACTATATGTGAGTGGCTGCCTCTTTGCCTGTGAAGGATGCTATAATGTGATTGCTCAAAATTTTAATTACGGAATACCATATACTAAAGAGTTAGAAGAGCAAATTGTTTCAGATGTTGGAGCTTCTTATTGCCAAGGGTTGACGCTTCTGGGAGGAGAACCTTTTTTGAATACAGGAGTTTGTCTGCCTTTAGTCAAAGCGTTACGGGAAACTTACGGAAATACCAAAGATATTTGGTCTTGGACAGGATATACTTGGGAAGAGCTGATGCAAGAAACTGAAGATAAGTTAGAATTATTAAGTTTGATTGATATTTTGGTAGATGGACGATTTGAACTAGCTAAAAAGGATTTGACCTTACAATTTAGGGGGAGTAGTAATCAACGTATTATTGATGTACAGTCTTCTCTAAAAGCTGGCGAAGTAGTCTTGTGGTCAGGATTATGGAATTCTTAGGAAGTGTTCAAATTTCTGACAAATGATGGTAAATTTGTTAAAATGTAGAAATGAATCATAATGAAGGAGACAACAAACGGATGGCGATTAAGGGACTTGGTATGGATGCGGTAGAATTGACACGCATTGAAAAAATCGTAGCAGAACCTAAATCTTTTTTGGAAAAAGTATTAACCCCAAAAGAGTTGGAAAGATATCATGCGCTCCCTTTTAAACGAAAAGTGGAATTCCTTGCGGGACGCTTTGCAGCTAAAGAAGCCTATGCTAAAGCACTTGGGACTGGAATTGGACAGTATGTTTCATTTCAAGATATTGAAGTATTGAATGATGCTATAGGAAAACCAGTTCTTGTATGTGAACGCTATTCTCATCAAACGTGGATATCGATTACGCATACCAATCATGATGCCTACGCGGTTGTCGTACTTGAATCCAATTAAAAAAAGGAATGAATCATCATGTTAGAAGCAATCCATCGAAACACGAGAGTTGTAGTGGATTTATCGATTATTAAACAAAATATTTCTAAACTAAAATCTAAATTGACTCCTTCTAAAGAAGTCTATGCAGTTGTAAAGGCGAATGCGTATGGGCATGGCATGATTCCTGTTTCCAAAGCTGCTTTAGAAGCAGGTGTTCAGGGATTTTGTGTCGCAAATGTGGATGAGGCTTTGGCCTTAAGAGAAGCAGGGATTATGGAACCCGTCTTAATACTTGGATTAAGCCGAGTGGAAGATGCGCCACTATTAGCAAGAAATCACATTACTGCTGCGGTCGACTCGGTAGAATGGCTCAAAGAAGCAGCTCCACTATTAAAGGAGACACCCTTAAAAGTACATGTTGCCGTAGATTCGGGAATGGGTCGTATTGGCGTCGTGAATGAAAAAGAATTATTGGCAGTTGAGGCTGTTCTACGAAACGGTCCATTTGAGTTCGAAGGAATGTTTACACACTTTGCGACTGCTGACGAAGAAGATACGGCGCATTTAACAAAACAAGAAGAAAAATTCAATGGTATGATTGAGGTGTTGGAAGAAATACCCCCTCATATTCATTGCTCGAATTCTGCTTATGCAATTTGGCATAGTGCCGGAGATAGTGATATTATCCGTTACGGAATCGGCTTGTATGGCATTAATCCTTCTAATGGAGACTTATGCATTGAAGATGAAGAACATCTAAACCCAGCCCTGCAATGGGAAACCGAGATGGTCAAGGTGAAGAAACTAGAAATTGGGGATACGGTGAGTTATGGGGCAACCTATACCGCTAGAGAGCCTCAATGGGTGGCTACTTTACCAGTAGGATATGCGGATGGTTATATTCGCGCCTACAATAAAGGAGAGGTCATCGTGGATGGAGTTCGCTGTCCTATTATTGGAAGAGTATGTATGGATCAATGTATGATTCGTTTGCCTCATGAATATCCAGTCGGAACAAAGGTTACTCTTCTAGGGAAAAACAAAGAAGAGGAAATTACAGCAATTGAATTAGCTAAACGTGCAGATACAATTGCTTATGAAGTCATTTGTATGATCTCTGATCGTGTGAAAAGGGAGTATATCAATGGTTGATAAGATTTTAAGAGGAGATGTCTTTTTAGCGGATTTGTCTCCAGTGATTGGTAGTGAGCAGGGAGGAAAACGCCCCGTTCTCATTATTCAAAATGATGTTGGGAATCACTTTAGCACAACTGTTATTGTGGCAGCAATCACAGCTAAGAATACAAAAGCGAACATTCCAACGCATATTGAAATTAAAAAAGATCAATTTGGGTTCGAACGGGACTCTGTTGTCTTACTTGAACAATTGCGTACGATTGATAAGGCTCGAATTCTTGAGAAAATTACGCAAGTGGATGCAGAATTTATGCAAACTATTAACGAAGGACTGAAAGTGAGTCTGGGATTGGAATAAGGAAAGCCCTCTGATGAAAATTTAGAGGGCTGTTTTGATAAACGGTTGTCGGATGAAATATGAATTTCTCGAGAACCCCCCCTTGATTTACCATGGGGATGGTAGTATACTGATTAAGTACCTTAAGTACAAATGCCTCCTTAGCTCAGTTGGTAGAGCAGTAGACTCTTAATCTATGGGTCACAGGTTCGAGCCCTGTAGGGGGCATTTTTTATGCTTATTTATAGGCTTTTCTAAAGGTTTTGTTCCGTGGATGTTCCGTGGGATAAAATCTTTATTATTTTTTCATTATCTGAAACTTCTAATTCTTTAATAACATGGGCATACGTCTGCATGGTTACTGTGGGGTTAGCATGACCTAATCTTTTACTCACTGAAACAACTTGTACACCTTGAGATAGTAAGATACTTGCGTGTGTATGTCTTAAACTATGAAATCTAATTTTTCTCTCGATTTTCGCTTTTTTAAGTGTATTATCGAGAGTTTTTTTAACTCCATTATTTGTAATGTCATGGAATACTCTTTCTGTATCCTTTGGAAGCTGGAATAATAATGTCATTACTTCGCTTGGAATTACAATAGTTCGTTTTGCATTTTTGGTTTTACCATCAGTAAAATCTCTTGTGTGTAATGAGTCGAACCCTTTTTCAATTTTTACAGTATTGGTTTTTATGTCTAAATTATCCCAAGTCAATCCAAGGCATTCTCCAAAACGCATTCCGCTTACCATTGCTAAAAGAATAATATAGCGTGATTGATATCTAGGATTGATTCCATCTAGCAACGTTGCATACAGTCTTTGATACTCTTCAAAAGATAAAAATTTGCTTTCTTCAGTAAATGCTCTTTCGTCGTTCCCTTTAATTTTAACGAATTCGCATGGATTATACATTAGAACCCTAGTCTGTACAGCATGCTTTATTGCACCGCTTGTATAGGTGTGATATTTAGCAACAGATTCAGTTGATAGCCTTTCAGCTAATTTATTAATATAAGCTTGATAGCTATCGTGAGTGATGTCCTTGAGCATGACGTTGAAATTCTTTCTTACATATTTAATGATCATATCTATGCGTTTAGAAACGCCTAATGAAACAGTGCCGTCTTTATACAGCGCCTTCCAATTCTCCATATAATCAGCAAGTGTCATTCGTTCTTTAGCAAAGTTTTTTCCTTGCAGCATTTCGTTTTCTCTTAAAATAGATGCATCTTTGGCTTCAGCTTTAGTTTTAAATCCACTCTTTGAAACTGCCTTTTGCTTACCGTTATCATAGTAATACACTTTATATGCCCACGTTTTTCCGCGCTTGTATATGCTTGCCATAGTTTACCAACCTTCCTATTTGTGGTAAAATAGGGCATAATGAATAGCCCTATTTTAGGGTGATTTTTGTTCAACACCGTGCTATTCCGCCAAGAATTGAAGCACGGTGTTTTTTTGTTTTAAAACACTACAGTTCCAACATATTTTAATGTATCATCTTCAGATACTGTAATATCTTTATATTTCTTATTTAATGATACCAATCTAATAGAATTATCCGTAATATATATCTTTTTAAGATAAGCCTCACCATTAACGATTACTGCACCGATTGTTCCATTTCTAAAATCAGTTTCTCGTTTGATGAACACATAATCTCCATTGTTGAACATTGGTTCCATTGAGTCACCGTTGACCTTTAAACAAAAATCAGTACCACTTGGAACCATATCCGCACCGAAATTGATTGTTTCTACTTGTTCGTCATCTAGATATAAACCAGTACCTGCAGAAATACTTCCGTAAAACTTAACTTCATACCAGTTTGTTTCTTCTTCAATATAATCGTTGATGTTTGTTATCTTACTATTTTGTTCATTAAGTTGTTCAGTAGCAAAGTTGTATACTTTAGATTGTCTATCAGAATGTAATTGATTATAAATAGTAGTTATGTCTGTACTGTTGTCTACAGATGATAAATCTGTTTTAACTAAATCGTGCAATGTCACACCGAAGAATGATGCTAAATCCGATAAATGACCTGCCCTTGCTAAATTAGTACCTTTTTCCCAGTTAGTAACTGATGTAGGAGATTTTAATCCTAAAAAATTTGAAATATCTTTTTGTTCCAATCCTTTTTTGATTCTTAAATATTTAAGATTACTTGCAAAGAAATTGTTTTTCATATCAGTTAAACTCCTTTCTGACTACATTATATAGTGTTGAATTTAAAAAAACAACAACAAAAATCAGAAAAACTGAATTTTGTTGTTGACTCAGTTTAACTGATGTGTTATTATGCATTTGTGGGGTTGATAACAACGCATAAATAAAACAAGGAAAGGAGCTTTTTGCAAAAAAAACAAAAATGATCGGAGGTGGATACATGACGAATAAAAAATATACTTTGAAACAATTACGAGTATTAAATGATATGAGTAGAGAAGAACTAGCACGTGTTACTCAAATGCATTACAACACTATTTTAAATTATGAAAATAGTATAGAAGCATTAAGAAAAGCATCCTATGAAACAATAGAGACTTTAGCTTCTGCTTTAAAAGTTTCAGTGGATGATATTTTTTTAGGCAACACCTCAGTTTAACTGATATAGAAAGGAGGAATCAGAATGGATAAAAAAACGGCAATAAAAGAATTTCTAGAATTCAGAAGCAAATTTACAAAAAGAGAATGGCACGAATTAAATCAAGCTATTGACGAAAGACTAAAACAAAAAGCCGACCAATTAAAACTGGACGACTCAGATTTAGTAGTTATCTCAGACAAATTAAAAAGATTTATCTAGAGACGACTTGTATAAAAATAGGGTGGATACGATAATCCGCACCGCGATAGTTGATGTAAATGTAATCTTGGCAGTACATAGTATCTGCCTTAGGTTTAGTAATTGGTGAGTAGAGTTCGGCATTTTCTTCCCACCAAACGTAAGGGCTAGCCATGTTTGGCCCCATTACACAATCAGCATCAGCAGATAAGTTCACCCAATTTCCACAGAGGCAAGCATAAATTTCGGTCATTGTTATCACCTCCCTTCAGACACATTATAAATCTGAAAATGGATGGTAACAATATAAAAAAATGAAAGGAGGAAGTGGAATGGATAAAGAAAAAAAGACACCTAACCAAAAGCTAGATGTCACAATTGATATTTCATTCAGATTTACAAACGATGGAATCGTTATTGATAGCTCAAAAATAGAATCTGGAAACGTTGAAATCAGTAATCTAATAAAAACGATAGACAATTCTTAACAAGAAAACAGACCACTACTCAATATCTAATACTTCAGATAAGACACTGTAAATCAGATTTTTTGAAAACTCAACAGGAAATGTAAAGCAAAATTCGAGGAACAGATGATCTCCATCAGCTTTTGAATCATTCGAAATACATTTTTGCTTGAATTCTTCTAAAAGAGCACGACGAATTTTGTCGCTTTTATCCATGATTATGGATTCCAATTGTTCTTTAGTAACACCCATACGAAAACACCTCCTTTCCCAACCTCAATTATAGGCTTGAAAGAAGGTTACAACAATATGAAAAAACATGAAATAGGAGGATAAAAATGATTTCAAAACTAGGTATCAAATTTGAATTAGAAAATTTACAAGAGTTAAAAAAACTTCTTATTGATGCTGCAAAACAAACAGCGCAATTACAAGAAACTTTAGAAAAAATTGAAAGTACAAAAATCAATATTACAGCTAGTTTAGTGAAAATAGAAGAAAAAACGGGGTGGAAATGTGGAAAGAAAAACAGCTTCTAAACAAATAATAAAAGAAAATCCAGAATTAGTTAAAGGGTTCGGATGTTTAGGACTCGTAGCATTTGTTTCTTTGGTTGTAGCTATTATGTTCTGGAGTAAAATCGCTTTATTAATTACGATCATTTCATCAGGCCTATGTTGGATGATTATGTGGACTTTAAAGCAAAAGTTTAAAGAGAGACTAAATGAAAATCAAGAAAAGTAAAAGGAGTAAAAACCATGACACTTGCAGAACAAATCAGGGAATATTTCAAGAAGCATCCTTCTGCTACCTATGATGAAGTTGCGGAAGCAGTCAAAACAACCAACAGTACTGTTCGTACTAATGTTTGTAGAGACTTAAAGACTGGAAGATGTATTCGATTAGAAGATGGCTCTCTGGATTACTCAACCTACTTCGAAAAAGACATTTTACTAACTGAGTTAGTTGAGTGGAAGAACGAAACCAGACGGGAATGGGTGGATATGTTAACGAGAGCTGCTGAAAAAGAAACGGATAGTAACACCATGCGTTTGTTAATTAAAGAAGCTAACAAACTCATGAAAGAAGTAACGAAGTAAAGGAAGGAGAAAACCATGGAACAATCAACGCTTGATTATTTTGAAGTGATATTCTTTGAAGTCGTAAAAAGAAACCCAGATAAGTTCGTTGAAATCATAAAACCATTTGTTGAACGAAGTAATAATTCTAGATGGTTAACAACTGAAGAGTTGTGCAAAGAGCTTGGAACAAGTCCAAGTGCATGGCTTAAGAGTGATGTAAGAAATCATCCAGTAGTGGTTGCTGCAAGACGAACGGATACACGCCCATATAAATATAAAGCGGAACATATTGAAGCTATACAGAAAGTATGGGACGAAAGGAGAAGACGATGAGACGAAAAAGAAAAACAAGAGTGCGATTCATTCCATTCATGAGATGGATGCTCCAATGGTACATCCTATCGTTTGGACTCATTATCGCAATGATGAGCATCGTGCTCTTAGTAGGAAAGGCGGTAGAAAATCACCAAACAAAAGTTGATTTGATTAGAAGTGGGCAATATGTAGAGCCTGATTTTCAAGAAACGTGGAACAAAAAAAGCCAGCGCGGCAACGCTGACTAAGAAAAAATATTTTCGAATAAATTATAACACATATTTTCACAAGATTGAAGGTGAACAAATGGAAGATGTGTACTTAAACGATGACTTACTGGATTCGAAATTGCAAAACGTTTTATACGCCAATAAAGTCATCGGACAAATCAGAATGAAGAATGATTCATATGAGGTATATCTATACGAACCTCAAATAAGAAAAACAAGGGTTAAAACCTACAAGGAGGTTGAAGAGATATTAAAAAGCGTATCGAAATCATTAAAAAAACAGAATCAAAAGTAATTTTAGACATTGATGCGGACTTTGTAAATCCGCTAATTTTCGAAAAATATATGGATTATGGAAAAACAGTGGAGGATGTAGCAGTGGCGATAGTACAAAATATCCCAAACGTGAAATCATTCCACATCGAACCGCAAGGAATACAGAAAGGAATGTTTTATAAATGAATTTATATGAATTAAGTATTGCTTTTCAAGAAGTACAAAATATGGAATTAGATCCTGAAGTAATGAAAGACACATTAGATAGTATCGAAGATGCCATTGAGAACAAAGCAGAAAACATTGCTAAGCTTGTTCGAAATCTTGAATCTGATGTAACAGCTTATAAAGAAGAAGAGGACCGCTTAAAAACGAAACGTCAAGCTACAGAGAATAAAGTGAAATGGTTAAAAACGTATTTAGAAGACAACATGAAACTAACTGGAAAAACTAAATTTAAATCAGGAATGTTTAACTTCTCAATTCAAAAGAACCCAGTAAGTGTGAACATTTTGGATGAACGAATCATCCCTGAAGAGTTCTTAATTCCACAGTTACCAAAAATTGACAAAACAGCGTTAAAGGACGTTCTGAAAAATGGAGTTGAAGTTCCAGGGGTTGAATTAAAACAAACGGAAGGATTGAGAATTCGATAATGAAAAACAAGATTTTAGTAACAGATAATATTTCGATTGAAATTTCTAAACACAAAATTGAAATTTTTACATGTCTGCCATTCAACATCCAAGTCGGTTTTGAAGAAACAATCGATCCGACATTAGATGAAGACGGTGAACTATTTGGCAAAAGATATCAATTAAACATTTTTGCAAAACCTAAATATATGGATGAGTGTACGTCTGAAAGTGATGTATCATTCACGATCAGTAATTACAGAGAGTTAAAAACGTTCTGGAAGTTTGTTGAAAACAACAAGAATAACTTATTCGACATGGCAGGTTATGAAGGAGAAGTCGAATCATGAAAATACTAGCAATCGACCCTGGGAGCGCAAAGGTTGCAAGTAGCACGAACGGCATCGTGTTACTTGATAATGCAAAACTAGTAAACCATTGGGTTGTTCCTTCTGCAAAAGTCCAAGATATCCGCAATTGGTTCGAAGAGGTCGGTCGCTTCTTGGATGTGGATGTAGTCGTGATTGAAAAATTTGAAGCTAGAGACAACGATAAATCAAAGGATAATTCAGTTCTCGAAAATGTTGCTTTGTTTCAAGTTCTTTTTCCAGAATCTGTTTTACAACGAAACGCAGGTTATCAATCAGATATCCCGAATGAATTACTGAAGCAACTTGGATTGTGGAAGTTTGAAAAGAGCCATCACCAGGATGTACGAGCGGCTGCAAGGCTTGGACTGTTTTGGGCGATGAGAAACGATGTAAAAGAAGTAATCGATGATATTGGAAAGGCGGTGCATGAGTATAGCGATAACATTAAAGTCTTGTGAAAGAGGAAAATTTAAGATGATACCGAAGTATAGAGCTTGGGATAAAATGCGCAAAGAAATGAATTATAAAGTCTTGGTAGGAAATTGTGATGAAGAGGACGAAAACTGGACTTGTCCTATTATTTGGAACGAAGAAGCAAAAGATTGGTTACACTTTGATGATTATAAATGCATCATGTTATCGACATGTCTGGTTGATAAGAACGGACAAGAAATTTTTGAGGGGGATATCGTCGATTACAAAGGCAGAAAAGCAGTTATCAAATGGCATGGTTCTTATGCAAGTTTTATTTACAGATTTATTGATGAACCGCAAACAAGAAAGCCAGAGTGGAATATTCTTTATTTAGCTTACATGAAATTTGAAATCGTCGGAAATATCTACGAAAATCCAGAGCTTTTAGAGGTGTAAAGTGTGACAAATTTAATTTTGAGAAAATGGCAAAAGGAGGCGGTTTCCCGAAGTTCAAGATTGACAAATGGAATTTTTCTTGAAGCTTTGGGAGGTTAAGGCAGAGGCAAAACCATTTGTGCGTTAGCTATTGCCAAACATAAAAACGCTAAGAAAATTATCATTACTAACAACCGATTGTCTATTTTGGACGGCTGGAAAGATGCTATTAAAATCATGAATTTTGATGATGATGTAGCATGTAGCATTGTTACAGATAGAACCTTGCAAAATCTGATAAAAAAAGGAACAAAATTCGACTGTGACGTGCTGATTATTGATGAATGGCAAAATATGTCGAGTGATAAGCAAGTAGCCTTATATCGTAAAATAAAACGCAAATATACGATAGGACTTTCAGCGACACCTATCCGAAAAAAAGGGCAGAATTTTTACCCTTTAGAAAAGACGATTTTTGGTTTTGCAAATCCAAATAATAAATTTGATTGGCAAAAAGCACATGGAAAAATGGTTTATGATCCGTTTACTTATTCAAAAGAAAAATGGGAGGATTTTAGAGACTATGAACGCTACGTCAATAATCTTCCAAACTTCTTTAGATGGGAAGAAATCGAAGAAATCGAAAACGCTGTTGAGAACAATGGTTATGAAATTAAGTTCTATCCAGTAACGGTTGAACCTGGCAATCCAGATAAATTGAATAACTTTAGAAAATTAAATCTTGTGACCGTAAAAGGGGAAACAGCAATGGCAAAACAATCTTTTGGGCGAAACACGTTTGAAAGATACCTTAATCAAGCAGGAGTAGAAGTTGATTTTCCAAAAATCAAACCAGTGAATGCTGATACTCCACTAATGCTAAAGCTCGATGGATTAATTAAAAGAGCGCCACATGACATGCTGATTGTCAGTAAGTCTAAGCAAATTGTAAATGTGATTAAGGAACGTCATCCAGAAATTGGAATATGGACGGGAGATAGACAAGAAAAACTTGATAATCAAGTAGTCGTGGCAACCAGTCAAGTTTTGGGAGTTGGAGTAGATGGACTACAACATAAATACCAAACGATTGTGATTTTAGATCCAGTGGATAAAGATTCTGGAGAGTACGACGATTACCGCCAACTACTTTGGCGAATAACAGGAAGTAGACAACAACACGATGTAAACGTGATTGAATTTTATTACGAAGAAAGGTGAAAAAATGGATAAAACATTTTTAGAAAAAAGAATTGAAAAAAAAGCGATAGAAGAATTTAAAAAAGAATGGAATGGTTTTGTAGAACAAATGTATCGTCATCCTATTTTTAAACATATTACTATCAAAATTGACGGGAAAGACATCCCACTTGCTGATTTTGGTATTAATTTCGGTGTCTTTAATCAAAAACAAGATGAGAATCCTAGAAATGAATTTTTAAATTTCGAATATGTCAAAGAAAAAGTTATTCAAGAAAAAATCGAAAAAGAAACAGAAGAATTGTTGTATAGATTATCTTCTGTAAATTACTTATTTGAGAAGGAGGATTCTGATGTTCCAACTGCCAGAAAATAAACCACAAACACCAAAGGATACTCCACGTAACTATTTCATCTATGGTGAAACCATGAGTGGTAAATCTTACCTAGCAAACGAGTTTCCTAATCCAATTGTATTAAATACGGATGGGAATGCAGAAGCAAACAGTGTACCAAGTATTCAACTATTAAATGATAAAGACAAATCAGGGCGCATTACTAATTCAGTGATTAAGCAGCTAGGAGAAATCCTATTAGCTCTACAAACGCAAGAACATTCATACGAGACAGTCGTAATCGATGTTATTGATGACGTTATCGAGATGATTAAAATCGCTGTGTGTGATGAGCTAACTCCACCAGGGAAACCTCGATTGAAATCATTATCTGAAATTCCATACGGGAAAGGTTACGACTTTTTCAATCAAGCTATTACAGAATTGGTGATTGACCTCAAAGCATTACCAATGAATGTTATCTACATTAGCCGTCAAATCTCAGAATATGACGATAACGGAAATGCAACTAAAGACAAGCCAAGTCTTAAAGATAAGTATGTGAACCTTATCAACGGGAATTCGGATTTGATGATCCATACAGAAAAAATCGGGAATAACTACAACCGTGAAGTGGATAGAAAACGTAAGACTTATTACGCAGACCAGGTTGATGACAAAGTGATTTTGAAAATCTTATCAACAATTAGAGGTGCAGTTGAACCACCTCGTAAAAAACAAGTAGCGACAAAAACAGTTACAAAACCAACAAAACAAGAAACAATTGAAGTTTTTAATAATGAAGACGAATTATTTTAAAACCAAAGGAGAATGAAAAATGAGTTTATTAAGTATTGCACAAAAAATTAAAGAAGATGGATTTGACCCTCGTAAAGATAGCGTGAATGGACCTGCAGCGTTACCAGCTGGTGATTATACAGTGGTTCTAAAACGAGTGCAATTCAATATTGCACCAAGTGGATGGGAAAGCCTAGGATTTACATTTGAAATCCGTGGTGGTGAATTTAACGGACGTACTGAATATGTATCTTTTGGAACATTATCTGAATGGAACGGCAAAGACCTTTCTTGGGCAGTAGAACGAACAATTAAATTCTTTACTAAAGCGATTGAACTTGCTGGAGATAAAGTTATGAAGAACGACTTCGAAGACGGCAGAGCATTAGCTGATGCATTAGAACGTAAAGCAGTGGGTTCTTATTTCACATTAAAAATTCAAGAAACAAAAGGAAGAGAAGATAAGGTATATCGTAACTATGATATTGAAGAAAACGTTGAAAATGCGATGAATACATTTGCTGTAGAAGAAGACGATTTGCCTTTCTAAAAATAAGGTGTTCTCATGCATTCAATGAAAGAATATGCGCTGTTGTATCAGCAAAAAGGGTTCTCGGTCATCCCGATTAGTCCTACAACTAAAAGACCATTAATTGAATTTGCGGATAAACCACCTCTTGATGCTGATGGAATTAACGAAGTTTGGAATCAATATCCAAATGCGAACATCGCACTAAGGACTACAAACTTCTTCGTAATTGATATTGACAAGCACGGACAAACCAGCGGATTTGATTCGTTGAAGAATTGGGAACATTTAAACCTAATCGAACCCACACTTCAAGCAAAGACAGCATCAGGAGGTAAGCACCTATTCTATTTCAAGCGTGATGATATCCACATCAGTCAAATGATTGGATTCCTTCCAGGAGTAGATATCAAAGCGCATGAAAACAATTATGTGCTGGTTGCACCATCCGCTACGGATAAAGGGCAATATGAATGGGATATGGAGAAATCCCCTGAAAAAGGGACGATGATTACTCCTTCCAGGGCCTTAATTGAAGAGATCATTAAACAATACAAAATCACCAATGGACGTGAATTTGATTACAGCGACGGATTAAGGTCGTGGGTTAGTAAAGGTCGAACATCTGGAAAGACTAAAACAACGGAATTGTTCGAAATCATCGCTAATGGATTAGGGGATGAAGGGAATCGTAATGATAAGCTTGCTAAATTTGTAGGCGGATTATTATGGCGAGGAGTGGACGAGATGGATGTGTTGACGTTGGCTAAAATAGCCAATGCCAACACTCCGAATCCGCTATCGATGCAAGAATTAGAAAGAACAGTAGTAAGTATGATTAACAAAGACAGGAGGTGATTGTGATTGGCAAAGTAGTGAGTTTTTATAAGGATTATGAACCGATTAAAAATAGTAACGGGAATTTAAAAACGAACAGTCCAGTAAACGTGTTAAATGCATTTCGAGCTGATGATCAGTTAAATCTCTATCTAAAGCATAACGAGTTCTCTCAAGAGCACGAATTAACAAGAGACATCCAACTAGGGAACACGCTTCTTAAAAAAGGAGAGCTGCCCTCGAATTTCGAATCCGTAGTCAAAGTTTATTTTGAGAATGTCACTGGTGCAGCATTCACGAGCCAAGCTATGACAGATGGCATGGAGACCTTCCTGTCTGAACGGTCTTACAATCCAGTAAAAGAGTATATGGAAGAAGCCGAGAAAAATTGGGACAAACAGAAACGTATCGGACGAATGCTCCAATTCTATCTAGGAGCTAACCAAGACCCTCTAGTGTCTAAAATCGCTGAAATGTGGCTAGTAGGTGCTGTTGCTAAAGTTTATGAACCTTATGTCAAATTTGACTACGTTCTGGACTTGGTAGGTGGTCAGGGTGTTGGTAAGACGTCGTTCTTGCAAAAGCTTGGGGGTCATTGGTACACGGACGCAGTGACTGATTTTGCTAACAAAGACAACTATGACATCATGCTAAAACATTTAATTGTAAACGACGACGAAATGGTCGCTAGTGATCGCATGAGTTTTGCAGAAACAAAATCGTTCATTTCAAAAACGAGCTTACGATTCAGAAAGCCCTACATGCGCAGAACGCAGGAATTTGCAAAGAATTTCGTTCTAGCACGAACAAGCAATCACGTTGAATACCTCAAGGATAAAACAGGAGAACGCAGGTTCTTACCTGTACTAGCTAGCAATGACAAACAGAAAAAACATCCTATGAAGATGACGGATGAAGTCGTAAAACAAATTTGGGGTGAAGCTGTCACCCTTTATAAAAGCGGTGTGGATTTGATGTTTGATGAAGAAACAGAAGCAGAATTAGTTGAATATCGTGAGCAATTCATGTTTCGAGATGAAATAGAAGTACAAGTATTGCAATATTTAGAAATGCCCGTTCCTAAGGATTGGGAAAGTAGAACAACAACTGATCAGTACATTTATACGACTAAATATTTTGCGAATAGTCCTGACTGGACTTCAGGCGGACAAACGATGAATCGGGTGGCTACTCGAGAGATTATGTTCAATTTGTTTCATAAAGAATCGAACGACCAAAAACTATCTAGAAAGATTAGTTTTATTATGGATAATTTAATCGATTGGAAGAAACAATCGTACAAAGTTAATGGAAAAACAACAAGAGGTTATAAAAGAATTTTACCTTAAAAAAAGGTTACACCAGACGTGTAACCTTTGGGGGTTTTCGGAGTCTACGTGTAACCTTTTACCACACGTAGACACACGTAGGTTACACGTTTTTTTTACTACGTGTAACCCTTGGGAATGTTGATATATCAATGTTTATAGATACTTTTTATATAAAAGGTTACATGTTTACATGTTTTTTTTAGAAAAAGTATATTGTAAGTATAAAAGCCTATTAAATCAACATTCTTATATTTTTATTTTATATTTTTGAAAAAAACGTGTAACCGTGTAACCCAGATTAAATTTTTAGAAAAAATAACAAAGGAGAGATGCTTATGAACGATATAAAAATGTATGTCATTCGAGGCGGTGAAGGCAATTGGCTAAAGATGAATTTGAAAAGTTAAAAGACGATGTACATTACTTGATTGTGGCGCATTGTAAATATAAGGACATGTCGATGTATGACAGAGCCTTGAAACAATTCCAAGAAGATATCAATTATGGACAACTTGAAGAAATGAGCTACGATGAACGATTTGATTTCTTGATTGGATTCGAAACAGCTCTAAAGAAAGTAGAGGCTATCGCTCTAAAAGATAGTAATAAGCTCATGAAAAAGCCTCGAAAATTAGGACAACCACTCGAACAATGTGGACTAATGAGTGCGACTTAAGAAGGAGATGAATCAAATGGAGGTTGTAAATATGGAGAATTATTCATTGTTTAGAGGTTGTAATGTGATTATAAAAATGTCAGTACGTGGAATCGAATTTGTATCAAAAACAGGAGAATCGATTGTCATTGAACAAAGCGAAGATGGTAAACCGGATATATATTTCGACATAAAAGACTATGACTCTTTAGAAAAAGAATTAGAAGGCGATAATTGTGATTCAAACGAAACTAAATATTGATGAAATTATCAAAGCTTATGAAAAGAAACACGGACCAATCGAAGTCGATGGATATTATGGCGAACAATGTACGATTGAACAAAATGGAGTGATTCTATATCAAAGTATAGGTCTTTGGAAAACGTATAGAGAAGTATGGGAATGCAGCAAACGGATCCTAGATGTAAAGGAGGATAACGATGGATAAATTAGAAAAACTTAAAAAAGAAAGAGAAGAACTAGATAAGAGGATTGAAACATTAGAGTACGCAGAGCGCATGTTTGAAGAAGGAGACGAAATTTATCATGTTGACGAATACGGAAACGTTAATAGTGGAAATTGGGGTAATCATGCATGGATTGATGGTTCATTCGGTCAAGGACATATCTTCAGAACCAAACAAGCAGCAGAACTAGAATCAAAACGCAGAAATCTACTAACACGATTCAGAGCGTTCAGAGATGAATGTAATGATGGATGGAAGCCTGATTGGAGTAATCGTGATGAAAAATGGGAAATTGATTACACAGAAGATGGTGTTAAAGCATTATGGATTAGTGGCGTGAATTCATTTTCGACTTTCGGTTATTTCAAGAACAAACAAGACACTCAACGTGCTATCGAATTATTCGGTGACGAAATCAAAGAATTGTTTGTGGAAGGTGATGCTTAAATGAAAACAATTAACGAAATAAAAGACGATGATTTAGTTTTTAACGAACAAACTCATTCTCAAATATATGTATGCGATTTAAAACGTGAATGGAACTCGTTAAATGAAAACGAGAGAAGCGGTTGGCGAACTTCTAAAGAAAGAACAATCAAATTATCTGCTGAAACTATATTGGACGGGATATATGAAGATATGGAATCGAATGGTTATGAAGAAATGTTTGTTCATTTATGGAATGATACTTCTGAAGAATTTAAACAACGAATGCAAGGGCTACTTGATGAAATTTCTGACTTTCCAAGCGCTGTTATATGTGATTTAGATGAACCTATCAATCCTTATGTGGATTTGGAGGATGATTAAATGGATTTAACATATAGTGAACAATTCAAAGACTATATTGAAGAACAAATAGATATAGTTTATCCACAAACCATTTACAAGTTTCCTAATGGGTATGGTGCAAGTGTAATCAAATTCAACTACATTTATTTTGGTATAGAAATTGCAGTATTAAGATTTGATGCATATGGTAATTGTGACATCGACTACAGCACGCCAATTACGAATGATGTCATCGGTGGATTGGATGAAGAAAGTAGAGATAATGTTTTACAACAGATTTTTGATTTAGAGAAGTCGAAGGAGGAATACCAATGGAACTAACTTTATATTTAGAAAATGGAAAAATGTTAAGTTTTGAAAACGTGACTGGTTTAGAACGTGATTTACGTTATAAGAACATTCTCACTTTTAATTATGTGAGCGCGGAGGATGGAAAAAAAGGAAAAGTGTTTTTAAGTATTAGAAACGTGATAGGAATATCGGTTGATAAGGAGGATTTCGATGTTAACAGTTTATTCTAAGCCTAGATGCATGCAATGTGAATTTACTAAAATATGGCTTAATAAAAACAATATTCCATTCGAGACAGTAGACATTGAAGCGAATCCAGGAGCGTTTGAATTACTTAAACACTATGGATACAGCTCGCTTCCTGTCGTGGTGATTGATGACGAATTTAGTGACCCGAACAAAGCTTGGACGGGATTTCAAGTCGATAGATTAGAAGCTCTATTGTGAGGTGAATAATGGAAGATAGAGGTTATTACTTATTATGCGCAGCAATCATTGAAAGAGCCGTTGATGATTACAAAGCGACTTTAAGATATCTACTTTCTAGAAAAGTTGTAGATTCCAATTGGAATTTGAAAGAAAAACACTTTAAGAATAGGCATCATCGAACAGCGTGGAATATGAAAATGGACTGCGAACGGTTCTTTTTTAGTCAATATTTTGATTATTTATCAGATACTGAAGACTTTGGACCAACGCTAGTAAATAAGATTAGAGAGGATGTGAAGAATGGGAATTAAACATCAATTGAAGCAAATTCGCTTAATCGATTTGGAAGTAAAAACAAAAATGGAAGAGTTAGATCGTTTAAATAATTCTTTCTTGAAATCTCCTTCTCTAAAAGAAGTGAATGTGCAAGAGTCTAAAGTAGGCCTCAAAGACGATGCTTATGTCAAATTGATTAGTTTGAGTGATTACATCGACAAAAGGGTTGATAACTTGATTGATTTGAAATATCAACTGATTAAAGCAATTGAACAGTTGGACGATTCTAAAGAACGAACAATCATTTGGATGAAATACATTTCTTCTAAAAATTGGGACGAAATTGCTGAAGAATTGCAAATATCTAAAACTACACTCTTCATCCTTCACGATGAGGCAGTTAAGAAAATCGAAAGGTGTACTAAAAAAGATGATTCTGTACCAAACAATACTAAAGATTCTTTGATATAGTTATCATGTGGAAGTTGTGGAAAGAGATATTCTTTTTTCTCGTGGTGTAAACTCCTTTATTTTTACCTATTAAGTGATGAGCTTAATAGGTTTTTTATTTAAAAACGTGTGAGTCGTTCTAAACGGCTCTTTTTTTATACATTCATTAGGAGGTGGTTCAGTGAGTGAGTAAGTTAACAACAAAGCAAGAGTTATTTGTTCAGCAAATCATCGCTGGACAATCTCAAAGGCAAGCGTACAAGAGCGCTTATAAAACTGATCGGATGTCAGAACAAGCTATTGATGTGCAAGCTTCAAGATTAATAAAAGACCCTAAAGTTGCCCTAAGATACAGGGAACTACTAAAACAATTCTCAAATATGGCTCTTTGGTCTAGAGAACAAGCATTTAATGAGTATGAATGGCTTAAGAATCAAGCAAAGGAAGATATTAAATTACAAGGCGTTCGTCAAGCTAATTCAAAAGCTTTTGTGGACGCACTTGAGGGAATGAATAAGATGGCTGTTGTTGGTGACGAATTAGTAAATGAAAAACTTCAACAAGAAATCGAGGTTCTTAAGTCGAAAGTGACGAAGATGGACGAAACTAACGAATCGAAAGTTGCGGAGTATTTGAATAAGTTAGGAGATGAATTGGATGAGTTTGCGTGATGTGTATACTCCTAAACAAATTCAAGTTGCAAAACGTCTTCGCGCTTCTGACTGGTTTATCTGTGTACTGCATGGTGCTAAACGTTCAGGGAAGACAGTATTGAACAATGACGTGTTCCTTCAAGAATTAGTTCGTGTTCGTAAGATTGCGAACGAATTAGGGATTGCTGAACCTCAATATATACTGGCTGGAGTATCTAGCCGTACCATTCAAAACAACGTATTACAGGAACTGTATAATCGCTATGGAATGGAATTCAAAGTTGATAAGCACAACAGCTTTAGATTGTTTGGAGTAAAGATTATCCAAGCTTACACAGGAACAATTTCAGGGCTTGGAAACATTCGAGGGATGACAGCGTTTGGTGCATACGTCAACGAAGCGTCTCTTGCAAAAGAGCAAGTATTTAAAGAAATCGTTTCGCGTTGTTCTGGTGAAGGCGCTCGGATTGTAGCAGATACAAACCCTGATAACCCTAATCATTGGTTAAAGCGTGATTATATTGATAATGAGAGTGAAAACATCATCAACGAGCATTTTAAGTTAGATGATAATACTTTCTTATCGAAGAGATATCGTGAGAGCATCAAGAAAGCTACTCCTTCAGGAGTGTTTTGGGATAGAGATATTGAGGGACTGTGGGTTATCGGTCAAGGTGCTGTGTATAAAGACTTCAACCGTGAAGTTCATTATGTGGACGATGTTCCTTATGAGAAAATCAACAACTATTTCGTGGGGGTCGACTGGGGTTATGAACACTTCAGTGCAATGGTAGTAATTGGAGAAACGGATGACGGGACCTTGTATTTAGTAGATGGTTGTGCTGCAAAGCATAAAGATATTGATTTTTGGGCGTTGAAAGCAAGAGAGTACGCTGATAAGTACGGTGATAACATTCCGTTTTATTGCGATTCTGCACGTCCAGAACATGTAAACAGATTGTGGAATGATGGATTGAACGCATTTAATGCTGATAAATCTATCTTATCTGGAATTGAAGTCGTTGCAAAAGGCTTTAAGACGAATAAATTATTTGTTTTAAGGAACGCTATACCTCGCTTCGATGAAGAAGTGTATCAGTATGCGTGGGATGAGAAAACAGGACTACCTATTAAGGTATTTGATGACGTTATGGATGCGTTGCGTTATGCATTGTATTCGAACGTTACTAAAAGAGATGGATTTGTGGGGTGATTGAAATAAAAATCGAAGAAATTATGAGTAAAGATTATGAGATTGCTGCTAAGGCAATTGATACGGCTATTAAAGAGCAAATAGGAAAAGAATCCTACTCGACTGCTCAAACAGCTAGTCGATATTACGAAAGTGATCATGATATTAAAAACAATCGTATCTTCTATTTGGACGATAACGGTGTTCTGAAAGAAGATAAATATGCAACGAATGTTCAGATTCCGCATAGCTTCTTCACTGAATTGGTGGACCAGAAAGTGAATTACTTGATGAGTAATCCAGTTCGATTTGAAGTGAAAGAAAATGACGAATTGCAACGATTGATCGATGAATATATCGATGAAGACTTCCAATTATTCGTTTCAGAGTTATTAGAAGATGTATCTATCAGCGGTGCGACTTATGCGTATATGAGAACGAATGCGGATGACAAGCTATGTTTCCAGGTGTCAAGATTCTTGAAGACATTCATGGTGTATGACGAAACATACGATGAAGTCGCAGTTATTCGTTACTACAAGAAACAAATGCAAGTCGAAAACAAGCTGTTAGATGTAATGTTTGCAGAACGTTGGACGGATGAGAATGTGACGTACTTTAAGACGGACCGTAACGGCAAATTAATTTTTGATAAAGACCGTCCGAAAAATCCGAAACCACACGTAGTTGCAAAAGCAGATAACGGAACGTATTTAACACGTACTTATGGACGTATTCCGTTTTATAAATTATCTAATAACCACGGAGAGAAGTCGGACTTAGCGCCGATTAAAGCACTGATTGATGATTATGATTTGATGGCTTGTTTCTTGTCCAATAACTTAATGGACTATGACAAGCCGATTTACGTAGTATCTGGCTTCCGTGGAACGAATCTTTCAGAGTTGCGACAAAACATCAAAGCTCGCGGAATTGTAAACGTAGGTAATCCAGATAACAAAGGAAACGTTGATTTGAAGACGTTCGATATTCCTTTTGAAGCACGGAAAGCGAAATTGGAAATTGACAAAGAAGCCATTTATAAGTTCGGTATGGGATTTGACAATTCTCAAACTGGAGACGGAAACGTAACAAACGTGGTGATTAAATCACGATATACTCTCCTTGAAATGAAGTGTCGCAAGGTAGAGATTCGTTTACGTTCTTTATTGAAATGGGCACTGCATGCAATCGTTGACGATATCAACCGATTAAATAAAACGAATTACTCAACAGAAGGAATTCAAATTCTGATTGAACCAGAAATGATTGTTAACGAATCGGATATTGCGAACATTGATAAATTAGAAGCGGAAACGAAACAAACGCTTATCAACGCTATCGTGTCAAGCGCTCCATACTTAGGAGAAGATACGGTTATTGATTTGATTTGTAAGCAATGGGACTTAGATGTTGAAGAAGTTCGCAAGGCAATTGAAGCAGATTCAGAAGTAGGTGAAAACGATGAATCAGTGGGAACAAGAACTACAGAAACTGGAGAAGATTCAAGACCTGAAAATGAATAGGGAATTGTATCACATCTACTCGGACACGTTGAAAGACGTTAAGAGTAAATTGAAAGCATATCTCGATGAGTATGAGGATTTACCTTATTGGAAACAACAACAAACTGGTAGGTTAAAACAATTGACAGACGAGATCGTTGAAAAGCTTCAGGAGGTATATCCTCAAACTAAAACCGTAATCGAGAATTTCAAACAAGAACAATTTGAAACAGGCTATTACGGTGGATACTATACTGTGGAAGAATCGCAACAAGCAGATTTGCCTATAGCGTTTCTTTCAGATGATGTTATTAGGTCAGCAGTAAGACGACCAGTTGCCAGCAAAACATTGTCTGAACGCTTGTATAAAGCGCGAAATAGATTAGCGAATCGCTCTCAAGGGGCAATTACCTCTGGAATTTTACAAGGGCATGGATACGCTGAAATAGCTAGTGTAATATCAAGTAACTCGGAAGCGAATTACAGGCAAGCATTGCGAATCGCACGCACTGAAGGTGGTCGAATGCGAACGCAAGCACGTCAGAATTCGTATGAAGAGATGAAAAAAGTAGGCTGTGACTTACAAAAGCAATGGCTTGCTGCATTGGACAGAAAAACTCGTAAATCCCATGGTCACTTAGATGGTCAAAGAGTGAAGATTGATGAATTCTTTGTGTCTGATGGATACAAAGCGATTGGCCCAAGATGTTTCGGTGTAGCTGGTATGGATATCAATTGCCGTTGCACTACTATTACGATTGTAGATGGAATCAATCCAGATTATCGAAGAGATAACGAAACTGGAGAAAAGATTGCTTTTAGAACGTATGAACAATGGAAGAAAGACATTGATGAACGTCGCTTTTTGATGTCTGATGATGATGACTACATGAAAGCAAAGAACATGAAGTCGCATCAATTAGGTAGCAAACGAGTTATTAAGGATGAACAGCTTAGTTTTAGTGGGCGTAAGGTACTAACTTCAAACCATGACATGTATGTATCCGATAGTCTGAAAGGGACTAAGAAGAGCATCAACTATTACGAAAAACAGGTAGATAAAGCACTAGAATTGCTAAATTTACCAATCGGTGCTGAGAAGCCTAGAATTGTTCTGATGGACGCTAAGAAAGACCTAGGAAGGCCGAACGCGTTTGGTTCGTATTCACCAAGTACAAACACGATTTTTCTTGATGCAACTACTCCAAGTCATAAAGCAATAGTGAAGCGACTCAAAACGGCGAATGAATTTTGGAAAAGAAAGGGCGAACCTTGGAAGTTCTTTGCAGTAGATGACGATTCTATGAGTCCTATTATTCACGAATTTGGGCATTACCAACAAAATCAATACGTAAATCAATACGCAGAGAAAAATGGCATAAGTTATGCTGAAGCAAAGCGTAAATTTAATGCGAAACTACTTGATATGATTGATGAGAACCATTATAATATTGCTAGAGATATCAGTGGTTACGCAAAAAGTCATTTGAGTGACAATGAGCATTTGTTAGGCGCGACTAATGAAATATTATCTGAAGCGTATACTTTATCTATTTTAAAGTCGCACGCATTGGCAGATATTATAACAGAATTGCTGGAAGGAGGTTATTGGTAATGATTATACCGACAGAAGAAGAAATGGAAATGTACGCGAAATTTTCACCACTAGAAGAGTGGAGAAAGCGAGCTTCTGGTACAGAATTACGTGATGACGCTCCAGAAGATATGAAATTGCTAGCGTTAGAAGAAAAAGAATGGCGTGAAAAAAAGCGAAAACAGAGGGAAAACGACCCGTTATATCGTATGCTTAACTCGTATTAAAATCAATCAATTTTCAAAGGATACAACCGAAAAGGTTGTGTCCTTTTTTGTTGCAACAAAACTGACCTGGGCAAGTCAATAAACTACCCACGACTCATGTGGAGTATAAGCACAAAAAATATCCGCTGTTGGAATCAGCATAAAATTGGAGGGATAAAAATGGAATGGATTATTGACATTCTAAAGAAATACCAAAAGGAAGATGGCACGATTGATTTAGCTACTGCAGAGCAAGAAATTAAGAGTGAATTTCCTAAACAAGCAGTTCCTAAAACTGTTTTTAACGAAAAGAGTGAGCAATTGAGAACAGCAAACGCGACAATTAGCGAACTAAAAAATAACAGTAAAGGCGGTCAAGACAATCAAGACAATCAAGACAGTCAAGGGAACGAAGAGTTACAAACGCAACTAGAAGAATATAAAAAACGTATTCAGGAATTAGAATTGCAAGAGAAAACGAACGCTATGAACTATCAAGCGCGTTCCGCTTTAGAAAAAGCAGGCATTTCAGACGTGGAATATGGATTGTATTTACTAGGTACGTTAGAAGCAGACGAACAAGGCAATGTTAAAGATTTAGATAACAAGATTAATGATTTACGTGCATCTAAACCAGTATTTTTCAAGGATGAAGCGCAAAGTTCATCAAATGGTTACAAAGTTGAAGATACTAAATTGGATGACAGTAAAGAAGCAGTATCTGAATTTGACAAAGCTTTTGCTGAAGCTGCAAAAGCCTTCGGGTTAGAAGAAACAAAACAGTAAAGAAAAAGAAAGAGGTAAAAATATATGGCAAATACATTAGAATATTCAAAAATTTTCCAACCTTTACTTGACCAACAAGTGACTCAAGAATCTACAACAGGTTGGATGGAAGCAAACGACAAATTCATTAAATACAACGGTGGGGACGAAGTTAAAATCGCTACACTTTTAACAGACGGATTAGCAAACTATGATCGTAGCGATGGATTCACAACTGGTTCTGTTGATTTGAAATGGAATTCATACAAATTAACACAAGACCGTGGACGTTCATTCACACTTGATTCGATGGATGTGGACCAAACTAACTTTGTAGCTACTGCTTCAGCTGTTATGAGCGAATTCCAAAAACAACAAGTAATTCCAGAAATTGATGCTTATCGTTACTCTAAGATTGCATCACTTGCAATCGCTGGTTCACAATCTAGAGAAATCGAGCTTACTGCAGACAATATCATTGGTGAATTATTAAAAGACTTAACTACTATTGAAGAAGCTACAGGAGTAACTAACGTTGTAATTACGATGTCTCCAACGACTGCAACATTATTAGCAAGTGCTAAAAATGCTAAAGATCATATGTCTACAACACAATTAACAAAAGGCAGCATGAATGTTCGTGTTGAATCTTTTGATGACAATCCTATCGTTCGCGCGCAACAACGTTTATTACAAACAGCGTTCAAATTCAACGATGGTAAAACATCTGGTCAAGAAAAAGGCGGTTTCGAGAAAGATTCTTCAAGCAAGGCAATTAACTGGATTATCAGTGCTAAAGATGCTCCTGTAGCCGTTTCTAAGACTGATAAAGTGCGTGTGTTTGACCCAACAGTCAACCAAGCTGCAGACGCTTGGAAGACAGATTATCGCAAATTCCATGATTTATGGATTACAAAAGCGAAACTCGAAAAAGTGTTCGTAAACGTAAAGCCGTAGGAGGTTATTAAAATGAGAAAATTCAAAAATTTAAATGTTATCCGTGAAACGGACAACGAAACAATCATCGAAAAATTGCTTGAAGATGGGTTTGAAGAAATGGAAGTAGAAGTGGAAGAAGTGGAAGAAGTGGAAGAAGTGGAAGAAGTGGAAGAAGAAGCGAAAGACACTAATAAAGGTAAAGGGGAGTAATTACTCCTCTTTCCTTTTTTATTTAAGGAGCGAGAGTATGATTATTCAATTATCAGAAGCGATGGAAATCGACAAATCTATTTCAAAAGCAGATTTAGACGCTTATGAGACAACGATTCGTAATTTAACGAATAATAATTTCCAAAACAGAAGTATTCGTAATCAGTCGTTATCCTTTCACGAAAATGTTATTGAAATGAGACATCCTCTTAAAGGTGTTCGCGTAGGCGATACCATCGAAGTCAACGATTCAATTTACAACGACGGACTATATGTTGTTGATTGCATTTCAGGTAACAAGATTTATGTTCAAGGTTCTGATTTTATTGAGGATTCTAACCATAAAGCAATTGTTACAAAAGTGGAGTATCCATCAGATATCGCATTCGGATTGAAAAACATCTTGCGCTATCGAGTGAAAATGGGCGATAAGTTCGGTATCAAGTCAGAAACAGTTTCACGAATGAGTACTACTTACTATGACGTGAATGCAAACGACAATATTGATGGATTACCGTCTTCTCTTTACAGTTTCCTTGACAAATACAGACGATTGAGGTGGGCATGATGTTTCAATTCGAAATACAAGAAAAGAGTTATGTCGATGATGGGATTGGTGGCTCACAGGATGAGTGGCATACAGTAATGACTGTAACTGGTTGGATTGATATGCTGACTGGCTCTAACGCTTCGAATACGACGCAAAACGCAATCGTGGAGCGTTCTACTCACGTCTTAATTATCCCAACGTTTACTGAAGGTATCAAGGATACAATGCGTGTTGTTGATTCATCTAAGCGTTGGTACACGATAACATACTGCGATGACCCTGTAGGAGTGCATCATCATAACGAAATTTACGTGACTTTTGAAGGTGTGCTAAATGGGTAGTGGAAGTTTTCGTTTCGAGGATTATAGCAAACGCACTAAGAGAGAACTGCGTGAAGTCTCGTTTAAGGCCTTAACAAGGGTCGGGAATTTGATTAGTTCACAGTGTCAGGCTTTAGCAGCAGTAGATACTGGAGAGCTAAGAGATAGTATCCAGGCAATCGTGAAAGAGTACGGTGGTGATATACGAGTGTTCGTAGGAACGAACGTTGAGTATTCCGTATTCGTTGAATTCGGTACTGGGGAATTTGCTGAGAATGGATTAGGTCGAAAAGGTGGTTGGTTATATCGAAGTCCAGACGGGAAAGTAGTATTCACGTATGGTAACGAGCCACAGCCTTTTATACGTCCTGCCTTTAAGAAAAACAAAAAACGTGCGCAGGACATTATCGCTCAAACATTTTTAGAAAGTTTTGGTGGTTAGAAATGTTAGATTTTGCAAAATTATTACAATCGGAACTATCCACAATCACTAAAGAATGTTTTCATGAAAAGAATCGAAAAGATAAGGTGGTGTATCCATATCTTACTTACGATTATGATCGTGAAAATATGACTCGTGAGAGAGATGAGATTACGATTGAAATTGATATTTTTGATTTCAACACCTCGTATAAAAGGGTGTTGGAGTTAGAGGAACAAATCAAACGACACTTCAACGGAATGATGCAATTAACGGATGAATTATATGTAAACTTTCGATTCGTTGGCTCGAATAAAGTGAATACAGGTTCAGATACAGTGAAGCGTCGAAATATTAGATTAAATGTTCAAACAGAATGGAGGAAATAATAAATGGCAAAAACAGAAGTAAAACGCACAGGATATACAGTCGATACGCCTAAGAATTACCTGGTTGACGCTGGGGCAATTTATAAGAATATCGGATGGGATTCTGCTGAAAAGAAATGGAAAGGCGAATTGTTAGGAGCAACTTCAGACGGTAATAAAGTATCTATCGTAACGACTTATCGGACAATTGAAGTTGACGGAGTATTCACGCCTGCCAAAGGTCAAAAAATTATTGATAAAGCGGAAGCAACACTTGAAGTTAACGTTAAAGAAATTACTGCTGAGAATATCCGTTTAGCGTTAAATGGTAAAAAAGAAATTGGAAACGGAACTGAGGATCCAGCAGGATGGGATGTCGTTCAATTGAAAGACAGACTTGAAGATGGCGACTATATCGACAACATCGCATTAGTCGGAGTGATGTCTGGAAGTAAAAAACCAATCATTGTAGTTCTATACAACGCGCTTTGCACAAGCGGTTTAGAATTTGATACTAAAGATAATTCTGAAGCTGTAATCACAATGAAATTTGAAGCTCACGCTAATGCTGAAGATGTTGCAAATCGTGTAGCACCAGTTAAAATCTATTATCCAAACGCATCGGAGGAATAATTTATGGAGATGAGAGAATTACGTGGAGACGATATGTTTTCAATGCTTTCTATCATTGGTAAGCTAGATATTAAAGATGATCTTGTAGAATTGTTTGAAAAACAACAAGATAAAGATAGCCAACTATTAGGCCATTTACCTAAGAAACCAACAAAAGCAGAAAAAGAAAAGCAAGAGAAAGCACTAGAAAAACGTGGCATGCAAATGATTGCTGGATTAATTCAAACAATCCTTGCAAACATTAATAAAGCCAAATTAGACATTAACACTTTCCTTGCTGATTTAACGAACACATCAATTCAGGAAATTCAGGGATTAAACTTTGTTGACTATACTCAATTATTAGTTAGATTCTTCAAGAAACCAGAGTTGAAGGATTTTTTAACATCTATCTCCTCAATCTTAGGCTCGGGCAACACGCTTTAAAAGATAAATTATTCAAACGCTATTCAAATCCAACTGCTCTTTTAGCTACTTATAGCATGAAAGAGACGTTGGATTTTTTAGCTTATCTTTTTGAGGTGGAAGCAGAAGAAAAGTTGTGGGAGTTGTGGTTAGCGAAAGATATCGAACAAGATTTCAACTCTTTCAAACAAGAACGATTGAGCAAAATAAAACAATCTTCAGTTGACGGAAAAACGATGAGTCAAACTGAAGAAGAAGATGCTATTCGTTTAGCAGAACAAATTATGAGTATGGGGGTGAAGGAAGATGGGTGAGATATTTAGACTGTTTGGGACAATCGGAATCCGCGGAAGTGACGCAGAAAAAGAACTGGACGGTGTAGCTAGAAAAGGGGAACAGACAAGCAATAAGTTGTCTAGTTTCTTTAAGAAAACCGCTACTGTTATCGCAGGAGTATTTGCTGCAGGAAAATTAATTGATTTCGGCAAGATGTCAATCGAAGCAGCAGCGTCCGCTAAAGCTACTCAGGCACAATTCGAACAAGTATTTGATGGAATTGTCGATACTGCAGAAAACGCTTTGAACAGCGTAGCTAAAGAAGTCGGAGCGGTCCCAACACGGATTAAGCCAGCTTTTAACCAAATTGCATCATTCGCAAAAGTAGCTGGAATGGATACAACTCAAGCGATGGAATTTACCTCTCGTGCTACAAGAGCAGCGGCTGATACTGCAGCTTTCTACGATAAGTCACTAGAAGAAACGACTGAAATCTTAAAGAGTTATTTAAAGGGTAACTTCCAGGTTGCGGATAATTTAGGAATCTTGTCTACTGAAACCACTCGGAACGCAAAAGCAACAGAGTTGTTCGGTAAGGAATATTCGAAGTTATCAGGCTTACAACAACAAGAAGTACTCTTAAGAATGTACGAAGACGCCAACAAAGTGTCAGGGGCAATGGGACAAGCGTCTCGTGAAGCTGATGGTTGGGAAAACGTCATGGGGAACTTGAAACAGACGTGGGAAGATTTTAAAGCCACGATTGGTTCAGTTGTCTTAGACGGACTTGTTACCGCTATGCAAAACTTAACAGGCTTTGTGGGCGAATTAAAAGACCGATTCTTGCAATTGAAAGACAGTGGAGAGCAATTCATTAAAGGTGTTGTTGAATCCGACGCGTTTGCTAAAGTCCAGGAAATATTTAGTAAAGTTGTTGAGAATTTGAAACTGGCTTTCGATAACATCGGAGGAATCGTTAGTAACGTATCCGCAATCATCGGAAGTTTTGTTGATGATTTACTTAAAATCGCAACTGCAGAGGACACTATTAACACAGTAGGTGGAGCATTCGAAACGTTGAGCGGCTTAATAAGAGATGCAACTGGTTGGATTAAAGACTTAACTGGATATATCTCTAGTAACCAAACCGCAATGGATTTACTTAAATCTACTGTAGTTGGGATTGCGGCAGCATACACTGGTTACAAAGTAGTGATGGGAGTAATCAAAGGTATCGAAGTTGCTCGTAAAACAGTATTAGCAATCACAAACGGGTTAATGCTCGCACAGTTTGTACGTACTCAAGCATTGACTGCTGCGGAAGCGGCAAACGCTGCAGCAACGATGGGTGCAAGTGGAGCGTTTAAAATCTTCAACGCTGTTTTAAATGCCAATAAACTTACGGTAATTATTACAGCAATAACAACAATAACAGCAGCCTTGACATGGTTCTTCACGCAAACCGAAACTGGCAAAAAAATATGGCAAGATTTCATGAACTTCTTAACAGGTTTGTGGAACGGCATTGCAAGCTGGGCTTCGGAAACGTGGCAAAACGTAGTTAACGCTATCACATCAGTAGTTAATAACTTAACTCAGTTCTTTAAGAATTTATGGGATTCTATTACAAAATTAACCACGAAAGCGTGGAACGCTTTTCTAGGAGTCATAAAACCTATAATCCAACCGATTATTAATATGGTTAAAGCCAGTTTTGAATTGATTAAAAATTATATTGATACCGTTTGGAATGCTATCTCAACTGCAGCAGGCGCAGCATGGGAAATCATAAAGAACGTTATTATCGGACCAGTGTTGGTTCTATTACAACTATTAACAGGTAATTTTGAAGGTGCACTAAGCACTCTTAGTCAAATTTGGACTAATATTCTTACTGCAGCACAAACGATATGGGAATCATTATGTACGATCGTATCTGCATTTGTAGATACGCTAGTGCAATATGTCGTAAATATATTCACTGGAATGTCTGAAACGTTTAGGAATATCATGCAATCTATTTGGGATGTAGCGACTTCTATATGGAGTGCTATCGTCGATTCTATTAGCGGATTTGTAAGTTCTGCTTATTCATTCGTTGCGGACGGCGTAAGCAATATGTTCAATATCGCATCCCAAATGTTTAGTAATATCGTTCAGGCTGTAGGAGATTTCTTCGGTAAAATTCCAGGAACAATTAGCGGTATTTGGAACGATGTTACAAGCTACTTATCTAGTATTAATTTATACGATATTGGTAAGAATATCATTCAAGGATTAGTAGAAGGTATTGCTGGGATGGCTGGTAGCGTTGTTAGTGCTATTGGCGATGTTGTTGGAGGTGCTATAGATTGGGCTAAGGGATTACTTGGTATCCACTCTCCATCGCGCGTTTTTAAAGAGATTGGTAAGTTTACTGGCGAAGGTTTAGCTATCGGGATTAACAACGAAGCCGATAACGTTGCAAAAGCTAGCGAAAATATGATAGATGCGGTTATTCCAGAGTCTATCCCACAAATTCCAGTCGACTATTCAGTAAGCTACGGCACGTCTTTATCCAATATGCAAGATTCTGCTTCGAAAAATGCAACGGTCCAACCAATTGGGCAAGATTCAAAACTCGATGTGGTTATCGAAGTATTGCTTAAGATTCTAGAGAAGGACAACAACACTTATCTAGACGGCCGTAAATTAACTGATGTAGTGAATGGATATAACAAACTTAATGATAGAAGAATGATGAGAGCGAGGGGTGAATTAACATGATTTACAATGGGCAAGATTTATCGAGTTTAATAATTATTAACAAAGTAGAACGTGCTATGACACCTCTCGTTACCAACGTTGTAAAACAGAAAAGATTTATTAAGAGAGAATACGCAGAAAAAACTATTACGGTTAGGGTCACTGTTAAACACGATGTGTTACAAACGATTGACGTGCTAAACCGAGTTTTCTCTGTACCAAATCAAAAATTAATCTTTAAAGACCAACCTTCAAGATACTACGAAGCCGTTTTGACTGGTGAAATCATTCCTACAAGTTCTGTGCGTGGTGCTGAATTGCAATTGCAATTTTTAATCCCAAAAGGAGTGGCGTATTCAACCGCAGAAAAGAACGGAACAGTAATCGGTGGAAAGTTGACTGTCGAAAATAACGGAACAGCTCCTACTTATCCTATTTATACGTTTATAGCTAGTTCACCATACAAGATGATTGCGTTAGCTCATCCGAACGGGAAAGCTGTACAGTACGGATATGAGAACGGAGAGGATGTTATCAAAACAGGGGATGTAGTTCGTTTTGAATCAGAAAGCAACACACTTCTTATTAACGGGAAAAGAAAATACATTAATCCTGCCAGTCAAGTTTTTGGAATTTTACCAGGAACGACTCAAATAGAGATTAGTGCGGATGGAAACAAAGCTGTTCCAAGTATTAAATGTGTCTATAAGGAGTGTTGGTTATGATTACGGTTACGAATAGACAGTATGATATTGTCTGTCAGTTGAGTTTTGACTTGGCTGACGGACTTTTTGCATACAACGATTGGTTTGAACAAGACCTGGACACTGGTATCGGAACTTATCAATTTACGGTTGATAAAATCGGAGATTCGGAGATTGAAAAAATTAACGTAGGATGTTATCTGATTGTAAAAGACGGTAGCAAGATACGTTCGTTTGAAGTAATGCGAATCGAGGAAGACAAAGATTCTAAGACTATTTACGCTGAAGACGCTGGCCTAGACCTTCTAGGGGAACAAGTTCCGCCTTACAAAGCAGATAAGAGCTATCCAATTACTCATTACATCGCAGAGTTTACTTACGATTCAGGCTGGGAAATCGGAACTAATGAAATTCCAGAAACAACCACTCGTAAACTTGAATGGGATGGAACAGATACTGCTACTAAGAGACTTAGACAGCTAGTAAGAAGATTCGATGCTGAAATAGCTTATGACTTCGAATTTGTTCATGGAAAGATATTCAGAAAGCTAATCCACATTTATAAAAAGATTGGCGAAGACAAAAAAGTCCGCTTAGAAGTTGGAAGAGAAGTTTCAAACGTTAAAAGGACCATATCTATTGAAAAATTAGCCACGATGCTCGTAGCAACTGGAGCGGATGGTATTACACTATCTGATGTTGAATATAAAGAGGGAAATATTGAATCGAAAAAAGGTTCGATTTACTTAGTGGACACAGACGCTGTAAAACGATGGAAGCGAGCTGGGAACTCTCCTGGCGGAGGAGGAATCGTTAAACGTTATGAAAGTGAAGCTAAAACTCCACAAGCGTTGATGGCAGAAGCTGTTATCAAGTTGAAACAATGGAACCATCCAGAAGTTACTTTTGATGTGCCTATCAATATGCTTCCTGAAGAAGTGAACATCGGAGATACAGTAATCATTGTGGATCATAATTATGAACCAGCATTGATTGTAGAAGGAAGAGTAGCAAGCATCAAGAAGTCTCTATCAACTAATGGATATGGGGAAATCAAGATTACTAATATCGAATCCAGAGAGGATACAATCAGTGAGAAAGTTAGACGTTTAAGCACATTAGTGCAAGAACGTCTTTTTGATTTCACGAGTGTGCCATTCGTTATGACAATCCAATCAACTGACGGAGTAGTATTCCAGAACAGTAATATCTCTACCAAATTAATCGCTAATGTCAGCAAGATGGATATCCAAATGAACAGTCGATTCACTTATCGTTGGAAACGTGTGAGTAAGTATGGAACAGACGATGCAGCATGGAATGAACAGCACGCAAATGGAAGTAATGAATTACAAGTTACTGTAAGCGATGTTGATCGAGAGGCTACTTTTATCTGTGAGGCAATCGAAGGCAATCAAATTGCTGCAAGAAGCTCGATTGTAATTAAAGACTTCATTGTTAATAAGTCGATAGGGCCAACTCCTCCAGCAAATCCAACTGCTGGAGATTTATGGACAGATACTAGTACTCCAGGAAAAGAAATACCTAAAATATATTCTAATGGAGAATGGAAACCTGTTCTTAATAAAGATGACAAAGAGCTGAAGCTACTTCAGAAGGAATTTGAAGAACGGAACAGAGAGCATGCTAATCAATTCGCTAATGTGATGGAAATTATCAATAAATCTCAAGTCACAGAAGACACACTTAGAGATTTAACTGGGAAATTCAGTAATCTTGAAGAGTCTTATAAACGAATTCAAGAGACTGCAGAAGAGATTAAAGGACTAGGGCAAAGAACGAAAGCTGTAGAGCTTAATATGGAACAGTCAAGTGTTCTTCTTAATGCTATATCGACATATTTCAACGTCTCTGAAGATGGAATGCTTATCGGAAAGAACGGAAACAAATTGCAAACTCGATACACAAACGAGCGCATGGAATTTATTGATTCTGGCCGTGTCGTAGCGTATGTGTCTGGCCAACAAATGAATATTGTTAGTGCCACATTCTGGAATTCCGTTACTATTGCCAATCATATTTTCGAAAGATATGACAATGAATTTACCGTCATATCTTATGTAGGAGGTGCTGTAAATGGCTAGGATTGAAAAGTTTACTAACAGCGGATATGCAAAGCTTGCTATGGAAGTTGTTGAGACTGATTACAGCATCGAAAATAACGACTCTCCAGTTCAGTATCACTTATGGCTGGAACGAGGCAGTACATGGGTTTATGACTTAAACAATGAGACATGGGCAGAAGCTACGATTAACGGACAAACAGTAGTTAATAAGTATGTAAGCTTCGATTTAAGAAATACAAACAGGGTGCTACTCGGAAGTGGAACTATTAGAATTCCTCACAATGAAGATGGAAGCAAGACAATCACATTCTGGGCAAGAATTCTGAATGTTGCAGACCAGGGAGATATTAACTGGTTCAGTGGAACGCTTGGATTAACCAATATCCCACGCTCCAGCGCTATCGGCTCAGTTAAGGCAACTGAACTAGAGCAACCAGTTACTATCGAAATCAATAAGAAAGTTAATGAATTTAGGCACCAGGTATGGTGGCAAGTGAATGACAGCGGTTGGATTGATTTAGGAACAGGCCACGATACAAGCGTACAGCTAACAATTCCAATATCTTATGCAGAACGTATCACAAACAGCGATACTGGACTGCTAGATGTGTGTGTACGTACGTTCAAAGGCAATGACAAGATTGGAAATGATATATATAAGCGAGGGATTCCGATTAAGATTCCTGCTTCTATCGTTCCTACACTTGAAGATGTGACGATTACGGAAAGAACAGCACAATTAGCAGAATTTATCCCTGTTGGGAATTTTGTTAAAGATAAGTCTGTAATGAGGGTTGAAGCAATTAATGCAGCAGGATCTCACGGCTCAACTATTGTATCTACTGAGTTAACAGTGGATAGTTTAGTGGTTAGAGCAGCAACAGGAGACTTTCCAGCTAATAAGGCTGGTAATTTAGAAGTTATTGCAAAGGTTACTGACTCACGCGGCAGAACAGCCACTAAATCTAAGACTATCAAAGTATGGGATTACTACTCGCCTAAAATTATTGGATTCTTAGCTAACCGAACAGGTAACGGAACTAATAAGACTATCATTGCCACAGTTGCTGCAAACGTGAGTCCGTTAGTAATTGATGGAGTGAATAGGAATCCGTACACGCTTAAAATTCAGTATTCAGCTAAAAAGGTTAATAGGTGGATTGATGCAGTTAATCTCACTAATGAGTCTCAAGAACGTATTAATCGTCAATTCGATTGTGGCGCGTTCTATGAGCTTTCCAAGGCATATAATATTCGTTTAGTGATTCAAGACAAGTTGAGCGATTTAGTAGACTCAGTGCTTCTAGTACGCTCATCTAGAGTATTGTGGGCATGGGGAGACAATCGCGCAGCAGTAGGTGGATTTCCAGAGCTGGAAGGACATTTTGAATCATTCTTGCCAGTGGCATTCCATAGCAGTTTAAACGTTGAAGGCGGAATTATGTCAAATGGTAAACCTATTCAGGAATTCGCTATGACATCCCGTGAAGGAAAGTCATTAAAATTTAATGGTGATCTAAACAATTTGAAAAATGCAGGCGGATATTATGCGTATCGAGTCACTAATAGTCCACAAGGGGATGATAATACAGGCTATGTTACCGTAATAACTCAAGATAGCAATAACAATTGCGTCCAAATGTATGTGCCTGCAAATAAAGACGCGATGTATATGCGTCGTTATTATTCTAATTCGTGGGGCGTTTGGATTCCGTTATGTGGAGAGGTTGACACATGGCACAACGCTAGTTATCGAAACGGATGGAAAACAGCAGGAGATGCTGCAGTTCAATATACTAAAACAGCTGATGGAATAGTTCAAATTCGTGGTGTTGCAACTGGAGGAAGTCTTGAGAATGATGCAGCGATTATCAATTTGCCAGTAGGATATCGTCCTAGTCGATTCATTTATAAAAAAGCGTTAAACAATAGTTATGGAACGGCAATCGTAGTGATATATGCAAATGGCGATGTTACTGTGAAGAATAATGTAGACAATAATTGGCTATGTTTAGATGATATATCTTTCAAGATTTAGAAGGAGGAATAGTAATGGAATTAGAACAAATTAAAAATAGAATTACTGCATTAGAAGCGAAAGTGACTACTAAGCAGGCAGATATTAATCGAATGAATGAAGAAAAAGCGCAATATGAACAGAAAATTCAAAATCTTTCAGAAGACATTCAACGTTTAGAGCAAGAGAATGCTAATAAACGTGAGGAAATCAAAAAATACAAAACGGTAGTAGAAATTATGGAGTTGTAGTAGATGATAAATTTAGATGTAGAATTTCATGTGTTAAAAATGCATTTAGAAGGATTGATGCGCAGTCCATATATTCAAATTTTGGTTTGGTTAATTTGCTTTGATGTGGTGTCTGGCTATATCAAGGCTTTTAAATTGAAAAGATTTGACAGCAAAACAAGCACAAACGGCCTTCTAAGACACGCGTTGGTTTGCGCTGTAGTTATTGTGACTGCTATGTATGCGAGAACATTGGGTCACCGAGAAATAGGTGTGACCACATGCTTATTTTTTATCTTCAGTTATGCAGTATCACTTGCTGAAAATTGGGAGGCATTAGGATTGCCGTTCCCAGAATCGCTTAAACCGTATCTTAAAACGATGCGACAACAACAAGAAAATAAATTTAAAAAAATTACAAACAAGGAAGAGGATGAATAATAATGGAACAATTACAATCAACAATCATCAACGGAATCGTGAGCGTATTAGTAGTATTAGTTGGTTTAGCATTTACAGGGTTGAAAGGTTTTATCCAAACAAAAGCGACCGAATTAAAAGCAAAAACGGATGCTAAGAACTACGAGTTAGCAAAATCAATCGCTTATACAGTCGTGAATGCTGTGGAGCAAATCTTCAAGGATATCCATGGTGCTAGCCAAGATAAATTCCAAGCAGCATTCGATAACTTAACAAACGAATTAGAAAAAGCTGGAATCAACTTGGATGATGAATCCAAGAAAGTATTGATTGAATCTGTCGTGAATGGATTTAATGGATTGAAGAAAATTGAAGGTTAAGAATACGGATCCGCAGAGGGCTCATTGTGAGTCCTCTTTTTATTTAAAGAAAGGGGGAGCGTATGGAAAAAGTAATCGAAAAACATTTAAGAATTACTTCAGCTAATCGATGCATTGAAAAAATATATCATGAAATCTATAGCCACGACAAAGGAACAGCAGTGTTCAAATTCACTGCAGAAGGTCTAACCGCTTCTAAAGTTATTTGCTTGTTTTACTTTAAGGAAACAAAACGCTATAGAACCGTAGAAGCCACAATCGATGGAAACACTATCACGGTTCCATTCGATAGTACATCAATCATTGCTGATGAATCCGTGATTGGTTATATCTACTTTGAAAAAGTAGAACAATCTACTGACGTTTACGCATTCGCATTTAATGTATGGCTCAGCGCTATTGACAAAGCTAGAAAAGTACCGTTAGTCGAACGGACATCAGGACGCGTCGTTGACGTTGAAAACATCGTTACAAAAGAAGAACTAGATAAACTCTTTGCAAAAATCAAAGAGCAAGGTGGAACTTATGACGATAGCGGCTTGCGTTCTGAGTTAGGCAATAAGGTAGACCGCTCTGAAATTGAACGAATTTCGGGCAAAATTGAGGCTTTAGAGCAAAGGGTGGATAAAGACACCATTTACAATGACGAGCCTCTAAAACAACGTATATCGGCTTTAGAAAACAAGGCAGAGATTGATACAAGCGCATTTGCCACTAAACAAGAATTGGAAAGCAAAGCGGAACGTTCCGAAATTAGCCGAATTTCAAGCGATGTAGAGCTTTTAAAAGCAAAGACTGATAAAGACACCGTTTATGATGATAGCGCATTAAAACAGCGTGTATCGGCTTTAGAGAACAAGCCTGAAATCGATACTAGTTCATTAGTTACAAAACAAGAATTAGAAAGCAAAGGCTACTTAAATCAACACCAACCATTAACGGAATACGCTAAAAAATCAGAACTACCGCAACCGTACAACGATACGGAGCTTAAAAGTCGTGTTCAGACGTTGGAAACGAAAGCGGAAACGGTAGGCGTACCGCAGAAATTAAGCATCGCAGGTAATGTTGTAACCCTATCAGACGGAGGCGGAAGTATAACACTTCCAACTACAACATCATCACCTAGTGGCGTTCCCGGTCAAGTGAATGAATATGAAATCCATGGGACAGGAATGCCAAATGGAAAGATAACCGCTCCTATTGGGACAACGTATGTCGATACAGCGGCCACAAACGGTGCTTTTAAATGGATTAAACAATCAGGTACTGGAAACACAGGCTGGAAAGTGTTGATTGGCGACACTGGTTGGAGAACCCTTAAAAGCGTATCCAGAGTAGGGAATTCGTTTATTAAAATCAGACGTGTAAATAACTTAGTTTCTTATAATTTCGGAGGTCTTCAATACGGCTGGTTCGGAATAATTCGTAGAAATGGACCAGGATATGTGCGTCACAATAGCACTGGTGATCGTGGTGTAAAAGTGTTAGGTACTGGTGGTATTCCTGAAGGCTTTCGTAGTGAATCATCATTGGTAGGGCCTACATTCAAAGATGATGGTCACCCTTACGGTATGTGGTATCTGGGAGGTAAGTCAGATTCCAATTTCATCCAATTTACTTTTAATGAAAATATACCAACGGACAGAGATATTGGAGATATTCGAGTAAGTGCCATCTCATACTTAACGGACGAAGATTGGCCGACAACATTACCATAATTTTTAGGAGGAATTTTTATGTTTACTTTAACGCAAGCAATCAATTATGTAAGAAATTTAGCAGATAACAACATTGGTGTTAACTTCGACGGTTGGTACGGTTGGCAATGTTGGGATTTAGTAGCAAAAGTAATATATGAAGCTACTGGAAAAGTAGTCAATGGGAATGCGATTGATTTACTAGATTCTGCAGCAGCTCAAGGGCTCGATGTTATCTATGAAGGACCAGGAGTTATCGCAAAAGCTGGTGACATCTTTGTAATGTCTGTTCCAGGCTCGCCTTACGGACATACTGGGGTTGTTATTGAAGATAGTGACGGTAACACACTTAAAACGATTGAGCAAAACGTTGATGGAAATTGGGACTATCTAGAAGTAGGTGGACCAGCTCGTTATCGCACTCGTTCATACACAGGAATGGTTGGATATATTCGTCCAGATTATGCTAAAGAAAACGAACCAGTTCAACAAACTAGCGGTTGGATTAAAGATGAAAAAGGTTGGTGGTATCGTAATGTAGATGGTAGTTATCCTCAATCAGATTGGAAGAAAATCAATGGAAGCTGGTTTAGATTCAACGCCGACGGTTATATTTTAGAAAAAGAATGGTATAAAGACGAGCAAGGCCGTTATTTCTGGTTGAAAGACGGCGGGTATATGGCTGTCGGATGGGAGAAAGTCGGTGATTTCTGGTATTACTTCGAAAACAACGGAGAAATGCGAACTGGTTGGATTCCATATTTCGACAAATGGTACTATTGCGACGTTACAAAAGGCGGGGCGATGGTGTCTAAAGAAGTACGCAAGATTGATGGGAAATATTACCACTTCAATTCAAATGGAGAAATGTTGGAACGTGCAGCAGTCTATGTAGACGAAAGTGGAGCAATTCATTTCGAAGAATAAACAATGAGCCTACCTTTCGGGGTAGGCTTTATTTTTTTTTGCATTTTTAAAGGATTGAGTTGTTCCGTATTTGTTCCGTGAAAGTAGAAAACGTATGATATGACATGATACAGAAACGCTGTTATTATAAGGATATGAAGCGGTGTGAAACATTATGAAATGTAAAAGATAGTCTGTAGGGGGCATTTTTTTATGCACAAAAAGCCTTGGTTTTCTAAGGCTTTTTGTGTAGTCTTAGCACTAAAAAATGAGAGAAAAAAGGTTTTGACAATTCGCGCCACATAAAGTTATTTAAGCATCTCCTTTTCTCTCATTACCATTTTCTGTTATAATAAATTGTACTTCTAAAATAGAAAGGTCTTAAGATGACAACTCTTATTAAACATAAACGTGTAGAATTTTCAGAACTTTTTTATGACTTAGTTTTTGTTTTTGCAATTTCAAAAGTAACTACTTTAATTGACCATCTTCATAACGGTATTTTGACTTGGAATTCTTTCCTTGATTTTTTCATTGCTACTTTGGTTCTCATCGATTCCTGGATGATTCAAACCGATTATACCAATCGCTATGGAAAGAACTCTTTATTTAACATAGTAATCATGTTTATCAAAATGGGACTTTTACTCTTTATAGCCAATATGATTGGACCTGATTGGCAACAATATTTTCATTATCTCTGTTGGGCTATTGGTACATTAACCCTTACCTTATTTTTTCAATATTTGGTTGAGTTTTTTAGAAAATCAACCGATGATGTTAATCGGGAAAATATCAAAGGTTTTCTATGGATAACAGGTCTAGGAAGTTTAGGAGTCTATCTAGCAGCTCTTCTTCCTATTTACGTTAGAGTCTATATCTTATTTGCTAGTATTCTGCTAACATTTATTATGCCAATTATCTTGCTTAGTAAAGATGAGCATTACCAGGTAAATTTCCCCCATTTAATCGAGCGCATCTCCCTTCTTGTCATTATTACGTTTGGAGAGATGATTATGGAGCTAACTGAATTCTTTACAATCGAGAATTTCTCGATTTATTCGGTTCTTTATTTCATTATTATGCTTTCTCTGTTCTTGTTTTATTTTGGTCAATTCGACCATGCTATTGATGAAAAATCTAATCAAAAGGGACTATTTCTAATTTACAGTCACTATCCTATTTTCATTGGACTTATTATGATGACTGTTTCGATGAGTTTTCTTCTGAATCCTGAAGCTAATCGTCTCTTTGCAACCAGCTTCTCTTATATCGGATTTGGCCTCTTTCAAGCTGCTGTCCTAGTAAATGGGCCCTATAACAAACACTATCTTCGCTATTCGAAAAGTTACTACTGTGTCCAAGCGACACTCTATCTGGCTGCCTTGATTCTCTCTTTAATCTTTGCTTCTAATCCTATAATAGTAGTGAGTATAACAACCATTTTTGCTCTAGCTATAGCCAGTCATTTTATTTATTTTTATATGACACAGAATAAAAAATATTCCAAATCTAACTGGGGATTATTTTAATGAGTTTATAACATTAAAAAGCCTTGGGATGTACTGACCCCAAAAAGTTAGACAATTAATTTAAGCAAAGGATTTAGTTCTGTATTGTACAGGACTAAGTCCTTTTAATTTTACTTTGATTCGTTTGTTGTTGTAATAATCAATATAATCTACGATTGCCTCCTCAAGTTCTTTTATAGATTTAAATTTCTTCTCGTAACCATAAAACATCTCTGATTTAAGAATTCCAAAGAACGACTCCATCATGCCGTTGTCCGTACTATTCCCCTTGCGGGACATAGATACCTGAATGCCCTTATCTTCTAAAAATTTATGATAAGAATAATGTTGGTATTGCCATCCCTGGTCACTGTGGAGAATAGTATTCTCATATTCTTCTTCTCTAAAAGCTTGTTCTAACATATCCTTTACTTGTTTTAAATTTGGCGAAGACGATAGAGTATACGTTATAATTTCGCTGTTATAACCATCTAAAATTGGTGATAAATATAGTTTTTGATTACTTGTTGGAATAGAAAACTCTGTAATGTCTGTATAGCACTTTTCCATCGGTTTTTCAGCTTCAAATTGGCGTTGAATAATGTTCTCAGCTTTCTTACCAACTTCTCCATGATAAGAAGAATACTTACGTTTTCTACGAATACGAGCAGTTAGCCCCAACAGTTTCATTAAGCGTTGTACCTTCTTATGGTTTACGATGAACCCACGGTTTCTAAGCTCAAGAGTAATACGGCGATATCCATAATTACCTTTATGATCATTAAAAATGGTTTGTATTTCATTTTTAACGACATGATTCTTATCTTCTTGATTTAGCTGCTTTAAGTGATAATAGTATGTTGAACGGGCAAGTTTGATAATCTTTAGAAGAATATCTAAAGAGAATTCTGGTACTAATTCTCTGACAATCTGAGTCTTTCTTCTTTCTCTTTTTCCTCCTTCAAGCGGAGTTCTCTCAACTTTTTTAGAATGGCATTCTCCGCTCTTAAATACTCATTTTCAGCCTGAAGGCGTTCTAGTTCTGTCATCTCTTCTGATTTTTTCTTTGGCTTACGTCCCATTTTAGGTACTCTCCCTCTTGTTTTCTCAACAATAGTATACTTATTTTTCTTGTATTGTGCGAGCCAGTTAGAAAGCATACCATGATTTGGAAGACGATATTCGAGAGAAACTTCTCCTTGAGACCAGCCTTCATGTAGGACTTTATCAATCATTTCTTGTTTTAATTCAGGAGAATAATAATTCTTTTTCCTTTTTTTAACTATCTCTAACCCATAACGATCAATCAATTTGATCATGTATTTAAGATTTGACTTCTGTATATCAAACATATCTGAAAGTTTTGAGTAGCTAAAACCTTGTTTCCTGAGTTCATAAATCTGAACTTTATCTTCATAAGTTAATTTCATAATAAAAACACCCCAAAAGTTAGATTTTGTGTCTAACTTTTGGGGTGCACTTCAGGAACCAAGGCTTTTTTTTCATTAATTTGTTTTTCCATTTTATCCTCCAATTTGATCTCGCACTGACATTTATTTATAACAAAACTATATATCTAGAATAGCATAATCATTAGGTATTATAGGTTTTCAAACAAAATACGAGTCATTCGTTTTTGCCCCACTTTTGCCCCATTTTTAAATCCTGACATTGAAAACACCTAAAAGTATTTCCCTAAAATCAGCTATATTTCAACATTTTTGTTTATTTTCAATATGAAAAGTTCTTACAAATCCATGCAGGGGGCATTTTTTTATACGCAAAAAGCCTTGGTTTTCCAAGGCTTTTTGTGCGAATTGTTCCGTATTTGTTCCGTGAAATTGAAAGTGTAATGAAATATTGAGTTATCAAAGTTTCTCACTTTTTTTATACTCAAAAAAGTGAAAATGTTTAGATATCTCTTTAGACCAAACTAAACAAAACGGCAAAAACAGAATTAAAAAAACGTTGAAGTCATGATTTTTTACTAACATCTAAGTAGACCTACTGCGCTTCACTTAGCCGGTGGATATTAATTTGTTATAAACATAATCTACGTTACTCGTCTAATCGAATAAACATCATCGCGTTAAGTAAGGAGATTAGAGCGACTGTATTAATATTATTGCAATAAATTAGTCTCTTATTTTCAATAGGAGGAATAATAAAATTAGAAATGATAATATCATACGGAGATTCTTTTAAAGCATCAATGGATAATTCTAATTCATTCCAAACTTCAAGTTCAAAATTGTTACTACAATAATAAGAAAGAGTTTCCGCTACTGATTTTGCATGATACTGATCAAAATTACTCATAACCAAAACTTTTAATTTGGGTTGATTTTGTAAAAGATTTAGCACTAGGTGTTTGCTATGGGTGATAAACGTATAGGCCAAATGATTGACTTTCATTGAACTACTATCAATATCCAAAGTTTGTAAGTAACGCAGAATCCCTTCTTTTACATCGGAAACAAATCGAGGAAAAATATTTTGAAAGTTCTTGATTGTATTGCCTTTTTGATCAAATAGAATAAACTCTGTAGATAATTCCTGGCGATGAAGATGTGCAGTATTATGAAGATGCCAAATAAGATTATCCTTATTGTCTACTTTAATATTATACTCTCTTGATACCTGATCAACTAAATCCCCCAACAAATGATATGATTTCTTTACATAGCTGTCCGTTATTGTATACTTCAGAAATACTTTTTCGTCTATGAAAAACATTTTTTGAAAATAAGATACAAACAATTGACCTATTACTTCTTTTGTTAAAGAGATATTGTATTTTGTTTCAAATTTTTTGATAATATCTTCCATTTCATCTTCCTGCATTAAAAATTCCAATAATTGATTATTAAAAGAATCTTTCTCAACTTCCAGGAAATGACCAAACTTGATTCGATATAAATTCGTAACTAAGAGCAACTTTAACATTCTGTGAGTTGATAAATTCATCGGGAAAGATGTCGCTTTATAAACTAGTTCCAATAATTGAGAGAGTGGTTCTGGTGAAAAATCTTCAAATGGCCATTCAAGGAAATAATATTTTTCTGAAAAATATTGGGCAAAAAAGTAACGAATATCTATCTCATTTCCAGTAATTCGAACAGGATTGAGGCTAATTTCAAAATGATATTGTTTCTTAATAGTTTTATTAATATGACTAATGATACGGTAAAGAGAGGAAGAACTGATATAAAACTTTTTGCAAATACTCTCAGCATCATATCCTTCATTAAAAAAAACAAATTCTAAAATTGAAAAATGAGTTGAATGCTTAAAAAAATGATGATAGACCATCTCAATATCACTATCATCGGTATTAATGATACGTATACCATTTGTTGAAGAATGAAATATCAAGTCAGGAAAAGAATATCTGACATGGTATAAATCATCTTTTACTGAACGCTCTGTAGAATTCAATAATTCCGCTAGTTCAGAAATATGAAACCAGCGCTTATTTTCAAATAGTATTTCTAATAATTCTAATTGTCTGTGACTTTTTTTAGACAGTAATTCTCTCATAAGATTGTTATCTTTCTTTATAATATAGTGATTCTATTATAATTCAATCTTACCATAATGTGTATATTTTAATTCACTTAACAACTCAAAATATATGAAAAGCTATCTTAATTCTCTCTCAAAACCAACAAAAATCAGTATTTTATCGTTTTATTGTATTCAAAGTACATAAATACGGCGGGAAAATTAAGCTGAATTATTATGTTTCCAAGTTGGCAAATTATATAATCACATTAATCAAAAGATTTGAATTTTGATTTAGTACATTTAGAAAGGAGAATCGATATGCTTTGGTCTATTATTGTCGGAGGTGTAATTGGTCTTATTGCTGGATCAATCACTAAAAAAGGTGGCTCTATGGGTGTTGTTGCAAATATTGTTGCAGGTTTAGTCGGTTCATCTGTGGGTCAATCACTTTTGGGAACTTGGGGTCCTAGTTTGGCTGGAATGGCCTTGTTTCCCTCTATCATTGGTGCAGTTATTGTAGTAGCTGTTGTATCATTTCTTTTGGGTAAAAAGACATAAATTGTCTTTATACTTTCAAAGCACAATTTAAAATTTAATGATGTTAGGATTCAATAGGTCAAAATAAAGAAAAATACTTTTCTTATACTATGTATTTTAATCTTGAAAATTTTGACTCCCTTTTTGCTAGATTTTCATAACGTTAGCGGTATGAGGCTTCAGATATTTACAAGGAAGTAAGGTATAAGCAAAAAGCTCGCGTTCATTAATGCTCTAAGTACGGAAAGAGATTCTTATTTTATTTCTTTTCTATAAAAACATGAAACACTTAAAAATCATAATGGAGGTAAAGACTATGTCTGTAGAAGAAAAATTCAATCAAGCTAAAGGCTCTGTTAAAGAAGGGCTTGGAAAATTAACTGGTGATAAAAAAACAGAAAAAGAAGGGGCTGCTGAAAAAGTAGTTTCTAAAGTTAAAGAGGTTGCTGAAGATGCAAAAGATGCGGTCGAAGGAGCAATCGAAGGCGTTAAAAATATGATTAATAAAGATGACAAATAAAGCTAAGAGTTAATTTCTCTTGCAAAGCATCCTTGTAATTTTTAATATAAAAAAGAGAACATTTAATGTTCTCTTTTTTTATATTTCATAAACAAACAGTGATTTGATTACTTGTTTTTAATCTCTGTTTCATTCTTTTCCTTATCAATCTTTTAAAAACCAAGAACTTTTTCGTTGATTGTAAATAAATGGTTCTGGGAGTTTAAAGATAGTGATTCTATAAAAAATGATAAGTCTTTTATTTTTCTCGAATCATGCCCACTCGATTTTCGTCAAGATAGGCAAAATGATGCTTATGATAGAGCTTATCTGCAGGGACTTTTGCTAGCAAAGTGATAAAACTGCTCTCATGTGTATTTTCGTCAAACCACTGATCAATCATTTCCATGATTCTATCGGCAATTCCACGTCTTTGGAACCTTTTGTCTACCATAATATCGGATACGACAAAAGTGACCCCGCCATCGCCAACAATTCTTCCTAAGCCAATGAGTTCATCATCTTCATAAACAGAAACTAAAAAAAGAGTTCCTTCAAGAGCCTTTTTAACTTCAGAATGAGGTTTAGTGCTATTCATTCCCGCATTTACTCTTAATTGATTATATGCTTCAACGCTGGGAATTTTATGAGTAAATTCCATAAAATAGAGTCCTCCAATAACTTTTTGTTCTTTATTTGTTACAATCACAACTCTTCGTAATCTGGATGGTCTTTGATATAGATTGCGGCGTAAATGGCATCTACTAAAACTGCTGGAAAAGCAAAGTTCATTAAAGTGCCCAAGAAAAATCCGAAAATGATTTGTATGTAGTCTGTAAGCACGGCGATGACAACTAGAATAATGCCCAGAACTTTAGTCATATTGAAAAGAAGTTCTTTCTTTTTACTATTGATTTCATACGTTTCCCATCGGTTAATTTTCCAAATTTTACCTTGATTCTGAGGGAGGTAATACCACGCGTAAATTGAGGTCATCACCACAAATAAAAGTATCATTGGAATAACATAAAATAACGTCAATTTGGAATTGTAGACCGTTAATGCGCTGATGGCTATGTTGTCTTTGGTAACCATAAGTAAGCCGATAAATGTAAAGCTGAGTAAGACGGTCCAAACAACAAAGGCCACTAAAATATAAGTTAGAGACTTAAAACGATTGAAAAGAGGAGTAAAAAGCCCGAAGAGAATACTGACGATATTCATCACCATCGCACTCAGGAATAGGACCTTAATAATCCCGATATTATCGTTGTAACCTCCTGCAAAATATAGAAAAGCAGTAATCGGAAGCATAATCCAAGGGAAGAATTTAATGTACCCTAGACTCACCTCATTCGTGATTAATGGACCATGGTACCGATCGACAGTTTGATTGCTTCTCTGTTTTTTTGATTTCTTTTGTTTTCCAGAACCAGAGGAGGGTTGATGAGGTTCCTTCTTTTTCAGTGAAAACTTCAACATTCTTTTTCCTTTCAATAGCTTGGATAAATATATTTCTAATATACCACAAACCTAGTAATGCGGTATCCAACAAGCACTCCTTATATAAATGATGTCATATTCAGGTCATAAAACTCACGTATACTAGGCTTATGATTTTATAAAGAGGAGAAATTACATTGAAAATAGCATGGAATGAAATTAAATACCAACCGAAAAAATTTATATTAATTGAGGTACTGATTGTTATCATGATGTTTATGGTTATTTTCCTATCCGGTTTAACGAACGGCTTAGGACGAATTATTATGGCACAAATTGATACATTTGGAGACGTTCAATATATTCTTTCAAAGGATTCAGAAGGAGTCATTCCTTATTCAACTCTTACAAGTTCAGAACTAACGGAAATTGAAGACCTTCATCTAGAAGAGCAAACAGGTCTAGTGATTCAACGTTCTACGTTTATGAAAGAGGACGAGGAAGGTTCGCAAGACGTGACATTCTTTGCGATGGACACGTACAAGAATTTAACGATTAAGACAGAAGAGGGTTATGCTGCGTCTGATTTAGCTGATAACGAAGTGATTTTAGATGAATCCTATAAGGCAAAAGGTATCCACGTGGGGGATACCATTAAAGATAAGACTTCTGATATTTTACTGAAAGTCGTTGCTTTTGCCAAAGACGCAAAATATGGGCATAGTTCAGTAGCCTTCATTAGTTCTAAGACATCAGAAGAGATGCGTCAGAAGAAAAATCCAAATTACACTTGGCAACCACAAGCCATTATCACAAGCCAAGAAGTTGCGTCCGATGATTTATCAGAACAGTTGATGGTATCGAATAAGCAACAAATTATTAATAAAATTCCAGGATATACTGCAACCAATATGATTTTAAAAACAATGACTTGGGTATTATTAATCGCTTCAGCCGCAATTCTTGGAGTATTCTTCTATATTTTAGCACTGCAAAAATTGAAACAATTTGGTGTGTTAAAAGCAATCGGAATGTCGATGGGAGAAATAACTAGAATTCAACTGTCACAAGTAGGGATTCTTTCTATTATCGGAATTGGCATTGGATTAGGTCTTGCCTTAGCCTTAACGCCATTCTTACCTGTAAGCATGCCGTTTTATATGAAAGCCGAAGATAATGCAGTCATTTCAGTAAGCTTTATCGTTATTTCGATTATTTGCGGAGCATTATCTCTATTAAAAATTAAGAAAGTAGATCCAATCGAGGTGATTGGTGGAAATGGTGAATAAGATGTCAGTGATTGAATTACAACAGATAAAAAAATCTTACGCAGACGGAAATCAAATGAGAGATGTTATTTGTGACTTGAATTTAACCGTTGAACCACAAGAGTTTGTGGCTATCTTAGGACCTTCTGGTTCAGGAAAATCAACGCTTTTATCGATTGCAGGATTACTTCTATCTTCTGATAGTGGTCAAGTAATCATCGGGGGACAAAATCTCACGAATTTAAAACAGAATGAATGGACGAAGAAGAGACTGGAGTTATTAGGCTTTATTTTCCAGGATCATCAATTATTGCCTTATATGAAAATCGGAGACCAATTAGAAGTAGTAGCGAAATTAAAAGGCGAGAAAGACGCTTCAAAACGAAAAGAAGAAGTCAAAGGATTATTGGCAGAGCTAGGTATAGAGAATTGCTACGGTCAGTATCCAAATCAAATGTCAGGCGGTCAAAAGCAGCGTGCTGCGATTGCTCGCGCCTTTATTGGAAATCCGCAATTAATATTAGCGGATGAGCCTACCGCAAGTCTAGATCCTGAAAGAGGAAAAGAAATTGCACAATTAATTCAGCGTGAAGTGAAGTCAAAACATAAGAGTGCCATCATGGTGACTCATGACCGCTCTGTGCTTGAGTATGTAGATACGGTTTACGAGATGAAAAAAGGGAAGTTAGTTCGTCTGTAAGCATTTGTGCTATAATGTTCCAGAAAGAAGGTGGAGCTATGTTTAGTATATTAGTTGCTGAAGACGATCAAGCGATTCGCACATTGATTACGACTAAGTTAAAACAAGAAAACTACACGATTTACATTGCTGAAAACGGAGAGGAAGCTCTCTCGTTAATGGAGAAGCATCAAGTCGATTTATTAATTTCTGACATTATGATGCCCGTGATGGATGGATACGCTCTTGTAAAAGTTTTACGAGAAACGAAGCACACTTTGCCAATTTTAATGATTACAGCAAAATCTCAGTTAGAATCTCTGGAAGAAGCTTTTAAGTTAGGCGTCGATGACTACATGGTGAAGCCGATTCGTTTAGCTGAACTTGTTCTAAGAGTACAAGCCTTACTTAGAAGGGCTCAATTAGAAACAGAGAAAGTGCTGCGTTTTGAACATACAAGACTTGATTACAATGCATTAACTTTAACGGATTTAGAGACTGAAGAAGTCTATCAAATTCCTCGAAAAGAATTTTACTTACTCTATAAATTACTCAGTAATCCAGAAAAAATATTTACTCGTTTGGATTTATTGGATGATATTTGGGGGATGGAAGAGGACCTTGACGAAAGATTAGTAGATGCATGCATTAAAAGGGTCCGACAAAAATTTAAAGAGAATAAAGATTTTGATATTGTAACGATACGAGGATTAGGGTATAAAGGGACGATTAAAAATGGATAAACAAAAAGAAATACAATTCCCTCTTAGAAACTATTTCGTCTTCATGTTTTGTAGTGTTTTAGTGAGCACAAGTGTTATTGGATTAATGACTGTTTTTGTGCTAAAACACTGGTTTATGGTGGAAGTTAGTTTCCAAACGTGGTTAATTATTTTTAGTTTAGTGATTATTCTCGTAGGGGGGCTTGCCATGAGGTATGGGTCCGTTCATTTAACGAGACCTATTTCAGAGTTGAATGAATCTGTTAAGGCTATTTCAAGAGGAGATTTTAGCCGTAAGATTCCTCTTAAGCATTATCCTAAAGACACTGCTAAATATCACAATGAATTGTCTCAGCTTTCTCAGCATGTGAATCAGATGGCCGAAGACTTGAGACGTAGTGACGAACATCGATCTGCGTTTATTGCTAATCTTTCTCATGAACTGAAAACACCGATCGCTTCTCTTGTAGGAGTGAGTGACTTATTAGCTGACGAAAAGCTTGATGAATCTACTAGAAAAGATTTGACCGGTATTTTGCGTTCAGAGAGCCTTCGTCTAAGTCGTCTATGTGATGGAATCGTCACATTGACAAAGATGGAACGTGATTTTGAACCAAAGAAAAAACTACTTCAACTAGATGAACAAATTCGTCATGCCGTTATTTTGATTACGGAAAAGTGGAAGCAAAAAGAGATTGACTTGACATTTACGAGTCAGCCCATTCATTGTGAGACGGACCCAGATTTAAGCATGCAAGTGTGGACGAATCTGCTCGATAATGCGGTGAAGTATTCTTCGGATAGCGTGCATTTAACGATTGATATCCAAGAAGAGAATGATACTGCTAGAGTCACGATTGCAGATAATGGCATCGGAATGAGCGAGGAAGATCAACGACATATTTTTGAACAATTTTATCAAGTGGAACATTCTCATGTGCAAGAAGGGAATGGCCTAGGATTAGCGATTGTAAAAGCAATTGTAGATCAACTTTGTGGAAGTATATCAGTTGAAAGCGAGATTGGAGAAGGGAGTACGTTTCAAGTAATACTGCCAAAACAATGAATTATTGACGGTAAAATTAATCCAATATATAAATCCTGAAATTCACTTTGAACTGCACCGTGTCAAGTAGGCAGGAAAATAATTAAATTGTATAACGAGTTCTTATAGAATCGTCTGCTTGAGTTGCAACGATTGGCTGAATCCGAAGCAGCAACTGCTAAAACTGCACTAGTTGTTGCGCTTAAATAATTATCGGGTATATGCATAACAAATTTTCCATTCTGAAAAAAATTTCTGTTAACAGAATACCATAATCAGACTTCGTTACAAAATAGGTATAACAAAGGTTACTATTTTGAATCACATTCTTCGATTTCTATCTCATTGAGTCGTATACTAAAGATAGAACTATAAAGGGGGATTCATTAATGGAATTTGTTCAAGAAAATCAAGCGTTTAGACATTATAATGCTGCTGGAGAAGTGGATGCTGAAATCACGTATACTGTGGAAGAAGAGGGAGTGATTGGTGCGGACCACACTTTTGTAGATCCTAGTCTTCGTGGACAAGGAGTAGCACGTCAATTAGTAGAACGATTAGCTGTGTATGCAAGAGAGGAAAACTTAAAAGTTCGCCCAATTTGTTCGTACGTAGTGGAATTATTCAAAAAAAGTACTGACTACGACGATATCAAAATATAAAAAAAGTTTCATTTTTAAAAAAATCAAAGTAAAATTCACAAAAAATTCAAAAGTAACCTCTATAATCTATTCATACCCAATAAAACACCTAAGGTTTACTTCTCCCAAATAAAAAAATGAACTCCCAACATTTTTTTATTAGTAAACCCTCCTAACCTTTTCCCGCTGTTCCCAAACAGCGGGTTTTTTTGTTTTGGAAAAAAGGTGATTTATGCTAGTATGAAAAAAGATACAAAAAAAGGAGATACTCATGAATCAAAATCACTATTATACACATCAACCAAATAGTAAGAGTCAAGAGAAACATTTTAGTTATGTTTTAAAAGGATTTTCTTTCCAGTTTGTTAGTGACAATGGAGTGTTTTCAAAAAATACTATTGATTTTGGAAGTCAGTTATTGATTGAGTCTTATGAAGTTCCTTCTTCTTTTCAGGAAGGGAAACTGTTAGATGTTGGTTGTGGTTATGGTCCTATGGGTTTGTCTTTTGCAAATGCCTATCCGAAGATGCATGTAGAAATGGTAGATGTCAATGAACGTGCACTCGAATTAGCCTTGCGTAATGCAAAGATGAATGGGATTGAAAATGTATCGATTCACGAAAGTTCGATTTATGATGCAATAAATGCGAGTGACTATTCTGTTATTATTAGTAATCCGCCGATTCGTGCAGGAAAAGAAGTGGTTCATCGTATTTTAGAAGAGGCGTATGACTATTTAATAGATGGCGGCCAACTTGTCATCGTAATTCAGAAAAAACAAGGTGCTCCAAGTGCGCAAAAGAAAATGCAAGAAGTCTTTGGAAATGTAGAGCGTATTGCTTTAGATAAGGGATATTGGATCCTTGTGAGCACAAAAGAGAAAGAGGATTGATGTATGGAAAAAATAGAAGGAAGAAGAAATAGTCAAAACCAGCAGAAGAATCATAAGCCAAAGAAAAAATTCAATTGGAGAATCTTTTTGGCGTCGATTTTATTTGTGATTGCGGCGATCTTGTTAGCTGCGGATCCGATTCGTACATTCTTATTATCTAGACTACAAGCAGAACAGTCTCAAATCAATTCTTCGTTAACATTGTCAGCTGTTAAAGCCAATGAACTGCAAGAAGCGGAATTTGACTTTTCTAAAGTAGAACCGATTGATCTAAATCAAGTCTTAAAAGCCAATATGAAAAAAGGGACATTCTTAACACTAGGACAAATCGCAGTTCCAAGTGTGAAATTGAATTTACCGATTTATAAAGGTTTAGCAAATGAAGTCCTTCTCTCAGGAGCCGGAACAATGAAACCAACTCAAAAAATGGGTCAAGGGAATTACGCGTTAGCCAGTCATAATTATTTTGGAGATATGACTTTATTATTTTCTCCACTGGTAAACTTAAAGGTAGGGGATAAAATTTATACAACAGATTTAGAGTATGTGTATGAATATGAAACAACGTCCGTAGAATTAATCGAACCAACCCGAGTGGAAGTAATTCGTGACCAACCTGGTGTTACAGAAATCACTTTAATTACGTGTGATGATTACAATGCGTCAAAACGTTATTGTTTTAAAGGAAAATACATTTCAAAGACTCCCGTTAGCGAAGCAAGTGATTCTGTAAAACAGGCGTTTAACTTGAATTTTAACACAATTCAATAATAGAAAATCCCAACCTCTTCAAAATGTACTGACCCCAAAAAGTTAGACAATTAATTTAAGCAAAGGATTTAGTTCTG
>NZ_DBHISP010000006.1:0-104471 GCF_057274575.1 Granulicatella sp. | reverse complement strand
ACGTTCCCATCAACTTATTCAAAAAGATTTTTTCTACAAAAAAGTTTTTAATAATCAGCTTATTTTTCAAATATTCTTGTTGTTGCAAGATACTTAATTGGTTCACTTCAGCCCATTCCTTTGAATGCTTTCGAATAGATTTCGCAAATAATTTTGGCACTAATATTGGTAGGAACGACAACGTTATAAAGAGAGCTGCCAGCTTTAAATCTATAGCGGACACATATAACAAAGTGACCAACGCAAATACAAGGCAATAGAAAAATCCCATGATGGACTTGATTCCTTGTTCTTCTAATAGTTTTAATTCATTAAGCACGATTGACTCTACTTCCTGTTGATTAAACTTTCCATAAAAGAATGCTGTAATAACTTTTTCTTTAAGGGATAGAGTTACTTGCTTTATCATTTTTTGTTGCGAATCTTCCCATATGAATAATCCCAGACGAATTAGGGAAAAGCTGAGAATACCTATCATTGAAATTTTTACTAAATCCTCAACCTTTTGAGTCGCCGAAACATCAATTAATCCAGAAATAAAAGAAGGGATAATAATACCATCTAAAGCAGTTAAAGACATACCAATTGCTATTAATAATAGGTATTTCCTTGGTAACCAACCTAATATCTTCTTCATATATCCCATATCGTTTACATTCCTTCCTACACAGCTTCTATTACGATATTAATTATAGCAAATAGTTAAAAACTTTGTACATCTATTTTTAGCAATGATTCCAAGTTATATTTAGCAAAGATTTTTTCTTAGAAAGCCTAATCTATCCCTATTTTTATCCAAAAAAAGCTCTATTACTGCGATTATAAAATCCGCAACTCTCTTCGGTATCACTTTTTGTGTATTTTATTCAACCTCCTTATAAAAAATGAAGAAAAGTGTTGCGTCCTTCATTTTGAATGGATCTGTGAAAGGTGTTAGAAAGTGCATACCACCGCTCTTTTTGAAGCTTTTTGGTGTTTCAAATCGAGAAGCAACTGAAAAAAATTTTTTGATTTTCTCTCGGAATTTTTACTATGATTTTCGACATTCGTACTTTTGAACCAAAACCATGTTATTGACTATACCGCTAAAAACCTCATCATTTCAACGTTTATAGTTTACTTTTAATTTTAAAATTCGAAATGTAACATATATGCTACTGTAGCATATATGTTACATTTTTATTTTTGCAGTCTTTCACTCAATAAAAAACCGTAACCCTGGAGGCTACGGTCGGTTGTTTGATTATTTTATAGTATATTGTCTTTCGTGATTTTTAACTCCTGTGAGTGTCACTGGGCTATTGTCTTCACGTGTGAAAGTTTGTTCACCGCTAGAATCGACAACTTCCATAAAGATTTCTTCGTATTCTTCAACGGTTAACATTTTACGGTTTTCAAGCAAAGCCTTATGTTCCGCAATATGCAATTGATTTTCGAATCCTTCAACTAATTCCCCAGCAAAGAATTCCCCAACTGCTCCTGAACCATAACTAAAGAATCCGATGCGGTCTCCAGCTACTAGTACAGAACTGTTTTCTAATAACGAAATAAAACTTAGGAATAATGATCCTGTATAAATATTTCCGACATGGCGGTTATAAATAGACGCTTCTTGGTATCTTGCCGTGAAACGTTCTCTTTCTTCTTCGCTCATTTCTTCTAAGAACGGTTTGAAAGCTTTCATCCCCATCTTCGTATACGGTAAGTGGAAGCAAATGGCCTCGAAGTCCGAAAACTCGCAATGAGTCTTTTCTTGATAGTTCTTCCACACTTCAGAGAAGAAACGGATGTATTGTTCATTTGAAAATTGACCATCTACTAATGGATAGGCTTCATAGTTCGGTCTCCAAAAGTCCATTACGTCATCCGTAAACAAGCTTGTTTCATTGTCTAAGACTAATAAACGTGGCGACTCAGAAACAACCATGGCTACCGCACCAGCTCCTTGAGTAGGTTCTCCACCAGAATTTAATCCATATTTAGCGATATCACTAGCAATGACCAATACTTTTGATGAAGGGTTTAATGCGATATGCCCTTTTGCTAATTGAAGGGCTGCTGTTGCCCCATAACAAGCGTGCTTTAATTCTACGCTTCGAACACGATTAGATAATCCTAACATCCGTTGCATATAGACTGCAGCTGATTTTGATTGATCAATTCCTGTTTCTGTTCCAAATAAAATCATATCAATAGATTCGCGGTCAGCATCATCAATAATCGATAAAGCTGCATTTGCGGCTAAAGTCACGATATCTTGTGTAACGGGAGCTACTGCCATTGTAGACTGTCCAATGCCAATCGTGTATTTAGCTGGCTCTACTCCACGTGCAACTGCCAATGTTTCCATATCCAGTGCAGTTGGCGGAACAAAAAAGCCAATCTTATCTATTCCTATATTCATTGTTGTTCTCCTTTACAAAAAAGCCCTAACCACATGTTAGTCTTCCTGTTCTTTCTTAGCAACAACTATACTAGCAAAAAATTGCCGTCTGGACAATTGAATTTACTATTTGTTCTATAATTTAAACAATTCTTTACTATTTAGAACGATTAAAAATTAGGGTTTAGAGGCAAAATCTTATAAAATAGAGGAGATGAAAGTGAATCTACTATAGAAAGGAATCAAAGATATGAACGGAAATGATATTGTCATTGTCAGTGCCACACGGACTGCCATTGGTAAATTCGGAGGTCAATTTGCTACAACCTCTGCGATTGAATTAGGAACAGCGGTAGCAAAATCCGCAATCCAAAAAGCCAAATTATCTCCCGACCAAATTGATACAGTGATTTTCGGAAATGTTTTACAAGCTGGACTTGGCCAAAACCCTGCTCGACAAGTAGGATTAAAAGCTGGTCTACTCCATTCTAGTACAGCCTTAACGGTCAATGAAGTTTGTGGTTCTGGGTTAAAAGCCATTATTCTTGCAGCGCAATCCCTTCGACTAGGAGATGCTAAAATCGTCTTAGCTGGTGGTATGGAAAATATGAGTTTAGCACCTCATTTATTACAACAACGGTTTGCTCCAAAAAACGGACCGGTTACTTTAGTCGATTCATTATTTAATGATGGGTTAACAGACGCCTATTCAATGGACGCGATGGGGATTACCGCTGAAAACATCGTTGAAAAATACGGATTTACACGTGAAGAACAAGACGCTTTCGCTGTGGCTTCTCAACAAAAAGCCGCTAAAGCACAAGCAGAAGGACGTTTCCAGAAGGAAATCACTCCAGTCGCAGTCTTCAATCGCAAGACAAAATCTGAGGACTTAAAAACAACGGACGAATCGATTCGCGGCAATACGACATTAGAGATTCTTGCAGGACTAAAACCATCCTTCAAAAAAGATGGAGTGGTCACTGCTGGAAACTCTTCAGGAATCAATGATGGAGCCGCTTGTGTCATTATGACCACTCGCGAATATGCAAAAGAATTGAATCTACCTATTCTAGCAACTCTAAAAGGATATGCAGAAGCAGGTGTGGATCCTGCAATCATGGGGGTTGGACCTATTCCAGCGATTGAAAAATTAGTAGCACGCACCCGTATTCCTCTTGAAAAAGTGGATATCTTCGAACTGAACGAAGCCTTTGCGGCACAAAGTATGGCCGTCATTAAAGACTTGAAAATCCCAACCGAAAAAGTAAATCCATTTGGTGGGGCGATTGCACTAGGACATCCAATCGGTGCTTCTGGCACACGTATTGTTGTCACACTGATCAATGCTCTAAATCAATTAGATGGTAAACTCGGCGTTGCTTCACTTTGTGTGGGTGGCGGAATGGGCGTTGCCATCGCAATTGAACGCGAAAAATAATAGAAACAAAGAGAGCTGCCCAAAATTCACTTATAAGTGAATTTTGGGCAACTCTCTTTCTCTTCTTTTTTTCCTTGGAAGAACGAAGAAAAGAAATCAATTTAAAGATTCGAAGTAAAGCTGTAACTTTATTTCTCTTCGTGTTTCTTTTGTTCGTGTCGCTGTTGATAGTATTCTCGAATCTCTTCATTCTCCTGGCTTGCCTGATATTTAATCGAAATTCCTTCTTTTTTCCAATGAATGCTCGTTAAAATATCATCCCAGCTTGGAAATTCGACGTTAAATGTATCCGCAAAACTAATGGAAGCTCTCCATACATCGAAGCGAGTCTGTAGTAAAAGCAAGGCTACTCGAGTGAGTAGTTCACGTTTTTCTTCATCCATTTGCCCTGCAGCTTTGAAGAACTCTTGAACATAATGCATAAATTTGCCAAACACATCATTAATCGTATCTAATCCAATCGTAAAAAGAAGCTCGAAGAACACGTCCCAGAACAGTTCTAGTTCTTCATCACTCACTTCTTCAGTCCATTTTTTAAACGTTTGGTCATTTAATTGACTGTTTTTTGTCAGCTGATCCATCGTTACAAATTGTCCATTTTCAATTTCCCATGTCAAAGCGCTATGTTGTAGAGCAGCAAAGGCATTACTTTTGACGATGACATAAGGAATTTCAGATTCCAAAAGCAATCCTACTAACGCATCTTGAGGAATGTAACGCATCGCTAACGGAACCACTGCGTGATAGCCTTCCGTTTCTAAAATTGAACGGTGTAATCCTGGAGAATCAAAACAGAAGATTTTCCCCAATCTCGATTGAACTTCTTTCTCTTGGGTAGAGGCAGCGTATAAGGCTAGATTTCCTCCTTTTGAATGTCCTGACAAGAGGATTTCCCCATCGAACAACTTCGCCTGTTGCTCCAAATATTCCTTGGCATCTTTGTGCGCTGGAATCACTGGAGAATACGTCATCATAAAGTCTTCTTTCCAACCAATCAGCGTTTCATCTGTTCCACGATAAATCACGATGCGCACGTTGGGGTTTATCTCCACTGTAAATGCGGCAAATTGTTTTGTAATATCTGAGTCCACTTCGCTCTTCATCCCAAAAAACTTAAGGGATTGATATCGTTTTGCTTTTCCAATTTCCTGAGTTAAATCGACTCTTTCTTGCGTAATCATCATCGGATTATCTCTCAATAATCTCTCCGAATTTTCCCCCATATAGTGAGCAATCTCTTCAACCGTTGAAAATTCTTTTCCACTCATATCTGAAGAAACGATTTCTTCTAGAGGTGAATATCCTAATTCCGTTAAGACAAGGGCGTCAATTTCAGAGAAAGGTCTCTCATCAAACGTGTCCTTTCCAAACTCTTGTACATAATTCATCATATTTTTCATTGAATCGTCCTCCATTAATTTGAGTGAGTCCAATACTATTTTACTCCGCCCTTATACCTCTTGCAACTCTTTTTCCTATAGGCTTTTTTTGTTGATTTACTATAGAATTTTCCCTCCTTTTTATGCTATACTACTGAAATGAATTGAAGGGGGTTGTCGTATGAAATTAGGTTTTGATAGTGAGAAATATCTAGAAGAACAAAGTCAGTTCATTCTTCAGCGAGTGAATGCTTATGACAAATTATATTTAGAATTTGGGGGAAAACTAATCGGTGATTTCCATGCAATGCGAGTATTACCTGGATTTGACCCAGACGGAAAAATCAAATTACTCCACCGCCTAAGAGACAAAGCAGAGATTATCATCTGTGTATATGCCGGTGATATTGAACAAAACAAAGTTCGCGGTGACCTTGGAATCACTTATGATCAAGATGTTCTCCGCTTAATGGACGACCTACACTATTGGGACCTCAAAATCAATAGTGTCCTCATCACACGATACACAGGGCAACCTGCTGCTACTCAATTTAAAAATTCCCTCGAGCGACGTGGTATCAAAGTGTATACGCATGGTTACACAGAAGGGTATCCAATGGACGTGGAAACCATCGTGAGTGACGCAGGATATGGCGCAAATGAATTTATCGAAACAACACGTCCTCTAGTTGTCGTAACAGCTCCTGGTGCTAACAGTGGAAAACTAGCAACTTGCTTAAGCCAACTATATCACGAAACCAAACGTGGTCGCCGTGCAGGATACTCTAAATTCGAAACATTCCCTGTATGGAATTTACCGCTCAACCATCCTGTTAACGTGGCGTATGAAGCAGCCACTGCTGACTTAGAAGATGTCAATATGATTGATACTTTCCACCTTGCGCATTACGGAGAAACAACAGTAAACTACAACCGAGATATTGAAGCATTCCCTCTATTACGTCGTATCTTGACAAAGATTTATGGTGACGCTCCAATTCCTTACAACTCTCCTACAGATATGGGCGTGAACCGTGTTGGATTTGCTATCACTGATGATGAAGTCGTTAGCGAAGCTTCTAACCAAGAAATCATCCGCCGTTACTATGCAGGTCAATGTGACTACAAACGCGGTATCGGAACTTTAGAAGCGGCTCAGCGTGGTAAATATATTATGGAAGAATGTGGTCTTTCTGCAAAGGATCGACCAGTCGTAGCCGTTGCCCTCGGAAAAGAAAAAGAAGTCAACACTCCTGTCGTTTCACTCCAATTACCAACTGGAAAAATCATCACAGGTAGACAAACGGACACGATGACGGCTAGCGCGGCTTGCTTACTCAACTGTATTAAAGAGCTTGCAGAAATCGGAGACTCTATCCATCTCCTACCTCCAGTGATTTTAAACGCTATTGGACAACTAGGTCAAGACATCCTCAAACACCAACGCCGTTCTCTAGACAGTAAAGAAGTGCTCATTGCATTAAGCATTTCTGCAGTAACCAATCCTGCTGCAGAAGCTGCAAAAAATCAATTACAAAACTTACGTAACTTACAAGCGCATAGCACGGTCATCTTACAAAAAGCTGACGAAGAAACCTTCCGAAACCTCGGAGTTATGGTCACTAGCGAACCAAAATTCGCCGGCACCAATCTTTATTACACAAACTAACCTAAGCCCTCGTTCATTTGGACGAGGACTTTTTTATTGGCACAATCATAATCCTAGAACCCTTCCCAGCACTTCCCCCTGTTTCTTTAACTGTCCCAGCGCACTCCACTTCCCCTAGCCGTCCATACGACCTATTAGCCTTTCCAACTCCTCTTTTCAGAAGTGGAATCCTAAAATTCCGCACACTCTCTCTTTTTCATAAAAACCTTCGTTCCATTGAAATTCGTCAAAATAAAAGAGGGGATTGGATTCTATTCTCCCAATGAGCCTCAAATTCACGGATTCTATAGTAGGAATAGTGGCGGTTGTAACCGATGTGAAATGGGAGTAAGACAGAAGAAACAATGCACTTCTGTTTCTTCGTCGTCTTACCCCCGCAAGGACAAATAGGATTGACCAAACTGCTTGCCAGTAACGGTCAATCCATTTGTCTACTGCGTCAAAATCAATAAAGTTTATTAATTGATAAAGACAAACTTGAAGCTCGGTAGTCGTTGAGACTAAAGGCTCAACACGGTACAGCCACTATCACTACTATGAAGAAATCCGTAGAATTTAAAGGCGAATTGAACTCTATTCCAATTTCTCTTCTTTTATTCCTGCACAAGAATTTCAAAGGATTGAAGTTCCTTTTTTCATCATTCTTTATTTTTATGCACAAAAAAAGTCGAGAGCGTGTCTCGACTTTTCTTAGTTTCTAAAGATTTTGGCTTCTAAGAAGAGATCGTTGTAAAGGCCTAATAGGTCGGTTCCTAAGTTTTCGTAAACCTCCATCTTACTCATCGCCTCTTCCGTCGGATAAAAACTCTCATCCGAAGTAATATCTTCCGGCAATAATGCTAGCGCATCTTTATTTGGAGTGGCATATCCTACATATTTCGCATTTTTAGCCGCCACCTCTGGACGCAACATGAAGTTAATAAACTCATAGGCGCCTTCCTTATTGCCCACTGTTTTTGGAATGACAATATTATCAAACCATAAATTCGTTCCTTCGCTTGCAACTACGTAGGCGAGGTTTTCGTTTTCGCTCATCATTTTTGATGCCTCTCCTGAGAACGTCACTGCAATATTTGCTTCTTCTTGAATCATATACGTCTTCATTTCATCCGCAATAATGGCTTTCGCATTTGGCATTAACGTCTTCAAGAACTTACCTGCCTCTTTCACAATGGTTTCATCTTTTTCGTTTAAGGAGTACCCTTGTGTTTGTAGCGCGATTCCCATCATTTCACGAGCGCCATCAATGAATAAGATCGAATCTTTAAATTCTTCCTTCCATAAATCTCTCCACTCACTAATGGTTCCTTCGGGATAGACATTTTTATTGTATACAATTCCTAGAGTTCCCCAGAAATAAGGAATACTATACGAATTTTCAGGGTCAAAAGACTGATGTAGGAAACGTGGATCAATATGTTCGATGCCTTTTATTTTCGAATAGTCTAATTTCTCTAATAGATTTTCTTGGACCATTTTATGAATCGTATATTCACTTGGAATAGCGACATCATAATTTGTTCCGCCTTGCTTAATCTTGGTTAACATGGCTTCGTTCGAATCAAAGGTTTCATAGATGACTTTATATCCAGTTTCCTCTTCGAATTGAGCAATCAACTCTGGATCAATATAGTCTCCCCAGTTATAAACGATAATTGTTTCGGGGCTACCAGCTGTTGCCGTTTCAAAGTTTTTACGAACTCCAAACAGCACTAGGCAAGAAACTAAAATCGCCCCGATTAAAATCGTTAGTCGCTTCATAATGTGACTCCTTTCAATAAGTCACTCTCCACATTCTTCCCATTGAATCGTTTTTGTTGGAACTTTTGAATAAAGTAATAGCCAATTACAAGGGATAGGGAGAATAGGAACATCAATGTACTTAAGGCATTGATTTCTAAACTAATCCCTTGACGTGCACGTGAGTAGATTTCAACGGCAATCGTTGAGAATCCATTCCCCGTTACGAAGAATGTCACCGCAAAGTCATCTAGCGAATACGTAAAGGCCATAAAGAATCCACTTAGAATTCCTGGTGTAATTGATGGCAACATGATGCGTGTTAACACTTGAGAACTTGTTGCTCCTAAGTCACGAGCCGCTGTAATCATTGATGGATTCATTTCAGATAATTTTGGTAAAACCATTAACACGACAATTGGAATATTAAACGCGATATGCGCAAGTAATACAGACATAAAGCCGAGTTTAAATCCTACAACTGTGAATAGAATCAATAAACTTGCCCCGATGATAACGTCTGGTGACACCATCAAAATATTGTTAAACCCTAATAGGACTTGCTTGCGACGGTTTGAACGGATGTAATGGATCATAATGGCTCCAAGTGTCCCAATCACAGTCGCGATGAGTGATGATAGTAGCGCAAGAATCAGTGTATCCAGCACAATCCCGATTAAACGCGTATCTGCTAGAACTGCTTCATAATGCTTGAAAGTGAACTCTTCAAAACCATTCATGCTTCCAGCACTGTTAAAGGAGTAAAAAATCAAGTAAAAAATAGGCGCATATAAGACGACAAATACAAACACTAAGTAGAGATTACTCCACTTGTTATTATTTTCTAATTTCATTCAGATACGCCTCCTTTCTTACGATCTCTTGTAACAAACATTAAAATAATCATCGCCACGATTAATACCACACCGATGGTTGAACCCATTCCCCAGTTTTGCGTTACAAGGAAGTGTTGCTCAACGGCTGTACCCAGTGTAATGACGCGGTTTCCTCCAATTAAACGAGTCAACATGAAGAGTGAGAGCGATGGAATAAATACCGCTTGTACTCCACTACGAACCCCATTCATTGTTAATGGGAAAATAACACGTCTAAAGGTATCCCATTTCGTCGCACCTAAGTCACGGCTTGCCGCAATCAGAGAGCCTGGTAATTCTTCAATAGAGTTGAAGATTGGCAAAATCATAAATGGTAACTCGATATACGCTGCTACCGTTAAGAAACTGAAGTCTGTAAACAAGAATTCTTGTGGTGCAATTCCAAATAAGGAAAGGAATTGGTTAACCGTTCCTGTTTGACTAAAGATTCCAATAAATGCATAGGCTTTTAATAAAAGGTTAACCCATGTTGGCAAAATAATTAATAAGAGCCATAATTGTTTATGTTTTGTACGACTAAGGAATAGCGCTGTTGGATAACTAATTAGCAATGTCACTAGAGTGACTAGAAATGCATACCAAACAGAATTGAAGGTCATTTCTAAGTAGTTTCCTGACGCAAAATAGTTTGTATAATTTCCAACGGTTACTTGTCCATTGATGTCGAAGAATGATTTATAAAAAATCATTCCAAGCGGTGTTACTACGAATAATAACAACCAAATAAAGTATGGAATGGAAAATAAGAAACGAGATTGTTTAGTCATTTTCTTCTACCTCGTCTTCGTAGCTTTCTAGACGAGCATCGAAGTCTTCTTCACTTTCTCCAAAACGCATTACGTGGATGTCGTGTGGTTCGAAGTATAAGCCCACTTTTGATCCTACTTCTGCTTTACGAGTGGAGTGAATCATCCATTCATTGCCATTTTCGTCATAGCAGATGATTTCGTAGTGAACCCCACGGAATAACTGAGTATCTACTTCAACGATTAATTTTCCTTTTTCAATTGTTGTTAACGCTAAATCTTCTGGGCGAATCACGATTTCAACTTTTTCGTTTGGACGCATTCCGGCATCGGCACACTCAAATTCTTTTCCAACGAATTCTACAAGATAGTCTTCCTTCATGATTCCATCAACGATATTACTTTCACCAATGAAGTCCGCAACGAAGCGGTTGATTGGCTCATCGTAAATATCTACTGGCGTTCCTGATTGAATGACTTCCCCTTTACTCATAACGAAAATTTCATCACTCATCGCTAACGCTTCTTCTTGGTCATGCGTTACGAAGATAAATGTGATGCCTAGACGTTGTTGCAATTCACGAAGTTCATATTGCATGTCTGTACGAAGTTTTAAGTCTAACGCTGATAATGGTTCATCGAGTAGTAGCACTTCTGGTTCATTGACAAGCGCTCGGGCGATAGCCACACGTTGTTGTTGTCCACCAGACATTTGTGAGATTTCACGGTTTTCATATCCTGATAATTGCACCATCTTTAGAGCGTCTGCCACTTTTTCTTTAATGATGTTTTCTGGTGTTTTCTTTAAGCGTAATCCAAACGCGATATTTTCGAACACATTCATATGTGGGAATAATGCGTAGTCTTGGAACACAGTGTTCACTTTACGTTTATTTGGTGGAAGGTTAGTAACGTCTTCCCCGTTTAAAGTCACTTTTCCGTTTGATACATCTGTAAATCCAGCAATGATACGTAAGATTGTTGTCTTACCGCATCCTGAAGGCCCTAGTAATGTATAGAATTTTCCTTTTTCGATTTCGAAATTAATATTTTTTAATACATGAGTATCCTCATAAAATTTGTTCACATTCTCAAATGAGATAATGGTATTGTTTGACATTGCTAGCACCTAACTTTCTTTATTATAAATAGGAATCTGTTGCCACGACTAACACTTTAGAAGTCGTTTTACCGGCATTACTAATTTGATGTTTGGCTTTCGCCTCGAAATAGAACGATTCTCCCTTAGAAACTATTTCGACTTGTTTTCCGACTTTGACTTGAATGGAACCTTCAAGTACATACCCAAATGTCTCTGACAGTGAAGGTTGGAATGTTTTATACGCTCCCCCAACTTGAAACTCCAGAATCACGGGTTCCATCTCATGCTCATTTGAATCTGGGTTGAGCCATGTCACCGTAGTATGGTGTTTAGCATCTTCCATCATCGTCATATCTTCCTCACGGTAAATCGTGAGTGCTTCTTCAGGACCTTCATCAAAAAAATCTGCAGCAGGACATCCTAATACTTCTAAAATATCGAAGAATGTATCCATGGATGGCGAGCTCAAATCATTTTCTAATTGCGAAATATATCCTTTTGACAAATCTGTTCTCTCCGCTAACTCTTCTTGCGTTAAACCCTTTTGAATTCGCAAGGCACGCAGTTGATGTCCGATTTCCATTGTCTTCTCCTTTTAAACTAATTGTTTACTAACACAAAGAGTATTATACATTAAGTTTAGTAATAGTCAACCGAAAGAACCTGAAAAAAACAGATTTTTTTAGAAGTTTTATTTAACTTAAGATTGCTATTTTGACTGATATTTATTAGGGGAGATAAAGAGCCCAATTATCATATATGATAATTGGATAGAAAATAAAAAAATCAAAATTAACTTAAAAGTTAATTTTGATTTTTTTATTTTTATTCATTTTAAGCTTTTACAATTGGAATCCACAATTCCATTTTATAATCAGGACTCGACATATCCCCTTCATAATAATATTCAAAGTCTGGAGCTCCCGAATGCATATAACCGTGCTCAGGCATAAAGACCTCCATTGCGTATTTCCATCCTTGATGAATACACTCTGGAACCGGACCTGCTAGTTCAATAATCGCATACTCTGCTTCGGGAACCTCCATTATGTCGAGACCAAGATCCTGTGCTTTTTTTGAATCTGTAATCACATATCCCGCTAAATAATTTATCTCACTTGAATCTTGAACATCATGACACATTCCTACACTCTCTCCAGTTCCAATCTTAGCTAATTGTTCATGAGAGTATCTTGAATAGAACTCTCCCCATACACTTGGGCAAAGCGATGAATTGATGTTTTGTTTATTCAGACCTGCCACCGTAAAGGCTTTTTTGTTTTCTATCTTGATATTCATACTTCTTCCTCCTTTGACACTCAATGCCAATTGCAATCGTGAAACAATTTTGAATGGTTTCCCATGTCGTACTTCTGAAGGAGAAAATCCATGAAAATTCTTGAATGCCGCTCCAAATGAGTCTGAAGTTTCATAACCAAATCTAAATGCAATATCTATTATTTTCTCATTAGAATCTCGTAACACAATCGCAGCTTCTGTTAATCTCCTACTTCTGAGATAATCAGAGAGCGTGGTCTGCGTTAAGATTGAAAATAGCCGGCTAAACATTGGATACGAGTATCCAGATAAGGTTAAAATTTTTCTTTCATCAATATCCTCTTCTAGAACGGTCTCAAGATAATCAATGGTTCGATTAAAAGAATGCATCATATTCATCTTCATTCCTCCTTCAACATTATTTTAAGCCTTTCTTTTTAAAGATACCCTATATTTTTTGTACAAACTATCACTGAATTTGTTACTTCTATTATTTTCAACCATATTATACTAAATCATTGAACCGAAAAATAGTATGGATTCTGTATAAACCAAAAGGGATTCGCTTGGCGAATCCCTTTTGGTTTTGATGAAGTTAAACTTGGGTGCGACCACTCACCCGTGTATGCTGTAGAGTTGAGTTCGGGCTCGTAGCTTTCGCGTTCCTTTCCGATAATTATCCGCACGTCCTTATCGGACCCTTGCGTTAATTTCGGTAAAGGGTCGAAAGCTGACCACTTGCCCTCACATCCTGAAGTTGAGCTCGCAATCGCAGAAATGGCGTGCGTTTCCCGAAACATCCGCAGAACGTTTCACGTTCCTTCCGGTGTTCCGGTCCAACGTTCCATTTCTGAATGCGATTGCTCACATCCTGGTTGTAGTTGAGTTCGTCTTCGCAGAAATCGCGTCCACTTCCCAAACCATACGCACATCGTTTTTACGATGCTTGCGTTGGTTTGGTCCAGTGGTCGATTTCTAACCGCGAAGACTCACATCCTGGTTCTAGTTGAACTCAGAAAAGCAGAAACGACGTCCACTTCGACAAACATACGCACGACTCGTTCCGAGTCCTTTACGTTGTTTGTCTCCAGTGATTCGTTTCTAAACGCTTTTCTTCGTATCCTGTTTTTAATGCGCAACCATTTCTTGTGCGATTTCTAATCCGCTTAGTTTTGTTGGGTAGTATGTTGGCCAGTTATCCATTTCTTCTAAAAGTTTTTCTTGGCTTTCATTGCCCATAAAGATGTGGAAGTGTTCAGCTTTTACTGGAGCGATGTTATGGTCACTAAACTGAACATATTTTGGTGCACCTTCTACTGGTGTTACTGCTTCAAATAAGAAACGAACACCACGATTTCCTTTTTTATAAGTAAGAATTTTATAGCCAACATATTTATATTCGGCTTTCACCGTTGTTCCATCTTCTTTTTTGAATTCCATTGTTTTATCAGTGATATTGATATTCGTGATATCTGATTTATATCCCTTAGTATAGTAGTCTTTGAATTCTTCTTTCGTCATTGTCTTTTTCAATTTTGCTTTATAATCAAAGACTTGATCTAAAGTTCCATCGACTAAATAAGGATAGACAGATTGCCATTCCCCTGTATAATCCGATAAAGTACGATCTTTCACGGTACTATCTTCAAAGTATCCATTATGAACCGTCTTGTTATCTGTTGTTTTTTCAGGTTGGATGTCTTTTCCTGGTTGATCTGTTGTTTTCTTCAATGCTGTAAGATTTTCGCGCATTACTGAAATATAGTCTTCGCCTTTATCCATTTGCTCTTTTGTAAGAGACTCAATTGGATTTAAGACCGCAAGCTCGACACCTGTTTCATCGGCTAAAGTTTTCGCAATTTTCTCAGATGCATTCTCTTCGAAGTAAATTACTTTAATGTCATTTTCTTTTACATATTTTGTTAATTCTGCAAGGCGTGAAGCACTTGGTTCAGCCTCAGGTGAAATTCCTGTAATTCCGACTTGGTTTAGATTGTAATCTAACGCTAAATAACGGAACGCCGTATGTTGTGTCACAAAATTCTTTTGTTTCGCATCTTTAAATGCATTTGTGTAGTCATTATGCAATGTTGTTAATTTTTCAATATACGCATTGGCATTCTTTTCAAATACTTCTTTACGATCTGGGAAAGCTTCGACTAATTGTTTTGTAATAGATTGAACCATTTTAATTGCGCGTTCTGGAGATAACCACACATGCGGATCATATTCATGACTATGGCCTTCTTCCGAATGGTCATGATCATGTTCTTCTTCCTCTCCACCTGGTAGTAATACCATATCTTTTGTTGCACTAATTGGTTTTACTTTACTATCAGAGAGTGTCTTTAATACGGTAGGAATCCATGTTTCCATATATTCACTATCATAAACTAGCGCATCCGCTTCACTCATTTTCGCAATTTCTTTTGCAGAAGGCTCGTAATCATGAGGCTCCACTCCTGCTCCAATTACTAGAGATACGTCTGCTTCATCCCCAACGATATTTTTTGTAAAGTCATAGATTGGATAAAACGTTGTTGAAATTTTTAGTTTTCCTTGTTTGGTCTGAGTACTTGAAGTGTTTGAATTGTTCGTAACGCATCCTGCCACAACAAGTAAAAACAACATCAAAAATCCAATAAAGGTCGTTTTTTTCATGATAGTTTCTGTCTCCTTTTCTTAAATCGTAATTCTTACGTTTTGTATTGTAGCACCTTCTAATTCTCTTTGCAAGAATTTTTTCTGAAAACATAATGGAAACATCTTCGGTTGGGATGGAGTCTTTTTCAGTAAAAAAGCCTTATTCGCATCATCGCAGATAAGACTTCTCTTCTATTAGATTAATACTTTCGATAAGAACGATTGTGTCCGTTCCATTTGTGGATGTTCTAGGACCTCTTTTGGATGGCCTTCTTCTACAATCACACCACCGTCCATGAAGATTAGACGCGTTCCAACTTCACGGGCAAATCCCATTTCGTGTGTCACGACAACCATGGTCATACCTCCTGCCGCGAGTTCCTTCATCACGTTGAGTACTTCACCAACCATCTCTGGGTCTAGCGCTGAAGTAGGCTCATCGAATAAGAGCACATCGGGTTCCATCGCAAGCGAACGTGCGATTGCGATTCTTTGTTTTTGTCCCCCAGATAAGGAGTTCGGATACACATCCGCTTTATCGGCTAGGCCCATTTTCTCCAGAAGCTCGTGCGCTTTTTGTTCTGCGACTGCTTTGTCGACTTTCTTCAATTGGATGGGTCCAATCGTGATATTTTCTAATACGGTTAAATGCGGGAATAAATTGAAATGCTGGAAGACCATTCCTAGGTGTTGACGCACGCTATCGAGGTCCACCCCTTTTTCATTAATGCATTGATCTTTGAAGAACACCTTCCCGCTAGTGGGCTCTTCTAATAAGTTTAGGCAACGTAAGAAAGTTGATTTTCCTGATCCAGAAGGACCGATAATCACGAGCACTTCTCCTTGTTCAACATGAGTTGTAATCCCATTTAAGACTTGCTTGTCACCATATTGTTTTTTAATCGATTCTGTTCTAATCACTGGCTTGTAACTTCCTTTCTAATTTGTCCATAAAGAATGCTATCGTCGTTGTCATGACGAAGTATAAGAACGCCGTCATTAATAATGGGATGAACACCGTAAAGGTTGCCCCACGAACCGTATCCGAGCTATACATCAAATCGTGAATACCGATTAGAGATACGATGGAGGTTTCTTTAATTAAGGTTGCAAATTCATTCCCGATGGCTGGTAAAATATTCTTCATCGCTTGTGGCAAGATAATTTGGCGCATTGCCATTCCTTTTGGCATTCCCATGGAACGAGCGGCTTCCATTTGCCCTTTATCCACTGATTGAATCCCACTACGAATAATCTCCGCGATATAAGCTGTCGTATTTACAGATACCGCGATGACTCCTGATAAGAAATCATTTAAATCAAGCACAGTCGCTAGTCCAAAATAGACTAAGTACAATTGGACCAATAGAGGAGTTCCACGAATAATATCAATGTACACTTTCGCTGCATTCGATAAAACCTTATGAGAACTCAAACGAGCAAGAGCCATTAGAGTCCCACAGCCAACCCCGACTACGACTGAGAAAAACGATAGCAAAATCGTTGTTGTAACCCCTTCTATAAACAGAGGCCAATATTTAATGATTAATTCCATTCTTTTTCCTTCTTTCTATTCAGACATTAAATTCGTATTGCGGATAATAGATTCTTTCAGTTTCCCTGAGGCTTCCAATGCATCGAGTACTTCTTGAACTTTTTTAAGGAAGACTTCATTCCCTTTTTGTGCGACTGCCGCAGTTCCCGCATCTTCACTTGGAATCTCAACAGAAGCCACTGTCAAGTCACTATTCGCTTTCACAAATTCATCAGCCGCAATATTATCCATAATCACGGCATCTAGTTTTCCTTGTTGAAGTGCTAAAATCAAAGTAGGATTCTTTGGTTGAGAGGTCAAATTGGCACCCGTTAATGTATCCTTCACGATTCCCTCTTGCGAAGTCCCTTTTTGAGCTCCGACATTTGCTCCATCGAAAGCATCGATTGTTGTATATTTATCCGCATCTGTCTTCTTCACAACAGCGACCATATGGGAATCATAGTAAATATTAGAGAACGCTACTTCCTTACTTCGCTCCTCAGTAGGAGTGATTCCAGCGAGAACTAAATCTACTTTTCCAGCTTTCATCGCTGCAATTAAGAAATTAAATTCCATTTCTCTAATTTCTACTTCTACTCCTAAAGCTTCCCCGAGAGCGTTAGCAATATCGATATCAATTCCCACTACGGAATCTTTCCCATCTTTCACATAATGCCATTCAAAAGGGGGATAATCTGCAGTCGTCCCAATCACAATTTTCTTCTTAGTATAAATTCTATCCAACACTACCGACCCTGTACTATTTTCTGTTGTTGGTTGATTCGTACATGCTGCTAAGAAGCCGACAAGCACGATGAGCATCGCTATGATTTTCTTCATTTGAAACCTCCTTATAAAATAAAAACGCCCCTTATGCTAAACGCATAAGAGACGATGTCTGTCGTGGTACCACTCTAAATTTGACGGGGAATTACTTCCCGATCCTTTTGCTTGATAACGCATGTCCTGCGAAGATGGATACTAATTTCTCCATCTTTTCTACAAAGTGCGCTTCCAGAATTTCTAATCCGATGAGCTTCCACTCTACCTCATCTCGCTTTCGACTCCAAAATTCTGTACTCTCTTTGTCAATGAATTTAAGTTTTTAAGTTGTTTTGTATTTTAGACCTATTTTTTGGAATTGTCAACCAAAAAATGAGAGAAGCATTAAAATGTTGTTTTAATTTCTTTCATGCTTACACTCTGTTCAATCTTTTCTTGCAATTTCCACCCAATCACCCAACCAATGACAAGCACATAGTTTTCAATTGCTCCAACGAGATTGACAAAGGTAGCTCCCTCTAAATAAGCAAGAAGATGATTCGTACCAATCCCTAATCCGCCGACTATTAGTGCTCCTAAAACGACTCTTAAATAAAACCAATCATACTTAACATTAACGGCCACTAAAATCATCAAAACCGCCAAATTCCAAAATCCGATTTCTCGTTGCCAACCAACTGCAACCCCGTATCCCGAGTGAGCTCCCATCACCTCTGGAAAGAAAATTTGATAAATCATCGCGCCTCCCATCGCCACCAATAGTATTATAAACAGTACTCTTAAAAATTTGTTCATCTTCTTCACCTCGTCATTCTTTATTTGAATTTTTTATCTGATTTTCCAAAATAAAAGAGCCCTCAGATTCTATCCAACGAATCGAATAGAAATCTAAGAAGCTCTTCTTAATTATTTGCTTAAACCTTCAATGATTTTATCTAAGTTCCATTTCATCATGCTGTAGTAGCTGTCTCCATCTTTTCCTTCTTCAGCAATTGAATCCGTAAAGATTGTAGAGTGAATTGGTTTGCCTGTTTCTTGAGATACAGTTTTCATTGGACGATCATCCACACTACTTTCAACGAATAATGATGGAACTTTTGATTCACGTAATTGACGAACCAATTTTGTGATTTGTTCTGGAGTTCCTTCTTCTTCTGTGTTGATTTCCCAAATGTAAGCTGATGGAATATCGTACGCTTTAGAGAAGTACTTGAAGCAGCCTTCACTAGTTACGATTAAACGTTTTTCTTCAGGAATTTTTGCAATACGTGCTTTTGCATCTTTATCCAAAGCTTCTAGTTTTTCAACATAAGCTTTTAAATTCTTTTCATAAGCTTCTTTGTTCTTTGGATCTTTTGCAATCAATTGTTTTGCAATATTTTTAGCATAGATAATTCCGTTTTCGATGTTTAACCATGCATGTGGGTCTTCTTTCCCTGCTTCGTTTTCTCCTTCTAAGTAAATCACTTTAACGCCATCACTTACCGCAAAGTAATCTTTATTTGCTTCTTTTTTAGCGTTTTTCACCATTTTAGCGAACCAAGCATCCTCACCATTTTCTAAGTTGATACCATTGTAGAAAATCAAGTCTGCTTTTTGAACTTTTTGAACATCCTCTGGTAATGGTTCATATTCGTGAGGGTCTTGCCCTACTGGAACGATACTATGTAAATCCACTAAATCTCCAGCGATATTTTTTGTCATATCATAAATAATAGAGTTCGTTGTCACTACTTGTAATTTTTTGCTTTCTGCTGTCGCAGATGTCGTTTGAGAACTATTCTCTTTACCAGTAGCGCATCCTGCAATCCCTAAGACAACAAGAGCAGCTACTAAAAGTTTCTTCATGCTATTCATGAGATTTCCTTCTTTCTCTTTGTTTTGGTGAAATAATAAAGCTTACGACAAAAAGTGCTGCAGAAGTTAACACGATCGTAGATCCAATCGCAATATTAAATGTATACCCAATAAACAATCCTAAAACAGAAGATAAAGAGCCGAATATAGCTGCTAAAATTAACATCGTTTTAAGACGATTGGAGTACAAGTAAGCTGTCGCTGCAGGAGTAATGAGCAGAGCCACTATCATAACGGTTCCTACGCTTTGCATTGCTGTAATAGATACCAATGCTAAAAGAAACATTAATAGATAATGATAAAACTGTACGTTCATTCCTGCTGATTGAGCAAAAATCGGATCAAAACTGGTTACTTGTAATTCTTTGAAATAAGCTAGAATTACAATAAACACAATCAAGCTAACCACTAATGTAATGATTAAATCAACATCTTGCACTGCTAAAATATTCCCAAATAAAATATGGAATAAATCTGTAGAACTTTTAGCAACACCAATCAAAATAACTCCCAGCGCCAGAAAAGAACTAAAGGTAATCCCAATAGCGGTATCCCCTTTTACTGTACTATTTTGATTAATAAAGGCAATTAGAAATGAAGCTAATAAACCAAATACGAGGGCTCCTATAAAGAAATTAATGCCTAAAATATAGGATAACGCTACCCCGGGAAGAACCGCGTGAGAGATAGCATCTCCCATCAGTGACATTCCTCTTAGAATGATAAAACATCCTAAAATCCCCGCAACAGCACCAATAACGACTGCTGAAACTAATGCGTTTTGCAAGAAGTGAAATTCAAACAAGCCTTCAATAAAATTATGCATGTTGCTCACCTCCTTGAGGAATATACACACTTCCACCATAAACGTGATCTAAGTACTTCGAAATAAAGACTTCTTCTGTTTTTCCAGAAGCCACTATCCCGTGTTTCACTAGAACCACATGGTCAAAGTATTCCTTCACTTTAGACAGGTCATGGTTCACCATTAAAATGGTTTTCCCTTCCTCTTTCCATTTGCGGATAATCGTCATAATCACTTTCTCGCTGAGCATATCAATTCCAACGAAAGGTTCGTCAAGAAAGATATAATCTGCTTCTTGAACCATACAACGCGCAAGTAGTACACGTTGGAATTGTCCCCCTGAAAGTGCTCCAATTTGACGAGTCGCCAACTCTGACAAACCTACCTCTTCAATCGCTTCGTCTACTTTGGCCCAATCTTCTTTCGTGAGTCTTTGTAAAGGAGCTTTTTTTACACTTCTCCCTAAGGCTACACATTCATGAATCGTAATCGGAAACGTAAAGTCGATATGGCTTTTTTGTTCAACGTATGCAATTCTAGATAGTGCTTTTCTAGTTGACACACCATCAATACGAATCTCTCCGCTAGATGGAATTAGTCCTAGTATTGCTTTTAATAGTGTTGATTTTCCTGCACCATTGGGCCCAATAATCCCTGTAATGGTTGGTCCTTCAATGGATAAATTGCAGTCTTGTAAAACATGTGGTTGCATCGCGTATGATACCCCAACATTTTTAATCGTAATCAATGAATTCATCCCCTCAATTTATGTAGATTCTACATTTATTAGGTTACCCTAAAAAAATAATTTCGTCAAGTGTTTTTTTAGGTTTACCAAAAATTTTTCAGAAAATTTTTGAAAACAAGCCTTTACACGCTTAAATCAGCTGATTATCTCTCTTTTAAAAGCGCAAAAAGGCGCCTTCCGTTGCCCGGAAGACGCCCTTTCAAACTCTTTATTTTGTTAATAATGCTGCAGCTGCTTCATCACAAATGACGGTCACTTTCGGATGGTTTTGCAAGATACTTGCTGGAACCTCTTCTGTAATTGGGCCTTCTACTAAGCCTTTAATCGCATGAATCTTACTTGGACCGAATGCAATTAACACAATTTCTTTTGCATCCATAATCGATTGTAAGCCCATTGAGTAAGCATAGCGTGGAACATCTTCTTCTTTTTCAAAGAAGCGTTTGTTTGCCTCAATCGTTGACTCTGTTAAATGAACTTTATGCGTGCGTTGTGTAAACGGCGTACCTGGCTCATTGAATCCAATATGTGCGTTACTTCCAATTCCCAATAATTGTAAGTCCACTGGATTTTCTTGAAGAATGCGTTCATAGCGTTCTACTTCCGCATCGACATCTTTGGCTAATCCATCTGGTAAATAGCTATGTTTGAATGGTTTTGCATCGAATAATTGCTCTTTCATGAAATAATGATAGCTATGTTCATCCGTCGGCGCTAATCCCACATACTCATCTAAGTTTACTGACACTCGATCTGAAAAATCTAAATCACTATTTCTTAATAATTCATATAACCCAATTGGACTTGATCCAGTTGCCAACCCAAATACTTGCGCTCCTTCGCCGTGTGCACGTTTAAACACCTCAAAAGCTGCTTTTGCTCCCTCTTCTTGAGTTTTTACAACAATAACTTCCATAAATAATACCTCCCTGTATTCCCTTTCATAAAAGGGTTCTAAAAACATGAACAACTGCTCAAATCTATTCTAACAAAAATTCAGAGGTCTTTAAATAGCTAAATTCATTTTAGTTTATAAAATCTTCCCTATCTTACCGTAGAAATTCCTCTTTACGATAAAAAGAGGAGAGTTTCCTCTCCTCACTTTTTTGGAACATCCTATAACCGGTTCCCTCTCTCAAGCTCATGACGAACCGCTAATCGAACGACCCAGTAACAAGCGTAGATAAAGACTACTGCTAATACGATTCCTCCAAAAACCACTGGTAATCCTACATCCATATAGAGCACCTCCAATGAGACTCAAATCTTTTAAAACCGACATCTTTACATGTTTAACATAGCACTTTTTAACATAAAGTCAATAGGTGCTCGTCTGATATTGAAAGAAAAACTACATCAACTAAATGTCAGTTGGTGTAGACCTCATTTTTTTTATTTCCAAAAATCATCATAGATTGTAATTGGTAAGTGACGTTTATGTTCCGTCTTTTGATACCAATTTTCAATCGTCTCTGCTGCTTTTTCGTTGATGTCTTTTCCTTCGAGATAATCATCAATCTCTTCGTAAGTAACCCCAAGTGCTACTTCGTCTGGCAGCGATGGACGGTCTTCTTCAAGGTCTGCCGTTGGAACTTTCAAGTATAGGTGTTTTGGAGCACCTAGTACTTGTAACATCGCTCGGCCTTGACGTTTATTAAGACGCCATAACGGAGTGATATCCGCAGCACCGTCTCCAAATTTCGTGTAGAAACCTGTCACCGATTCTGCCGCATGGTCTGTCCCGATAACGGCACAGCCTGTTTGGCCTGCAATCGCATATTGAGCAATCATGCGTTCACGCGCTTTAATATTTCCCTTATTGAAATCCGAAATTTCCATTCCAAGTTCTTCAATACTACGTTCAGACGCATCTACCGCATCCTTCACGTTCACGCGAAGCACATCCGTTGCCTTCATAAAGGCAATCGCGTCCATGGCATCTTGTTCATCTGCTTGCACGCCATAAGGAAGTCGCACGGCATAGAAACGATACACCTTTTGGTCTTGTTCTTCGTTCAATTCATCAATCGTCATTTGTGCGAGTTTCCCAGCGAGCGTTGAATCTTGTCCGCCACTAATCCCAAGAACATACCCATTTAAGAAGGGATGCTTTGCAAGATACGCTTTTAAGAAGTCGACCGTTTTACGAATCTCTTCTTTAGGATTAATAGTTGGTTTGACACGAAGCGTTTCGATAATTTTTTGTTGTAATGGTCTCATAACGTTCCCCTTACTTTGCGTTTTCTTTGGCCAACTGTTCTGATTTAAGACGCACTTCTTCTCTGATTTCCGCAATACTTGCCAATTTTTGGTCGTATGTCTTTTGAGAGAGGTCGACTGGATATTGCTCTGGGTTCAAGATACGTTTGTATTCGTCCCATAGCGCTTCGATTTGCTCGTCTTTGTACGCTTTAATTTCTTGAAGTGTTGGTAATTCATACACGCATTTTCCGTTTTCGAAAATCAGTTGTAAAATAGGACGCGCTGTGAAGTCTGTCACTGTTTTATTAATATAAGTGTAGACTGGATGGAACATAAAGAGCTCATCTAAATGGTCTGGACGTTCATCCCATAATGCGATGTAGTCCCCTTCAGACTTGCCATCTGAATTGCGTGTAATACGCCATACTTGTTTCTTACCAGGTGTGGATACTTTTTCCGCATTGTTCGAAATCTTCATTGTATCCACCATTACGCCGTTTTCGTCTTCGATACTTACAAGCTTGTACACACAGCCAAGTGCTGGTTGGTCATACGCTGTAATTAAACGAGTACCGATTCCCCAAACGTCGATTTTAGCTCCTTGCATCTTCAAGTTAAGGATTGTTTTTTCATCTAAGTCACTTGACGCGTAAATTTTCGCTTTTGTAAATCCAGCTTCGTCTAATTGTTGACGAACTTTTTTCGACATATAGGCCATGTCCCCACTATCGATACGAACACCTAAGAAATTAATCTTTTCGCCGAATTCTTTGGCTACACGGATGGCATTTGGAACCCCAGATTTCAAAATATCATACGTATCGACTAAGAATACGCAGTCACGGTGAGTCTTCGCATAAGCTTTGAACGCTTCGTAGTCATCACGGTACGCTTGTACTAATGCGTGGGCATGTGTCCCAGAAACTGGAATGCCAAACATCTTGCCAGCACGAACGTTACTTGTCGCATCACATCCACCGATGTACGCTGCACGTGTTCCCCAAATGGCCGCATCTAATTCTTGCGCGCGACGAGTTCCGAATTCTAATACTGGATTGTCTCCTGAGACCATACGTACACGGCTCGCTTTTGTTGCGATCAGCGTTTGGAAGTTCACGATATTTAATAAAGCTGTTTCGATTAATTGACATTCTGCAAGCGTTCCTTCAACTTGCACCAGTGGTTCATTCGCGAAAACAAGTTCTCCTTCTACTGCAGAGCGGATGCTTCCTTTGAATTCGAAGTTTTCTAGGTATGTTAAGAATTCTTCTGGATAGTGCCCAAGTCCACGTAAGTATTCAATATCTGTTTTTGAGAAACGTAATTGTTCAATAAAGTGGACAATGCGTTCTAGTCCCGCAAAAATTGCATAACCATTTTCAAATGGCAACTTTCTGAAATACGCTTCAAAAATCGCTTTTTTCTCAGACACGCCTGTTTCCCAATATGTTTTCATCATATTAATTTGGTATAGGTCTGTATGTAGTGTTAAACTATCATCTTTATAAACTGAGTTCATCTATCGATACTCCTTTTTTATTGTAGTTACCTCTTTATTTTACACCAGTTCCGGACGATTGTACACGGATGGAGACTGGAAACAAAAAAGCAAATCCTTCATCAGACTTGCTTTTTTGCTTTATTTATTTTTATAGGTCTAAGAATCCTTCGTGTGGAGTCATATGGAAGTATTCCGCGATTTCTTGTAATTGCACATCTGTGATTTCTTGTAGGATTTTACCGCCTTGTGCACCCACTTGAGAGTAAATCATCGCTGCTTTTTCGATGACCTCAATTAATCCATATGTTTCATCAAGCGTATCGCCTGCCGCAAATAATCCGTGATGTGGCCAAATCACCGCTCTAAACTCTGCCATTTTCGCAGCTGTTGCTTCCCCGATCGCGTTTGTTCCTGGTGTCATATAAGGAATCACGCCAATTCCTTCTGGGAAGACCACAATTGATTCAGCTTGCATTTTCCAAAGAAGTCTTGATAAATGACGTTCGTCTAATGGTTGTGTGAAGCTTAATGCGATAAGGTTTGTTGGGTGGCAATGGAAGACCACTTTATGATTTGGATTCACTTTAAGTCGTTCGATATGGCTCATTAAGTGACTTGCAAATTCTGAGGTTGGCTTTCCGCCATCTTCGAATCCCCATAGTAATTCTGCTTTTTGTCCGTCCTCTGAAATACGAACTAAGCCTAAATCAAGAAGAGGTTGGTTGGTGACATTTCTGAAGTATCGACCGGTACCTGTTACTAAGTAATAGAATCCTGCAAGTGTTGAGGCATCGAATCCTAAGTCGAGCGAACGTTTCACTTCTTTCACATCTTCATACGCTTCTACTTCACTATCTTCTAAGCGTACTGATACGTTACCCCCGTTACGTTCATCCCAGTAGCGTAAGTACGATTCTTTTGTGAGTTCACATAATTTTTTTACAGCTGGTGATTCAATAAATTTTGCCATTTTCTAATTCTCCCTTAGTTTCTTTGTGATAACACTTGTTCTTTCTTTAGTTTGACTTCATTATACCATGTAAGTCCGACTGGAACACCATTTAGTTTCAAACTTTTTAAATCAAACAATAACCGGTAACACTCCTTGAGTATTACCGGTCTTACTTTATTCGAATTTTCCTTGATTCGCTTCGTTAGCTGTTTTCAAATCAATTTGAAGAAGGTTGGCTAAGTTTGCATCATCAATCGTTGCTTTTCCTTTATCATCCACTTTAATCGCTAAATAGTGCGTATTTCTTGGAAGATAATCCATGCCCTCTAGGTTGACCCCTAAATTCGATTTAAACCCTAGGGCTGCTAATCGATAAATCAACTTAAGCAAGAGCGCTTTAGAAAAATCAGATTGCCCTATCTTTTGAGATTCCTGGATTAACCCTTCAAAGAAAGCTTGATTGCCTCTTTGATAGCTTGCTTGTACCTCATATTGATAGAGATCTACTTTTGGAGCTTGGAATTTCAAATACACGGTATCCCCATCTACTTTGTAATCTTCCAGTGTATAAGCTCCTGCTTTACCTAATGAGTTCGTATTTACTTTTAAGTACATTGGTCCATAAACTTTAATAGGATAAGTAACTCCTCGAAACTCTATTTCTGCATCATTAGAGAAGGTTGGTCTCGATTCTTTTAACATCTGCACCATATACCCATTCCATAGTTTATCAAAAAATTCTTCTTGATTTGAGGTGGTTGTTGCATGTAAAAGCACATCGAAATTTTCTTGATTTACAAAAATAGCATCCACTAATTTTAAGGCTTCTTGCACTTTACTATCTGTAATGCTCTTTTTCTTCTCCGCAAGTTCTCCAGCAGCTTTTTTCACACGACTTAAAGGCATTTTTACAGTTTTGCCACTATTAGATTCTACATACGTTTGTTCGTAATTCGTTAATGGAGGCATTTTAGCATCCCAATCAAAGGAAGCCGCTGGTCCAGTAACATCATTTTTATGATAAACGGTATCTTTCGTTTGAGCTTGAGTAGTTTCACTTGCAGTAGTTGGAGTAGCTGAGCACCCTGCAATGACGAATGAACAGAATAACGAGCTCCCTACTAGAAGTAATTTAATTTCTTTTTTCATTGAGTTCTCCTTAATACTTTTAAAATAGCGATTTTTGAAAGCTTATTTATTTGAATTTCATTATAGCATACTCCTTTGATTCTCAAAACTTTCTTTCTATAAAGCTCAAAAAAGCACCCCTACAAATGTAAGAGTGCTCTACTTCCTTCATTATTGTAATTTTTCTAAGTCGACTTGTAAGGCAGCTACTTTATCTTTAGCAGCAGCTTCACTATCCGCTTTTGCTCCGATGTAGAACTTAATTTTTGGTTCGGTACCACTTGGGCGAACAGCAATCCAAGATCCATCTTCTAAAATGTATTTCAATACATTAGACGTTGGAAGTCCGATTTCAGAAACGACCCCATTCGCATCTTTTTGTTCGTTTACTGCGAAATCTTGTGCTAATGCTACTTTCAATCCTCCAAAGCTTGTTGGAACTGAAGCGCGTAAGCCATCTAATAAGGCTTTGATTTTTTGTGGACCTTCTAAACCAGCTACTGTTACAGAAATTGTTTTTTCTAAGAAATAACCATGTTTTGCATATAATGCTTGAAGACCATCATATAAAGTTTTGCCTTCGTTCTTGAAGCGTGCAGCTACTTCTGTGAGTAATAACACTGCTTGAACCGCATCTTTATCACGCACAAATGATTTCACAAGGTAACCGTAACTTTCTTCGAAACCGAACATGAACGTATGGTCTCCCGTTTCTTCGTCGTGTTGAATTTGTTCTGCGATGAATTTGAATCCTGTTAACACATTCATCATTTCAGCGCCGTAACTCTTAGCAACAGCTGTTGGAAGTTCACTACTTACGATTGATTTCACGACAAGCGCGTTACTTGGAAGAGTTCCTGCTTGTTGGTGAGCATAGAGTAAGTAATCGACTAAGATAGCAGCGATTTGGTTCCCTGTAATCACTTGGTAGCTTCCATCTGGTAAACGTACAGCAGCCCCCATACGGTCCGCATCAGGGTCAGTCGCTAATAATACATCAGCTCCAACCTTTTGTCCTAATTTCATCGCATATTCAAATGCTCCTGCTTCCTCAGGGTTTGGCGATTTAACTGTTGAGAAATCTCCATCTGGCATTGCTTGTTCTTCAACAATATGTAGACCTTTGAAATTTGCTTGTTCTAATGCTTTTTCTACAAGCATTAATCCTGTACCGTGTAAAGGCGTATACACAACTGATAAGCCTTCAACATCGCTAAGTAATGATGGATTTACAGATACTGATTTAATTTCTTTTAAGTACGCATCATCAACATCTTTACCGATGATTGTTACAAGACCCGACGCTTCTAGCGCATTATCATCTAACACTTTAATTTCAAGAGGATTTTCGACTTGGCGAACATACGCTGTTAATGCATCCGCATCTTTTGGAGGCATTTGCCCACCGTCTTCACCATATACTTTATATCCGTTGTAAGCTGCTGGGTTATGACTAGCTGTAATCATAATTCCGGCAAATGTATGCAAGTGACGCACTGCAAATGATAATTCAGGAGTTGGTCGTAAACTTTCAAACACATACGAAGCAATTCCATGAGACGCTAAAGTACGAGCAGATTCCATTGCAAATTCTGGTGAAAAATGACGTGAATCGTAGGCAATGGCTACCCCACGTTTTTTTGCTTCTTCTCCATAAGTTTCAATCAATCTTGATAACCCTTCAGTCGCTTGACGAACGGTATACGTATTCATTCGGTTAATCCCAGGCCCCACAATTCCACGCATTCCCGCTGTACCAAATTCTAATGGCATATAGAAGGCTTCCTCTTTTTGTGTATCATCCATTGATTGTAATTGCACTTTTAATCCTTCTTCAAGTGCCTCAAAAGATTCCCATAATTTTGCTGTTTCTTTCCAACTCATTTGCATTCGTCTCCTTCTACTGAGTAATCATTTCTTACGTTATTTTATTATCCCCGATTTTCCGAATAGTTTCAACCTCTTTGTGAACTAAAAATCAAGATTTTGAACTTCGAAGCCGTATTCCTGAATATGTGTTTTCAGCATATGCAAGAATCGCTCCGCTTCTTTGGATAATTTTCGTTGATCGTGTTGCAAGATTCCTAGTTCCATTCTATCTTCTACGTCCAGCGGCACCGCAACAATCTTATCATCATTTAGCTTACTACTAATAATCCCTGAACTGATGGTGTATCCATTTAAACCGACCATTAGATTAAAGATGGTCGCACGGTCACTTACCTTAATACTCTTCTTATGCTCCATCGTGCTAAGGATTTCTTCTGAGAAGTAGAATGAGTTTTCTTCCCCTTGTTCATACGACAAATACGGATAATCTTCAAGTTCTTCTAGACTAATGCTCTCTTTTTCTGCAAGTGGATTTTGAGTACTCAAAAACACGTGTGGTTTCGCCTTAAATAATGGCGTAAAAACTAAGTCCTTTTCCTTAAACAATTTTTCCATGACTTTGCGGTTGAAATCATTCAAATATAAGACCCCAATCTCACTCTTATAGTTTGTTAAGTCTTCTAAGATATTTTGCGTTTCTGTTTCTCGGAGTGTGAATTGATATTCATCTCCAGCTTCCTTTTGAATAAAATCTACAAATGCATGAACGACAAAAGCATAGTGCTGAGCGGATACTGAGAATGTTCGTTTCCGTTTGGTTTGTCTTTTGTATTTTTCTTCCATCAAATTCACTTGATCGAGGACTTGACGAGCGTATACTAAAAATTCTCGCCCTTCTGCTGTCAAAGTAATTCCTGTATTACCACGTTGAAAAAGTGTGATATCCATTTCTAATTCCAACTCACGAATGGCCTTTGATAAACTTGGTTGGCTGACATATAAGTCTTTTGCGGCTTCATTCATAGAGCCTTTTTCAACAATTTTCTCGAAATAAATTAATTGTTGAATTCTCATCCGACCACTCCCTTCTATTACATTTATTGTACCATCTTCTTGCAAAAATAAAAATAAACTCCTCCGTGCATTTGCACGAAGGAGTCGATAGGAATTTGTGCTTATTCTTGGAATTTGAATACGACAGAAGAATCATATAATTTAAGAACTTTTTCAAATAAAAATTTACTTGCAATCGCTGCTGCAATTGGAACAACGAACCATACAATAGCTGCTAAGCCCACCTTCAATCCAGCATCGATAGAAGCTAATGGTCCTACCAACCCTACGATACCGAACCCTGCAGATTGTGGAGTACCACTTACTGAGAAGAGCGCTACTGGAATCGCTGAAATAATCGCTGTTGATAAACATGGAATCAAAATCACTGGATATTTGAATAAGTTAGGCATCATTAATTTCATAGCCCCTAGAGCGATGGCTAACGTTACCCCTGATTTATTGACTTTCCATGAGTGGACTACTAATGCTACGGCTGTTGCGGCAACCCCCATTGCAGCCGCCCCGGCAGACACGCCGTTTAATTGAATCGCTAAACCAATCGCTACTGTAGAAATTGGAGAGATAATTAATATTGCAAATGAGCAGCAAATTAAGATTGACATCAAAATTGGTTGTAATGTTGTGAATTCGTTGATGACTTGACCAATCGCTGCAGTAATCATTTTAACGTATGGTAAGAGCAATAATCCGATAAGCGCAGATCCAACTCCAACGACAATTGGCATTGCTACAACGGCAGTTGAACCGAATTTATCTTTGATCAGCATTAACATTCCAACAGCGATACCTGCAGTGACCATTGTATTAATCAAGTCCCCTGTTCCAGCACCGACAAATTTTTGAAGTTCTGCATTATACGTCACTACCCCACTGGCTACGAAGCAGGCCCCTGCAACAACCATCATCGGCATTGGTTTAAATCCGAATTGTAATGCAATTAAGCCCCCGATAATAAGTGGAGTTGCTAATTGGAAAATAACCGCGATTTGCGTAATGGTTACTGCGATTGGATATTGACTAAAATGTTTTAAAATTGCTGAAAGAACGGCATTTGGAATCAGTCCGACGATAACCCCTAGGGCTGTCCCTGCTAAGATTTTATTGATAAAAACTGAAGCCGTCATTTTTTGTTTTGCTTGTGCTTCCATAGTTTTGTCCCCCTCTACTGCGAGCTATTTAGCTCCAAGAATTTGTTCTTTACAATGAACCAATGCTGTTAAAAACTCACAATATGGTGTTGGAACGCCATATTTTTGTCCTTTACGCACTACCGCTCCGTTGATGTAATCAATTTCTGTTAAACGATTATTTTCATTTAAGTCTTGATACATCGATGGGTGATGAAGCCCGATTGTTTCACGATTATAACAATTTGTTTCAATGAAATCTACAATTTCTGAAATATTTAACAGAATGTTTTCATTTTTTGCAACTTCTGAAAATTCTTTCACAATATTTTCAACAATCAAGTGTGCAGTCGTTGTAGAACCAAACTCATACATATTACTCATCAAGATGGTGCAAAGTCCATTCATCGTTCCATTTACACATGCTTTCTTGTAAATGGCGAATAGAATATTCTCAGAGTAAGACGCATTTAACCCCCCGCTGTTCAACACCTCGACGATTTCTTCGGCATTCGTTTTTGCCTCTGCCGTATCTACTAAGTTCTTCAAAGCTACCGTTCCACTACCGAAGAGTTTGACACGACCTGGACCTTCCATTCCAGCCGTCCACATCGTATTTCCGATAAAGATATCTTCTTTTGGAACAAATTGTTCAATTATTTCTTCATGTCCAATTCCATTGAGTAAACAAAGGACTCTTGTTTCATCATGAATCACTGGTTTCAAATCTGTTAGCATACCTTCTAATTGCATCGCTTTTGTAAATAAAATGATTAGGTCACTTGTCATTGCTTCTGTGACTTCACTTTGAAGTACTGCTGGCAACTTCACCACAACTTCTTCCCCGTTAAAGTTGGCCTTGAGACCGTCCTTTTGAATGGCTTCCACATGATCTTTCCAACCATCTACCAAAAGTACTTCATGCCCTGCTTGATGGAGCATTAACCCAAAGCGGCTTCCCATTGCACCGGCACCTGCGATTGTAATTTTCATCGTAATTCCTCCTTTATGTTTTAAAAACCTTATTGTTTCCGTCTTTATTCTTTGTTACAATTATTGTGTAACAGTTCACTTAAAAGAATAGGAGATGCCCAATGGATATTAAACACCTTCACTACTTTATAAGTATCGTTGACCATGGCGGATATTCTAATGCCGCTCGTAGTTTGTTCATTACGCAACCGACCCTTTCTCAAACCATTAAAAAATTAGAATCCGAATTACATACTCCGCTATTTATTCAGCAAACTAACAATAGTATTCGACTGACTGAAGCTGGACAGCTCTTATACGATAATGGTAAGAAAATCATTTCTTTGATGGAAGAGACTGTGGCTCAAATTCATGAGCTTAATCAACCTCAAAAAGAAACAATTCGAATTGGGCTACCGACACTTTTTGCGATCAAATTAATGCCTGAGTTCTCGCGTTTTATGATGTCGCATCCTTCGATTCACTTAACGATGGTGCAAGGCGGTTCGCGTGAGCTTCAAACTGCACTAGTGAATGAAGAAATCGACCTTGGTGTTCTCTCATTCCCAAAGATTGAGTCCAATATTATGATTGAACCGTTCCAACAACATTTCGCTGGTTATCAGGCGAGTCTTGTCGTTCCTAAAGGTCATCCACTAGCTTCGAGAGACTCTGTTACCTTTGAAGATTTGAAGGAGGAACGTTTTAGCACCTTATCCGAACACTTTATGCTTGGGAAATTATTACACCAACGCTCTAGACATTTTGGCTTTGAACCGAATATCGTTTACGTAGACGACAACTGGGAAGTACTACTCGCCAGTCTTGCAACCTTTAACTCCGTTTGCATCATGGCACTGGAATATAAAGAATTTTATTCAGATGACGAACTCGTATGGATTCCTCTCATCGATAAAAATGGATTCTTCCCTATCGGAGTTGCTTATCGACCAAACGAAAAATATTCGCAAAACATCTTAGAACTCATTGAATTATTACGAACTTTATAAGGATTCTTATGTTTTCATTGTACTCTCCTTGTGAAGTTTTTACCAATTGAATTTTCTTATAGACCTATTAATTTTTCTTATAACAACACAAAAAAAGGAACGAACTTCTCTCAAAGTTCGTTCCTTTTACTGATTCAATTTATCCGACTAAATAGCCCAGTCTCCGTTGCGGAAGATTGGAACAACCGTACCGTCTTCACGAATACCGTCTACGTTCATTTCTGGTCCACCGATCATGAAGTCCACGTGTACATCCGAACGGTTTAATCCAGCTTCTCTTAATTCTTCTTCAGTTTCGAAGTTTTCTCCACCTTTAACACTTGTAGCATATGCTGAACCAATTGCTAAGTGGTTTGATGCATTTTCATCGAATAATGTATTGAAGAATGTAATGCCTGATTGTGAGATTGGTGATGGGTCGCTTACTAGTGCTACTTCACCTAATCCACGAGCACCATTGTTTTCGAATACTAAGTCTTTCATTACTTGGTCGCCTTTTTCAGCAGATACTTCTGTGATTTGACCGTCTTTGAAAGTCACTTTGATGCCTTCGATAATGTGACCGTTGTAGCTTAATGGTTTTGTGCTTGATACATATCCGTCAGCTACGCGAAAATCTGGAGCTGAGAAGACTTCTTCTGTTGGCATGTTTGCGATGAAGTGTTCTCCTTGAGCATTGATGCTTCCAGCACTTTCCCAAACATGGTTTTTAGGCATTCCTAGAGTTAAGTCTGTCCCTGGTGCAGTGTAATGTAATTTAGCAAATTGTTCTTTATTTAAAACAGCTGCTTTTTTGTCTAATTTTTCTTCATGTTCTTTCCAAGCCGCAACTGGGTCGTCAGCATATACTCGACAAGTTGTAAAGATTTGATTCCATAATAAATCTACAGCTTCTTCTGTTGATGTTGCTTCTGGGAATACTTTTTTAGCCCATGCGCTACCTGCTGCAGCTGCTACTGTCCAGCTTATTTTATTCGATTGACCTGCAACACGCATTGGTTTTAAAGCAACACTTGTAGCTTTCATTGATTTTGCAAGACGACTTGTATCTACTCCATTTAATGCATCTGGATCTCTAGAAACAATGCTTAAACGACTTGCTTTATGATCTAATAAATAGTGCATTTCTTGTACTTTATATTCTGGAACAGTCGTAATACGATCTTCCGCAGCATATAATAAACGGTCACGGTTGATTTCATCATCACTCCATTGAACGATAACTTCGCTTGCTCCTAATTGATAAGCTTCTTTAACTAATAAACGTGCAAAAGGTGCTTGTTCCACTTCTGCATAAATTACTACAGTATGTCCTGGTTGAACATTAATTCCTGTAGACACTAGTAATTTTGCATATTTTTGTAAATTTACATCAAAATTTTCTAATACCATATTGACACTCCTTTTAAAATAACTATCTTCATCCTATCATATTTTTAGTCGAAATTCTTATAAAACACTTCATCTAAGTATAACCCATGAGAAGGTGCCGTTGGACCTGCTGCATTTCGGTCCATGGCTTCTAAAATCTGTTTCATCTCTTCGACTTCTCGTAAACCATCTCCAATTTGAAGCGCCGTTCCAACTAAAATGCGAACCATATTGTAAAGGAAACCTTTACCCTCAAAAGTGAAAATTAATTCATCACCGTTTCTCTTCACTTCTGCTTTCGTCACAACGCGAACTTTGGAGTCTTTATCGCTTTTTGTCGAACAAAAACTTGTAAAATCATGTTCTCCAATCACTGCTTCAAAAGCCTTGTTGATGCGGTCTACATCCGTTTTGAATGGGTGATGCAGCTCATACTGACGAAGAAACGGACTCTGCACCTGTGCAGTCGTTACTTTATAAATATATCGTTTCCCAGTCACACTATAGCGCGCGTGAAACTCCTCAGAGACCGCTTCTGCAGAAATAATCCGGATTGAAGTTGGTAATAAACTATTCATCGCACGAACAAGTGAGTTGGCCTCTATGCGTTTTGGGTAATCGATATGAACCACTTGACCATTGGCATGAACACCAGAGTCTGTCCGGCCAGATCCACTAACAGGAATGTATTGACCCTTTGTCATCTTCTTGAGCGCTTTATTCAGTTCTGCTTGAATGCTATTTCCATTCTCTTGCACTTGAAATCCAACATAAGGCGTTCCATCATATTGAATCGTGAGTTTATATCGCTGCATCCTTTTCCCTTCTTTCAAAAAAGAGCTTGACAAGTCAAGCTCCTTATTTTTTATGCTTTAAATACAAATAATAAAATTGTTACAACCACAAGGGATAATCCCGCAATGGCGTCTCTTATTTCATAGTTCAGAACACGGTATTTACTACGTCCGTCTCCTCCTTGATATCCACGTGCTTCCATGGCTGTAGCCAAGTCTTCTGCACGATTCAATGAGCTCACAAAAAGCGGAATAAGAATTGGAATAATCGCCTTCATTTGTTCAAAGAGATTTCCTTCTCCAAAATCAACCCCACGAGCTCGTTGCGCGTTCATAATTTTTTGCGCTTCATCCATTAAAGTTGGAACGAAACGAAGCGCAATCGATAGCATTAACGCAACCTCATGTACTGGAAACTTCACAATAGAAAGAGGCTTCATTACAGCTTCAATCGCATCTGTTAATTGCAAGGGTGCAGTTGTTAGCGTTAGGAGCGTTGAGAATGAGATAATTAATACAAAACGTAAGAAAATGAATACCGCGTTAATAATCCCCTCGGAAGTCACTTGGAGGAATCCCCATTTAAAGTAAACTTCCCCTCCACTTGTGAATAGAATTTGAAGTGCTACTGTGAATAGAATAACCCAAATTAATGGTCGAATTCCTTTCCAAAAAAATCCTAAGGGAATCTTTGACAACAGTAACGCCACGAGTGTATAGGCAATTAACAAGCCATATGTTACCCAGTTATTAGCCAAGAAGATGACTAATACAAACGCGAATGTTCCAATTAATTTCGTTCGTGGATCTAGTTTATGGATCCATGAGTCTCCTTGTAAATAGCGTCCTAAAATTAATTTATCGAGCACTTGCTTCACCTCCTAAATTAGAATGTGAAACCAGTAAATCCGCTAATTGATCTAATGTCATTGGGCGTTCTTCGGTTGTAAAACCTTTCTCCTTCAGTTTCTCCACAAATTGAATAGTAGAAGGAAGGCCTAATTGTTTTTCTTGGAGCCAATGTGCATCTGCGAACACTTCTTCAGGCGTACCAGTTTTTACAACAGTTCCTTTCTCACAAACAATCACGTAATCCGCATAGTCACTTACATCATTCATTTGATGTGTTACAAGAACGATGGTAATCCCTTGCTCTTTTTGCAAGGAGGAAAACATCTCCATCATTTCTTTACGACCTTTGGGATCTAGTCCCGCAGTTGGTTCATCAAGCACTAACACCTCAGGCTGCATCGCTAATACTCCTGCAATAGCAACACGGCGCATTTGCCCTCCAGATAAATCAAACGGAGACTTCTGTAAAACGTCTTCAGGAAGTCCCACAATTTTCAGTGTGTGTTTGGCAATTTGATTAGCGTCTTCCTCACTCACTCCAAAATTCTTTGGACCAAATGCAATATCTTTCTGAACGGTTTCCTCAAAAAGTTGTGCTTCAGGGAATTGGAATACGATTCCTACTTTCTTTCGTAGAGGTTTAAGATCCTTATTACTCGTTTGAGCATCTACTATACGTTCCCCTAAGGCAACTGTTCCTGTAGTAGGTTTTAATAAAGCATTTAAATGTTGAAGAATAGTCGACTTTCCTGAACCAGTATGACCAATGATTGCAGTGTACTTTCCAGAAGGAATTGCAAAATTCACGTCATATAATGCTCGTGTTTCAAAGGGAGTGTTTGCTTGGTATGCGAAATTTACTTCGTTAAAACGGATGTCCATAACCACTCCACCAATCCTTCCTCATCTAAATACTCCTCAGGGACATTTATTCCTCTTTCACGAAGAGCTTCTATCAGTTTCTCAGCAAAAGGAACATCTAATCCTTTTTCAACTAGTTTGGATCCTAATTTAAAAATTTCCTTTGGAGTCCCGATTTGTTGAATTTGACCTTGCTCCATCAAAACAACTCTGTCTGCTTGAGCCGCTTCATCCAAATCATGTGTAATAGAAATAACGGTAATCTTCTTTTCTTTATGAAGTTTTTGAATCGTCGAAATAACTTCTAAACGCCCTTTTGGATCTAACATCGATGTTGCTTCATCCAAAATAATTACTTCAGGTTCTAATGCCGTTACTCCCGCAATGGCTACTCTTTGTTTTTGTCCACCTGATAAGCGGGCTGGTTCTTTCGTTCGGAATTCAGACATTTTCACCATATCAAGAACTTTGGTAACACGTTCGAGCATTTCCTCCCGAGGAAGTCCAATATTTTCCAACCCAAAAGCAATATCATCTTCTACAGTAGTTCCCACGAATTGATTATCAGGATTTTGGAAGACCATTCCAACTGTTCTTCTTGCATCAAATACGGTCTCTGCAGTTAACGTCTTCCCATTTACAACAACAGATCCTGTGTTTGCTTCAATTAAACCATTCATAACTTTGGCCAAAGTAGATTTCCCTGATCCATTATGACCAATAATTGCTAACCATTCACCTCGTCGAATTTCTAGTGAAACTCCTGCAAGGGCTTCTCTGGCATCGTCTTCATGATAACGATAATGAATATCTTCTAACTCAATAATAGTCTGATTCAATAACGACACCCCTTTCCTTATTCTATGTATGATTAAAAAATATGTATAAAATAAAAAAACACACTTTATTACGATGAAGTGCTTCCCCGCCAAATGAATGACGGGAAGGCAACGAGCTAGACTAAATAATCAAGGAAAGAATAAGGCTACCATTCAGTAGCCTCAGACTTCCCATCTTACAAAGCAAGATGATTATTACCATCATGACGCTCTTTTCAACCATCGAAAAGTGTTCGATTGAATGTTATATTAAACTAATTCAATGATAACCATTGGTGCAGCATCGCCACGACGAGGTTCTGTTTTAAGAATACGAGTGTATCCACCTTGACGTTCGTTGTAACGAGAAGCTAAATCATTAAATAATTTTTGCAACGCTGTTTCAACAACGATTTTTTCGCCTTCTTCACGAACATCTGCAACTTCGTTACGAACAAATGCAGCTGCTTGACGACGAGCATGTAAGTTACCACGTTTACCTAAAGTAATCATTTTTTCTACAGTAGAACGAATTTCTTTAGCACGAGCTTCAGTAGTAACGATACGTTCGTTAATAATTAAGTCTGTTGTCAAGTCACGTAGTAACGCTTTACGTTGTGAACTTGTACGTCCTAATTTACGATAAGCCATTTTATAATATTCCTCCTTCTTAAGAGTTTCTATTAGTCTTCACGACGTAAGTCTAAATTTAAATCGATTAGTTTTTGTTTTACTTCTTCAAGAGATTTACGACCTAAGTTACGAACTTTGATCATTTCAGCTTCTGATTTGCTTGTTAATTCATGTACTGTATTAATTCCAGCACGTTTCAAGCAGTTATAAGAACGAACTGATAAATCTAATTCTTCAATAGTCATTTCAAGAAGACGTTCTTTTTGAGTTTCTTCTTTTTCGACCATGATTTCCATAGGAAGTGCTTCATTTGTTAAGTTAACAAAAATATTCAAGTGTTCTGTTAAAATACGAGCTGCTAAACTAATAGCATCTTGAGGTGCAATAGAACCATCTGTCCATACATCAAGAGTTAGTTTATCATAAACATTTTTTTGACCAATACGAGTGTTCTCTACTTGGTAGTTCACTTTACTAATCGGAGTATAAATAGAATCAATTGGAATAACACCAATTGGCATATTTTCAGATTTATTGTAATCAGAGCGAACATACCCACGACCATTTTTAGCGTTCATACGAACATGGAAGTGATGACCTTCTGCTACTGTACAAATGTATAAATCAGGGTTTAGAACTTGAATGTCGCTATCGTGTTTGATATCTCCTGCAGTTACAACTGCTGGTCCTTTAACATCAATTTCTAATACTTTATTTTCATCTTCACTGAAAGATTTAAGCGCAATTTTTTTAATGTTTAAAATGATTGCAGCTACATCTTCAACTACGCCATCTATTGTTGAAAATTCATGTAAAACGCCATCCATTTGGATATCTGTTACTGCAGTACCAGGGAGTGACGATAATAAGATTCGGCGTAATGAATTCCCTAAGGTAGTACCATAACCGCGTTCAAGTGGCTCAACAACGAATTTACCAAATTTTGCATCTTCGCTGACTTCAATTGTCTCAATTTTTGGTTTTTCAATTTCGATCATGTTTTTTACCCCTTTCAAAACGTTCGTTCAATGTGCGATTGTCCGACAAAATTCAACAATAACAATCCATTACACACGACGGCGTTTTGGAGGACGACATCCATTATGAGGGATTGGTGTTACGTCACGAATTGCTGTCACTTCTAAACCTGTAGCTTGTAATGAACGAATAGCAGCTTCACGACCTGAACCAGGACCTTTAACAGAAACTTCTACAGTTTTCATTCCGTGCTCCATTGAACCTTTTGCAGCAGATTCAGCAGCCATTTGAGCAGCAAATGGTGTTGATTTTTTAGAACCTTTAAATCCTAAAGCACCTGCAGAAGACCATGAAACAGCATTACCATGAACGTCTGTAATCATAACAATTGTATTATTAAATGTTGAACGGATGTGTGCTACACCAGATTCAATATTCTTTTTCACGCGGCGTTTGCGTACAACTTTCTTTGCCATGAAGAATTAACCTCCTTCTTCTATAAATTATTTTTTCTTACCTGCAATAGCCTTAGCTGGGCCTTTACGAGTACGAGCATTATTTTTTGTATTTTGTCCACGAACTGGTAAACCACGACGATGGCGAACTCCACGGTATGAACCGATTTCCATCAAACGTTTGATGTTCAAGTTCACTTCACGACGTAAGTCACCTTCAATTTTTAGTTTATCCACTTCAGCACGGATACGGTCTAACTCATCATTCGTTAATTCGCGAACACGAGTATCTTCATTAACATTAGCAGCTGCTAAAATTTGTTTTGAAGTAGTAATACCGATTCCGTAAATATAGGTTAAAGAAATAACAACACGTTTTTCACGTGGAATATCCACACCTGCAATACGAGCCATACTAATGAGTACCTCCTTATATATTATCCTTGACGTTGTTTATGTTTGGGATTTTGACAAATCACCATAACTTTACCATTGCGTTTAATAACTTTACATTTTTCGCAAATTGGTTTTACTGATGCTCTAACTTTCATTTAAGTTCCCTCCTCTATTTCATTAACGGAGTCCATTATTTAAAGCGATACGTGATTCTTCCACGCGTTAAATCATACGGTGATAATTCAACCGTAACTTTATCGCCTGGTAAAATTTTAATGTAGTGCATCCGGATTTTTCCAGATACATGCGCTAAAACCTCATGACCATTTTCAAGTTCGACCTTGAACATCGCATTTGGTAATGTTTCATTAACAATACCTTCAATTTCAATTACGTCTTCCTTTGCCATGTCTTATCCTCCTTACTTGTAATAAGTTTTTACGGATTATTTGACGGACTTCTACCGTTATCTAACTTTCTAAGTATACCATTTCAGCTACAATAAATGCAAGATAACAGGCAGAGTCTAGCGAGGTTCACCCATAATTGATTGAATCGTTTGGAATAGATTGTCAATTCCACTTTCGCCATCTACATTACGTAATATGCCTTTTGCTTTATAGTAGTTTAAGATTGGTTTTGATTGTTCGATATTAATTTGAATTCGATTTTCCACTGTTTCAGGCTTATCGTCTTCACGTTGGTAAAAATCGTGAGACCCACAACGATCACATGTCCCTTCTACTTTAGGTGGATTATTTGTTTTGTGATATGTTGATCCACAGTTACGACAAATAATTCTTCCTGTTAGACGTTGCATTAAGATCTCAGGGTTCACTTCAATATTAATCACTGCATCAATTGAGCGATTTAAATCTTCCATGATTTTATCAAGTGCTTCCGCTTGAGCTTGAGTACGTGGGAAACCGTCCAATAAGAATCCTTTTTCTGTATCGGCTTGTTGTAAACGTTCCTTTACAATGCCGTTTGTTACTTCATCAGGTACTAATTCGCCTTTATCCATGAATGATTTAGCTTTAAGACCTAATTCAGTTTGTTGTTGCATAGCAGCACGGAACATATCTCCTGTTGAAATATGTGGAATTCCGTATGTAGCAACAATCTTTTCAGCTTGAGTGCCTTTACCTGCACCAGGTAAGCCCATTAAAATAATGTTCATAGTTGCCTCCTAGAATCATAACTGAGGAACTGACAAAACGCATTACTGCATCTTGTCAATTAATCCGTTATTCCTCAATAAATCCTTTATACTTACGTTTAATCGTACGTCCTTCAATTTGACGGCTAATTTCTAAAGCAACTCCGACAACAATTAGAAGGTTTGTACCACCTAGCATCAATCCTCTTGGTAAGTTCCACAATGCTGAAGCCACCATAGGAAGAATTGAAATACCTCCTAAGTAAAGCGCCCCTACTGTACTCAATCGAAGTAATGTACTTGAAACAAACGATTCAGTATCTTTACCTGGACGAACACTTAGGATGTAACCACCAGATTTTTGTAAGTTTTCTGCTACTTTCTCAGGGTTAACCTGAACGAAAGCATAGAAGAATGTAAATACAACAATTAACACTGTGTATAATGTTGCACCAGCAGGCTTAGTAAAATCAAAAATGTTAGTTGCAATTTGGTACCAGCCAGACTCGCTATGATCATTAGCATACAGACTTAAAATTGTTGATGGTAATGTCATGAATGAGCTAGCAAAGATAACAGGAATTACCCCTGCAGAGTTGATTTTTAATGGTAACCAAGATGTTTCACTTGATCCTGTTGCACGTTTTGAGTAAGAAATCGGTAAGCGACGTTGTGCTTGCTCAATATATACTACTAACATAACGACTAAAACAATCGCTACGATTAATGCAACTGTGAATCCTATTGCACGATATAATTCAGTGTCTTCACGACCTTGAATTTGTTTTACATAGAATTCATAAATATCGTGCGGCATTCTTGCTACGATACCTGCGAAGATTAGGACAGAAACACCATTCCCAATCCCTTTAACGGTTATCATGTCTCCTAACCAAGTAAGGAACATTGAACCAGCTGTTAACACAAGTGCAATCATTAAAAATGTTTTAATTCCTGGATTGTTAATTAAGCCATAATTTGACCAAACGTTAAATCCAAATGAAATTGCATAAGCTTGGAAAAATCCAATAACAATTGTTAAATATCGCGTTGCTGTATTTAATTTACGACGACCAACTTCACCTTGTTTAGACCATTCAACGAATGTCGGCAGAAGATCCATTTGTAATAATTGTACAACAATCGAAGCAGTGATATATGGTGAAACTCCCATTGAGAACAATGAGAAATTTGATAATGCACCGCCGCTAAATGTATTTAACAAACCAAAGATTCCTGTAGTTGCAAATGTTTGAATCGCTCCAGCATTTACACCAGGAACTGTCACTTGTGATCCAATACGAAAGACAACCAGAATCATCATCGTAAACAATAAACGATTTCTAATCTCCTTCATTTGAACAGCATTTTTTAGTAGAGTGAACATTAGATCACCTCTACAGTTCCACCTGCAGCTTCAATAGCTTCTTTTGCTGCTTGCGAGAATTTATTTGCTTTTACAGTTAACTTACGTTCAAGTTTACCATTAGCTAACACTTTGATACCGTCTTTTTCGTTTTTAACGATACCAGCCTCAACTAGTACAGCCGCAGTTACTTCTTGACCATCTTCAAAACGATTTAATGTTTCAAGATTTACAACTGCATATTCTTTACGATTAATATTTTGGAAACCACGTTTTGGAATACGACGGAACAATGGAGTTTGTCCACCTTCGAATCCTAATCTAACGCCACCGCCTGAACGAGCTTTTTGACCTTTGCTTCCGCGTCCAGCAGTTTTACCATTTCCTGAACCTTGACCTCTACCAACACGATTACGTTCTTTACGAGAACCTTCAGCTGGTTGTAATTCATGAAGTTTCATGTTCTGGGCACCTCCTCTTATAAGTTTTAAATTAAACTTCCTCAACATCCACTAAATGTGAAACTGTGTTAACCATACCTTTAATAGCTACGTTAGCAGGTTTAACCACTGTTGAACGAATTTTTGTTAAGCCTAATGCTTTACAAGTATCGATTTGGTTTTGAGGACGTCCAATCAAGCTTTTCTTTAAAGTAATCTTTAATTCTGCCATTTTTATGTCCTCCTTATCCTAAAAGTTCTTCAACTGATTTGCCACGTAATGTAGCAACATCTTCAACACGTTTTAATTGTTTTAATCCTTCGATTGTAGCACGAACCATGTTTACTGGTGTGTTTGAGCCTAAAGATTTTGAAGTTACGTCTGCAATACCTGCTAATTCAACAACGGCACGAACTGGTCCACCTGCTGCAATTCCTGAACCGGCTTGAGCTGGTTTTAACAATACGTTACCACCGCAGAAACGACCGATAACTTCGTGAGGAATTGTAGAACCACTAGTTGGAACTTCAATAAGGTTTTTCTTAGCATCTTCAATAGCTTTACGAATAGCTTCTGGTACTTCTTGAGCTTTACCAGTACCGAAACCAACATGTCCATTATGGTCACCGACAACTACTAAAGCAGCAAAACGTAAACGACGTCCACCTTTTACAACTTTTGTAACGCGGTTAATCGCAACGACACGATCTTCTAATTCTAAGTTTCTTGCATCAATATTAACCATGAATTGTGGATCCTCCTTTTCCTAGAATACTAGTCCATTTTCACGTGCTGCTTCAGCTAAAGCTTTTACACGTCCATGGTATAAGTATCCACCACGGTCAAAGACTACTTTCTTAATATTTTTTTCAAGTCCGCGTTCTGCAATTAATTTACCTACAGCAGAAGCTTCCTCAGTTTTTGTTCCGTTTTCTACATTAGTATCTAAAGTAGAGGCACTTGCTAGCGTCACACCCGCTACGTCATCAATTAATTGAGCGTAGATGTTTTTGTTAGAACGAAAAACGTTCAAGCGTGGGCACTCAGCAGTACCAGAAATTTTACGACGAACACGTGCGTGACGAGTTTGACGCACTTTATTTTTGTCTGGTTTTGTAATCACAATTTTCACCTCTTATAAATTAATCATGCTGCGATAAGCGCAACAAAAGGTAAATAATCACTAAAATTATTTACCTGTTTTACCTTCTTTACGACGTACAAATTCATCAACGTAACGAATTCCTTTACCTTTATAAGGTTCTGGAGGACGTACGCCACGAATGTTAGCAGCTAATTCGCCAACTTTTTGTTTGTCATAACCTTTAACGATTACTTTTGTATTAGAAGGAACTTCGATTTCTACTCCTTCTTCTGGAGTGAACTCCACTGGATGAGAATATCCAACGTTTAATACAAGGTTTTTACCTTGTAATTGAGCACGATACCCAACCCCGATTAATTCCAATTCTTTTTGGAATCCTTCAGTAACACCAACTACCATGTTGTTGAATACTGCTCGAGTTGTTCCGTGGATTGTTTTGTTTTCTTTTGAATCATCTGGACGAGTGAATACTACTTCACCTTCGCGTTGTTCTAAAGAAATGTTTTGGTTGAATGTATAAGTTAATTCACCTTTAGGACCTTTGACAGTAACTGTGTTGTCCTTTAAGTCTAATGTTACCCCTGCAGGAATAACGACTGGTTTATTTCCGATACGGCTCACTTGGCTGCACCTCCTTGTTTTCTAGATTACCAAACGTATGCTAGAACTTCTCCACCTACGTTTTTAGCTCTTGCTTCTTTGTCTGTAATAACACCTTCAGATGTTGATACAATAGCGATTCCTAAACCATTTAACACTTTAGGAACTTCACCTGTTTTAGCATAAACACGTAAACCAGGTTTAGAAATACGTTTCAATCCTGTGATTACACGTTCGTTATTTTTTCCATATTTCAAGAACACTTTCATGATGCCTTGTTTACCATCTTCTTCAACTGAGAAGTCTTTGATGAACCCTTCAGATTTTAAGATGTTTGCAATAGCAACTTTCATGTTTGATGACGGAACTTCTAGTGATTCGTGACGAACCATGTTCGCGTTACGAATACGAGTTAAGAAATCCGCGATTGGATCTGTCATAACCATTAATGAGTACCTCCTTTATCAAGTAGTAATGATTACCAACTTGCTTTCTTCATTCCTGGGATTTGCCCTTTATAGGCAAGCTCACGTAAACAAATACGGCAAAGTTTGAATTTACGATAAACTGAATGTGGTCGACCACAACGTTCACAACGAGTATATTCTTGAGTTGAATATTTTTTTGGACGTTTGTTCTTTGCGATCATTGATTTTTTAGCCAAACTACTCGCCTCCTGTGAGTTTTATTTTTATTTTTGGAAAGGCATTCCAAGTTGAGTTAATAATTCTTTTGCTTCTTCGTCTGTATTAGCTGTTGTTACGATAACAATATCCATACCACGAACTTTGTCTACACGATCGTAGTCAATTTCAGGGAAGATTAATTGTTCTTTAACACCTAATGTGTAGTTACCGCGTCCATCAAAAGATTTTTTAGAAATCCCACGAAAGTCACGTACACGAGGTAATGAAACAGTTACTAACTTGTCTAAGAAGTCATACATACGTTCACCACGTAGAGTAACTTTAGTTCCGATTGGCATACCTTCACGTAAACGGAAACCAGCGATTGATTTCTTCGCAGTTGTCACAACTGGTTTTTGTCCAGAGATTAATGTTAACTCTTCAACTGCTTTTTCTAAGTTTTTAGCGTTAGATGTTGCATCACCAACACCCATATTAATAACGATTTTTTCTACTTTAGGTACTTCCATAACTGATTTGTAGTTAAATTTTTCAATTAATGAAGGTACTACTTCGTTTTTGTATTTTTCATTTAAGCGATTCATGCAGGATGGTCCTCCTTCCTCAAATTACTGAATTATGCTTTTTTATGACCTTTAGGTACACGTACCTTTTCACCGTTTTCTACTTTAAAGCCTGTACGAGTTGCTTTACCTGTAGTAGGGTCTACGAACATTACGTTTGAAACATGAATTGGAGCTTCCACTTCAACGATTCCCCCTGTTTGGTTCGCTTGAGATGGTTTTTGATGTTTCTTAACAATGTTAACACCTTCAACGATTACACGGTCTTTTTTAGGAAAACTCTTTAAAATTTTTCCCTCTTTACCTTTGTCTTTACCTGAGATTACTTTTACGATATCACCAGTTTTAACGTGCATGTGTTACACCTCCTTCGATTTTGATGAGAATTATAATACTTCTGGAGCTAATGAAACGATCTTCATGTAGTTGTTATCACGTAATTCACGTGCAACTGGTCCAAAGATACGTGTTCCACGAGGGCTCTTGTCATCACGAATGATTACACATGCATTTTCGTCGAACTTAATGTATGAACCGTCTTTACGACGTGCACCTGATTTAGTACGAACGATTACAGCTTTAACGACATCCCCTTTTTTAACAACTCCACCTGGTGTTGCTTGTTTAACGGATGCAACGATTACGTCACCGATATTAGCTGTTTTGCGGCCAGATCCGCCTAGAACTCTAATTGTTAACACTTCACGAGCGCCTGAGTTGTCAGCCACTTTTAGTCGAGTTTCTGTTTGAATCACTATTGGTTCCTCCTTTCAAATGTATACACAATTGAAATTAAATAATTACTGCTTCTTCAACAATTTCAACTAATCGGAAACGTTTTGTTTTTGACAATGGACGAGTTTCCATAATCTTAACAATGTCCCCAACTTTTGCTGAGTTATTTTCATCATGAGCTACAAATTTTTTCGTATATTTAACACGTTTACCGTAAGTTGAGTGACGTTTGTAAGTTTCGATTGCAACTACTAACGTTTTGTCCATCTTATCTGAAACAACGCGTCCTTGATATACTTTACGTTGGTTACGTTCTACAGTCATGTTCATTGCCTCCTTTGCTGATGATTATTTTTGCAATTCTTCTTGACGCAATGCAGTCTTGATACGCGCAATTTGTTTACGTACTTCACGAATGCGTGCTGTACCTTCTAATTGCCCAGTAGCAAGTTGGAATCGTAAGTTGAATAGTTCTTGTTTTAATTCATTTTCTTTTTCAACAAGTTCAGCAGTGGATAACCCTTTAAGTTCTTTCTTAAGTTCATTAACCTTCATTCGATTCACCACCATTTTCTTCGCGTTTCACAAATTTTGTTTTAACTGGCAATTTGTGTGATGCCAAACGTAAAGCTTCGCGTGCGACTTCTTCTGATACGCCAGCGATTTCAAACATCACTTTGCCGCGTTTAACTGGTGCTACCCAACCTTCAGGTGCCCCTTTACCAGAACCCATACGAACCCCGATAGCTTTAGCTGTATATGATTTGTGAGGGAAAATTTTGATCCATACTTTCCCACCACGTTTCATGTAACGTGTCATAGCGATACGTGCTGCTTCGATTTGACGGTTTGTAATCCAGTGAGATTCTGTTGCTTGTAAACCGTATGTACCGAATACTACTTCTTTACCACCTTTAGCTTCCCCGCGCATTTTTCCACGGAACTCACGACGGTGTTTTACACGTTTTGGTACTAACATGTTTATTTCCCTCCTTTCTCAGAGTTTTTGTTCTTTCTTGTTGGTAATACTTCATCACGGTAAATCCAAGTTTTAACACCTAATTTTCCGTATGTTGTATCTGCTTCTTCCCATGCGTAGTCAATATCCGCACGTAATGTATGCAATGGAACAGTTCCTTCTGAATAACTTTCAGAACGAGCGATATCAGCACCGTTTAAACGACCTGAAACCATAGTTTTAATTCCTTTAGCACCAGCGCGCATTGTACGTTGGATTGCTTGTTTTTGTGCACGACGGAAAGCAATACGACGTTCTAAGTCACGAGCAATTCCTTCTGCAACTAATTTAGCATCTAAATCAGGTTTTTTGATTTCTACAATATTGATGTGTACTCGTTTACCTGTTAAGTTGTTTAAGTTTGTACGTAATTTATCTACTTCAGATCCACCTTTACCAATAACCATACCTGGTTTAGCTGTGTGGATTGAAACATTAACACGATTAGCAGCACGTTCAATTTCAATAGTTGAAACGCTAGCTTCGTTTAATTGTTTACGGATATAATCACGGATTTTTAAATCTTCATGCAAGAATTCTGCGAAATCTTTTTTAGCGTACCATTTTGAATCCCAGTCACGGATGATTCCAACACGCATTCCTAATGGATGAATTTTTTGACCCACTGATTATCCCTCCTTCTTCTCTGATACCACTACAGTGATGTGGCTTGTGCGTTTTAAGATTTGTGAAGCTGAACCTTTAGCACGTGGACGGAAACGTTTCATTGTTGGTCCTTCGTTCACGTAAGCTTCACTTACATATAAGTTTTCAACATCTAAGTCGAAATTATGTTCAGCGTTAGCAATTGCAGACATTAAAACTTTTTCTACGATTGGTGATGCTGAACGTGGTGTAAATTTCAAGATTGAAATTGCGTCACCGATTTTTTTACCTCTAATTAGATCGACAACAAGACGAGCTTTACGAGGTGCAATACGAACTGTTTTAGCAACTGCTTTAGCAGATGTGATTTGTTCTGACATTTTTCAAGTCCTCCCCTCGTTATTTGCGTTTAGATTTCTTATCGTCATTCACGTGACCACGGTAAGTTCTTGTAGGTGCAAATTCACCTAATTTATGTCCTACCATGTCTTCTTGAATATAAACTGGAACATGTTTTCTGCCGTCATATACAGCAATTGTTTGTCCAACAAAGTTTGGGAAAATTGTTGAACGGCGAGACCAAGTTTTGATCACAACTTTTTTGTCGCTACCTTGAGCAACTTCAACCTTTTTCATCAAATGTTCATCGACGAAAGGTCCTTTTTTCAAACTACGACCCATTACGGAAATCCTCCTTCCAAGAATTTAATAGAATCAGATTTGTTATCTAGTTATTAATTATTTTTTACGACCACGAACAATAAGCTTGTTAGAACGAGCTTTCTTGCTACGAGTTTTGTATCCAAGAGCTGGTTTACCCCATGGAGATACAGGTGTTGGACGTCCGATTGGAGCGCGACCTTCACCACCACCGTGTGGGTGATCGTTAGGGTTCATTACAGAACCACGAACTGTTGGGCGTTTACGTTTCCAACGAGAACGTCCTGCTTTACCGAAGTTAATTAATTCGTGTTGTTCGTTACCAACTGTACCAACTGTAGCGCGGCAAGTTGAAAGAATCATACGAACTTCACCTGAGTTCAAACGAACTAAAGTGTATTTACCTTCTTGGCCAAGTACTTGAGCACTTGTACCAGCTGAACGAACTAATTGTCCGCCTTTACCTGGTTTTGTTTCAATGTTATGGATCACAGTACCAACTGGAATGTTTGCTAACGGTAAAGCATTACCTACTTTAATATCAGCATTTTCTCCTGATTCGATACGTTGTCCTACTTGTAAACCTTTTGGAGCAATGATATATGCTTTAACACCATCTACATAGTGAATTAATGCAATGTTTGCTGTACGGTTTGGATCGTACTCGATTGAGTGAACTACACCTTCAACGTTATCTTTATTACGTTTGAAGTCAATCACACGGTAAGCACGTTTGTGTCCGCCACCTTGGTGACGTACAGTGATTTTACCTTGGCTGTTACGACCAGCGTTATTTTTTGATGATTCCAACAAAGTTTTTTCTGGTGTTGACTTTGTGATTTCGCTGAAGTCATAACCTGTCATATTACGACGGCCGTTTGAGGTTGGATTATATTTTTTAATCGCCACGTCTGTTTCCTCCTATTATTTATAGTAGTTTTTCTTTCTGAAGATTAAGCTTCTTCAGCGAATAATTGAATATCTTTTGAATCTTTTGTAAGCTTCACAATTGCTTTACGACGTTTGTTAGTGTAACCACCGTAGCGGCCAACACGTTTGAATTTAGCACGTACATTTAAGATGTTAACTTTTTCAACTTTAACACCAAAAATTTCTTCTACGGCTTGACGTACTTGAATTTTGTTAGCACGTACATCAACTTCAAAAGTGTATTTCTTTTCGTCAGTAGCAAGCATTGAAGCTTCAGTAATGATTGGGCGTTTGATTACGTCACGTGCATCCATTATTGAAGTCCCTCCTCTACTTTAGAAAGAGCTGCTTTTGTGAATAATAATTTGTCGTTGTTTACAACGTCTAATACTGTAACATCAGTTTCGTCAACGATTGTTACGTTTGGAATGTTACGTCCTGCTAATAATGCGAAATCGTTTGAAGATTCAACAACTACTAACACTTTTGTATCTACGTTTAAGTTAGACAATACTTGTGCAAACTCTTTTGTTTTTGGTGCGTCAAATTGTAATGCTTCCACTACAACAAGCTTATTATCCAATACTTTTTGTGATAATACTGATTTAATCGCTAAGCGACGTACTTTTTTAGGTAATTTGTAACTATATGAACGAGGTGTTGGTCCGAATACAATACCTCCGCCACGCCATTGTGGTGAACGGATTGATCCTTGACGAGCACGACCAGTCCCTTTTTGGCGCCATGGTTTACGCCCGCCTCCGCTTACTGCACTACGGTTTTTAACAGCGTGTGTTCCTTGACGTAATGAAGCGCGTTGCATGATTACTGCGTCGAATACTACATTTTCATTTGGTTCAATTCCGAAGATGTCTGAGTTCAATTCGATTTCTCCGTTTGTTGTTCCATCTTGTTTAAATAATGTAACTTTTGTCATTCTCTCGTTCCTCCTTCCCTATTTATTATTTAGATTTAACTGCTGTTTTAATTTCTACTAATGATTTCTTAGATCCAGGTACGTTACCTTTGATTAAGATTACATTGCGTTCTGCATCAACTTTCACTACTTCTAAGTTTTGAATAGTGATACGGTCGCCACCCATTTGTCCAGGTAATGCTTTACCTTTGAAAACACGTGATGGGAATGATGCTCCACCCATTGAACCAGGACGACGGTGGTAACGAGAACCGTGTGCCATTGGTCCGCGAGATTGTCCATGACGTTTGATAGCACCTTGGAAACCTTTCCCTTTAGATGTACCTATTACGTCAACGATGTCTCCTGCTTTGAATACATCAACTGTAATTTCTTGTCCTACTTCGTACTCGCTAAGCTCGACATTGTTGAATTCACGAATGAAGCGCTTAGGAGTAGCATTTGCTTTTGCTACATGACCTTTAGCAGGGCGATTTGATAAAACTTCACGTAAGTCGTCGAAACCTAATTGAACAGCTTCGTAACCGTCGTTTTCGATTGTTTTTAATTGAAGAACAACGTTTGGAGTTACTTCAACTACTGTTACAGGAATAAGTTCACCTGCTTCTGTAAAGAATTGAGTCATCCCTACTTTTTTGCCTAAGATTCCTTTGGTCATGGTTACACCTCCATTTTTCTATTTATTATAATTTGATTTCAATGTCAACGCCGCTTGGTAAGTCAAGCTTCATTAAGGCATCAACAGTTTTTGGCGTTGGATTAACGATATCGATCAAACGCTTGTGTGTACGCATTTCAAATTGTTCGCGAGAATCTTTATATTTGTGAGTCGCACGAATAACTGTGTAAAGCGATCTTTCTGTTGGCAATGGAATTGGACCAGCTACGCTAGCACCAGTTCTTTTTGCTGTTTCTACGATTTTTTCCGCTGATTGATCAAGCGCACGATGTTCGTAAGCTTTCAAACGGATACGGATTTTTTGTTTTGCCATTGTCTTTCCTCCTTCGTCTAATGTTGTCATAAGACTAGCTCCACGCGAATTTCCGACTTAACCCTTTCGTGGCAAAGCGTCCGGGCGTGTCGCAACCTCTCGTTTCATAGCTCCCCTTCTTAATTTTAGAGGGGGTATGCTACATCGGAATAGATTTTCCTCTGCGGCACTTTTAATAGTATACTAGATTCTTTTTCTGAATGCAAGCGAAAACCGTTGATTTAACAACATTTATTTATGCACACGCGCCCGTGTGTTTCTTTTTGTACTAAAACCCTTACAAACGTTGATATGAAAGCATTTCTTTTAGATTTCTATATTTTTGCTTTCCGCTTTCAATTGTCTGACATTTTTGTTTAATAATTTTTTAAATAAAAAAAGACTATCCGAAAAGGATAGTCTTGAAAATTTAATTTAGAAAAATTATTTTTCGATAGAAGCTACTGAACCAGCACCTACAGTACGTCCACCTTCACGGATAGAGAACTTAGTACCAGCTTCAATCGCTACTGGGTGAATTAATTCAACTTCCATAGTTACGTTATCACCAGGCATTACCATTTCAACACCTTCTGGCAACACACAAACACCAGTGATGTCTGTTGTACGGAAGTAGAATTGAGGACGGTAGTTTGAGAAGAATGGAGTATGACGTCCACCTTCTTCTTTAGTTAATACGTAAACTTCAGCTTTGAATTTAGTATGTGGAGTGATTGTTCCTGGTTTAGCAAGAACTTGTCCACGTTCGATGTTGTCACGTGTAACACCACGTAATAATGTACCAATGTTATCCCCTGCTTCAGCGTAGTCTAACAATTTACGGAACATTTCAACACCAGTTACAGTAGTTTTAGAAGTTTCTTCAGAAATACCAACGATTTCAACTTCATCACCAACACGAACTTGTCCACGTTCAACACGACCTGTAGCAACTGTACCACGACCTGTGATTGAGAACACGTCTTCAACTGGCATCATGAATGGTTTGTCAACGTCACGTTCTGGAGTTGGAATGTATTCGTCAACAGCAGCCATTAATTCTAAGATTTTTTCTTCGTATGAAGCGTCGCCTTCTAAAGCGCGTAAAGCAGAACCTGAAACAACTGGAGTGTCATCGCCTGGGAAATCGTATTCTGATAATAAGTCACGAACTTCCATTTCTACTAATTCTAATAATTCTTCATCGTCAACCATGTCAACTTTGTTTAAGAATACTACGATGTAAGGAACACCTACTTGACGTGATAACAAGATATGTTCACGTGTTTGTGGCATTGGGCCGTCAGCTGCAGATACTACTAAGATAGCACCATCCATTTGAGCAGCACCAGTGATCATGTTTTTAACGTAGTCCGCGTGTCCTGGGCAGTCAACGTGAGCATAGTGACGAGTTTCTGTTTCGTACTCAACGTGAGAAGTGTTGATTGTGATTCCGCGTTCGCGTTCTTCTGGAGCTTTATCGATTGCACCGTAATCTTGAGCTTGCGCAAAACCTTTCTTAGCTAAAACAGTTGTGATAGCAGCAGTTAATGTTGTTTTACCGTGGTCAACGTGGCCGATTGTACCAATGTTAACGTGTGGTTTTGAACGGTCAAATTTTTCTTTTGCCATTTAAATGATTCCTCCTATTAATTGAGTTTTGTTAGATTCTATAACAGTATCTACCGATTGTAATTATACCAAAGAACTCTCTTAAAAATCAACTGGTTATGACTGACATAACCAGTCGATATCGTTCATTTGATAGTTATCAAATGGGGGGGGAGATTATTCTCCGTTACCGCCATTTTTCTTAATGATTTCTTCTGCAATGCTCTTAGGAACATCTTCATAGTGGTCGAATGTCATACTGAATGTACCACGACCTTGTGTTGCAGAACGTAATGTAGTCGCGTAACCGAACATTTCTGATAAAGGAACCATACCTTTAACGATTTGTGCGTTACCACGGATTTCAGAACCTTCAATACGTCCACGACGAGCGTTAACGTGGCCCATTACATCTCCGAAATACTCTTCTGGAACTGTAATTTCAACAGCCATCATAGGTTCTAAGATAGCAGGTTGAGCTTTCTTAGCAGCAGCTTTAAGCGCCATAGAAGCGGCAACTTTGAAGGCTGTTTCAGATGAATCGACATCATGGTAACTTCCATCATAAAGTTTAGCTTTGATGTCCACTAATGGATAACCAGCTAATACCCCGTTTTCCATAGCATCTTTCAATCCAGCTTCAACTGCAGGGATGTATTCACGAGGAACAACCCCACCGACAATTGCGTTTTCGAATTCGAATCCAGCACCTTCTTCGTTAGGAGTAAATTCAATCCATACGTGACCGTATTGACCTTTACCACCTGATTGACGAACGAATTTACCTTCAGCTTGTGTAGAAGCACGGAATGTTTCACGGTAAGATACTTGAGGAGCACCTACGTTAGCTTCTACTTTGAACTCACGACGCATACGGTCAACGATGATGTCCAAGTGTAACTCACCCATACCAGCGATAACTGTTTCACCAGTTTCTTGGTTAGTGTAAGCACGGAATGTTGGATCTTCTTCTGCAAGTTTTTGTAAAGCAATACCCATTTTATCTTGGTCAGCTTTTGATTTAGGTTCAATAGCAACCTCGATAACTGGATCAGGGAATTCCATTGATTCTAAGATAACTTCAGCTTTTTCATCACATAATGTGTCCCCTGTAGTTGTATCTTTAAGACCAACTGCAGCAGCGATGTCTCCTGAGAATACTTCTGGAATTTCTTGACGAGAGTTCGCGTGCATTTGTAGGATACGTCCTACACGTTCACGTTTACCTTTCGTTGAGTTCTTAACGTATGAACCTGATTGTAAAGTACCAGAGTACACACGGAAGAATGTTAAACGACCTACGAATGGGTCAGTCATAACTTTGAAGGCCAATGCTGAGAATGGTTCTTCATCAGATGAATGACGTTCTACTTCTTGGTCTGTGTTAGGGTCTACCCCTTTAATTGAAGGAACATCTAATGGAGATGGTAAGTAGTCAACTACTGCATCTAACATTAATTGTACCCCTTTGTTTTTGAAGGCTGAACCACATAATACTGGGTAGAATTCTACCGCACATGTAGCTTTACGGATAGCTGCTTTTAATTCAGCTTCTGAAATTTCGTCACCTTCTAAATAGCGTTCCATTAATTCTTCGTCAGTTTCAGCAACAGCTTCCACTAATTTTTCACGCCATTCTTCAGCTAAGTCTTGTAAATCTTCAGGGATATCTGTTTCTTGGATATCTGTACCTAAGTCATTTGTATAGATTTCAGCTTTCATTTTGATTAAGTCAATGATACCAGTGAAGTTGTCTTCAGCTCCGATTGGTAATTGAATTGGGTGTGCATTTGCTTGTAAACGATCATGGATTGTACCTACTGAGTATAAGAAGTCAGCACCGATTTTATCCATTTTGTTTGCAAATACGATACGTGGAACTCCGTATGTTGTAGCTTGACGCCATACAGTTTCTGTTTGAGGTTCTACCCCAGATTGCGCATCAAGTACAGCTACTGCACCATCTAATACACGTAGAGAACGTTCTACTTCAACTGTGAAGTCCACGTGCCCTGGAGTGTCGATGATGTTGATACGGTGGCCTTTCCATTGTGCTGTTGTAGCAGCTGATGTAATAGTGATACCACGTTCTTGTTCTTGTTCCATCCAGTCCATTTGAGAAGCTCCTTCGTGAGTTTCACCAATCTTGTGGATTTTACCAGTGTAATAAAGTACACGCTCAGTCGTTGTAGTTTTACCTGCATCGATGTGGGCCATGATACCGATATTACGAGTATTTTCAAGAGAGAATTCTCTTTTTGCCATCTTCGTTCTACACCTCTTTCTATATTTCTAACAATAAGCGAGACCAAAAAGGTTGGAAAACCTTTTTAATCTTACCAACGATAGTGAGCAAACGCTTTGTTCGCTTCAGCCATTTTATGTGTGTCTTCACGTTTCTTAACAGAAGCACCTGTGTTGTTCGCAGCATCCATAATTTCTTTTGCTAAACGAACTTCCATAGTATCTTCACCACGTAGACGTGAGTAGTTTACTAACCAACGTAAACCTAATGTAGTACGACGGTCTGGACGAACTTCCACAGGAACTTGATAGTTAGAACCCCCTACACGGCGAGCTTTAACTTCAAGAACAGGCATAATGTTTTTCATTGCTTGTTCGAAAACTTCCATTGGATCGTTTCCAGTTTTTTCTTTAACGATATCAAATGCGTTATATAAGATTGTTGCAGCTTTACCACGTTTTCCATCTACCATTAAACGGTTGATTAAACGAGTAACTAATTTTGAATTATAAATTGGATCAGGTAAAACATCACGTTTTGCGACAGGACCTTTACGAGGCATTTATAATCCTCCTTTCATTTAATGAGTGTTTATTTATTATTTGTTTTTAGGACGTTTAGTACCGTATTTAGAACGACCTTGCATACGGTTGTTAACTCCTGCAGTGTCTAAAGCACCACGAATGATATGGTAACGTACCCCTGGTAAGTCTTTTACACGTCCACCGCGGATTAATACAACGCTGTGTTCTTGTAAGTTGTGACCGATACCTGGAATGTACGCAGTTACTTCGATTAAGTTAGATAAACGTACACGGGCATATTTACGTAACGCTGAGTTAGGTTTTTTAGGTGTCATAGTACCTACACGAGTACATACACCACGTTTTTGTGGAGAGTTTGTATTCGTTTGTGATTTTTTGAAACTGTTATAGCCTTTACCTAACGCTGGAGAAGCTGATTTCTCAACTGCTGATTTACGAGGTTTACGGACTAATTGGTTAATAGTTGGCATTAAGCTCTTCCTCCTTCCCTAACGGGTTCTTCTTGGTCCACACTTCCGGGCGGACCATTTTTTGTTAAAAATTAAAAGACATCACTGTCTTATAAAATGGCCTTCTTACCAGTCAGCACGACTGATTTGATTACTTATCAGGAATCAGGTATAAAAGCACCTCTAATAGAATATCATTTCTTCACTTTAGCGTCAAGAGATTTCCTATTCAATTATCGAAACTTTCCATTGAGAAAATAGTGGCTTTTTAAATCGTACAATTCATTTTAAATTAAAAAAAGGCGGGATTTCTCCCGCCTCAATATTTTTTTATTATAGAAAATTAAGCTTTTCCTGTTGAACCAAAGATATCCATTGTTTCTTTTGTTACTTTAACGATAGCATCGAAACCAGGTTTGATAACTTTACGTGGGTCATAAACACCAGCATCTGCATTTAATTTAGCACGAACTGCTGCTGTCCATTGTTGTTGTAATTCAGTGTTAACGTTAATTTTAGCATGTCCACGTTCGATTGCTTTTTTGATTTGGTATTCTGGAATACCTGATCCACCGTGTAATACTAATGGAGCACCTGTAGCTTCTGAGATTGCTAACATTTCATCGAAACCTAAAACTGGTTCGCCTGAGTAAGTTCCGTGAACTGAACCTAAAGCTGCTGCTAATGCATCAATTTTAGCTTCTTTAACCATACGTACACATTCGTTTAAATCAGCGTAGTTAATTCCTCCAGTTACGCCATCTTCAGTACCACCTACAGTACCTACTTCAGCTTCTACTGAAGCTCCTTTTGGATGTGCATACGCTACAACTTCTTTAGTTAATGCGATGTTTTCATCGATTGGGAAGTGAGAGTGGTCAAACATTACTGAGCTGAATCCAGCATCGATGTATTGTTTACATACTTCTACTGAAGAACCGTGATCTAAGTGTAATGCTACTGGAACAGTGATGTCCATTGAATCTAATAACGCATTTACCATAGCTGAAACAACTTTTGGTCCACCCATGTATTTACCAGCGCCTTCAGACACACCTAAGATAATTGGTGAGTTAGCTTCTTGAGCTGCTGTTAATACTGCTTGTGTCCATTCTAAGTTGTTGATGTTGAATTGACCAACAGCGTATTTACCTTCTTTAGCTTTTTGTAACATTTCAGTCATGCTTACTAAACGACTCATGTTTTAGTTCCTCCTTGATGCTTACAGCATTTATTTTTAACGGTCTTATTATAACGTATTCTTTTTTGAATTTCTACCTTTTATTGTTTTTAACATTTCCGTAATCTTTCTTCTGAAAAATGATGTGTCCACCATTCGTTCAAAAAACACTAATTTTTATTTTAAAAAGGCACTAAACATTACAATAAAAATATTCGTTTTTTATCCCAAAAGAAGCTTTTAAACAGATTTTATTTTTATTATAATAAAGTAAATAGTAGGATGGTGCATTATTAATATGAGAAATACTAAAAAACAAGACAAAATTAAACGAATCGAATTTTACGGAATTTGTATCTTATCTATATTAACCCTTACGCTAGGCTGCCTTGCACGTCCATCTGCGCAAGGAAGCTTAGAGACCGTTCAATCAGAAGAACTTTCATCCAAACAAAATCAAGATACAACCATTCCTTCGAATCTCCCTCAATCTGCCAAAACCAACAAACACACTGCTCGCATTACTGCAAGTGGCGATATGCTTTATCACGATATTGTTTATGGTAGTGCGTTTGATGGAACATCATATGATTTTAAAAATGACTACGAACAAATTACTCCACTCATATCTAGCGCAGACCTTGCAATTGGGGATTTTGAAGGAACGATTAATCCCAGCAAGCCTCTAGCAGGATATCCTATTTTCAACGCTCCTGAAGAAGTGATTCAAAGTATTAAGGACGCTGGATACGACGTCCTCGATTTAGCCCATAACCATATCCTCGATACAGGCATCGAAGGATTGAAATACACAGCTAATGCTTTTCGTAAAAACGGCCTCGATATTTTCGGGGTTAAAGTCGACCCTTCTGAAGGTATTCTTGTAAAAGAAGTCAATGGGATTAAAGTGGCTATTCTCGGATTTGCATATGGATTTAACGGAATCGAAGCCAGCCTCACCGATGAAGAATATAACAATCACTTATACGATTTGAATATGCAAAAAGTGAAGGAACTTATCGAACGCGCTGAAGAAATTGCAGACTTTACGATTGTATTGCCCCAAATGGGAGAAGAATATCATCTTCATCCGACAAAAGAACAAGTGGATACGTATCATCAAATGATTGAATGGGGTGCCGATGTCATTTTCGGCGGACACCCACACGTTATTGAACCGACCGAAACCATCACAAAAGATGGTGAAAAGAAATTCATCATCTACTCGATGGGGAACCTCCTTTCCAACCAACGCGTCGAAACCCTGGGAAACATCTGGACTGAACGCGGTGTCATTATGGACATTACGATTGAAAAAGAAAATGGTAAAACAACGCTTACTAGTGTTAAAGCCCATCCAACATGGGTTTCACGTACTGAAATCAACCGCAGTTTTATGGGCGGTCCTGCCTATGACTATCAAGTCTTTCTTGCTGAGAACTATATACCAGGCGGACCCTTAGAGCATACCGTGGATAAAGAAACGCTGGAGCGAATTCAATCCGCTTATACAGAAGTAAATGAATTATTAAATATTAACTTTTAAATAAAAAACAGAGGCGCTTCCTGCAAGCAGGAAGCGCCTTTTACTATTCTAACTTAAGTCATAGGAGCTGAAATGTATGTAATAATTTTATTTGGAGTACCGATTTCTTCGTAATACCCTGTAATCCAAAAATAGTTAAGCGAGTCTACTTAAGAAATAGTTCACTTCAATTTCAACACCCAAGGCTAATACGCGCTCATCGATATCGAATTTTTCATGGTGATGTCCATACGCTGTTTCTTCGCCCGATTGGCTTCCAAGCAAGCCATAAACACCTGGTTTATTCACTAAGTAATCTGCAAAGTCATCGGCGCCCATGGATGATTCATAATTTGTAATTAGGTTATCAATTTCTTCTACTTTTGAAACCACCTTTTGGAATTCTTCTGCTAACTCTAGCGTATTGATGACTGGAGCTGCCGCATCATACCACTCAATTTCAAATTCACAACGGTTGAGCTCAGCAATTCCTTTTGCAATACGCGTTACAGCTTCTTTTAAATGTGCACGTGTTTCGTGGCTAAATGCACGAATCGTTCCCTCTATTTCAGCATCGTTAGCAACGATATTATAGCGCGTTCCTGCATTTAATTTACCGATTCCAACTACAGCCCGGTCAATTGGATTCACTTCGCGAGCCACGATTGTTTGCAAGGCAACCACAACTTCACTTGCTGTCACAAGCGCATCATGTCCTAAATGAGGGCGCCCTACATGAGCACTCTTCCCTGTAATTTTAATTTTAAAAATATCACATGAGGCATTCACTGGTCCACCTTGCACCGCAAACGATCCAACTGGCAATCCTGAATTTACGTGAATCGCAAATGACTCATCCATATCATCGATTTGACCTGATGTCACGAATTGTTTTGCGCCTGCACCAATTTCTTCGGCAGGTTGAAACGCAATTTTTACAATTCCTGAAAAGGTGTCTTTGATGTCGTTCAATAATTTAGCTGTTCCAAGTCCCATAGCCGTATGCGCATCATGTCCACAAGCATGATTCAAACCTAGTCGTTTTGAAGCATATGGTTTACCCGTGCAATCAGGAAGTTCTAATGCATCAATATCAGCACGAAGTAATACGGTTTTCCCTTCCCCTTTCTCCCCTTTGATAATCGCTAAAGTTCCTGTCTCCCCAACCTTTTCAAACGGCACGCCAAATGAATCAAGTTCCTTTTGTATAAAGGCTGCAGTTTCATATTCTTTTAAACTTGACTCAGGATTCTCATGTAGATATCTTCTTGTTTTTACAAGATAATCTTGTAATTCAGATGCTTTTTCTTGAATAGTACTCATTTTATGCTCCTTCTTTCATTGAATAAAGAGGCCTGCTAAGCACGCCTCTCTAACTCTATTTTTTTCGAAATGTAAGATATAACTTACATTTTGCTTTTCTCACAACTTAATAGTTGAGTTCGAAAAGGCAGAGACTCAAGCCTTTCTCGCTTTGTCCGCGCGACTTTCCAAGTCGCTTACGGCAAATCTCGAACCGTCATCGTCTCTTATCGCTTTTTCTCACATCCTATGTAGTTGAGCTCGCCATCGCAGAAATGGCGTGCGTTTCCTGAAACGTCCGCACGACTCGTTCCGAGTCCCTTACGGCATATCAGTCCAATGGTTCGGCCCTGAGCGTTCGCCCTCGTATCCTAGTTGTTTAATTTTGCTTTTGTCCAAACTGGTACGCTAGCACCTTTGGTCACTTCTTCGATTTTCTTAGCGGTTTGTTCTGTTTGGTAGTATTCCACTACTTTTTTGTATACTTCATTGTTTTCGTTTCCTTCTTTAACCGCAATTACGTTGTAGTAAGGTTTAGAAGAATCTGTAATTTCTTCAATGAAGATAGCATCTTTTGTTGGTTGGAATCCCGCTTCAACAGCAAAACCGTTATTGATTAATGAAGCCGCAACATCATCTAATGCACGAGCTGTTTGTCCAGCAGGTAATTCTTTGATTTGAATGTTCTTAGGATTTTCAACGATATCATCTTTAGTTGCTAGAGTATTACTTGGATCTTTTAATTTAATAACACCAGCAGCGTGTAGTAAACGTAATGCACGTGAGTTGTTTGAAGTATCTTCAGGAATTGCGATTGTATCCCCATCTTTTAATTCACTTACGTTTTTGATTTTCTTAGAGTATACACCCATTGGCGCAATCACTGTATATCCAATTGGTTTGATGTGTGTGCCTTGCTCTTTGTTGAAGCGCTCTAAATAAATGATTGTTTGGAAAGCATTCAAATCAACATCGCCATTTTCCAATGCTTGGTTTGGTTGTACATAGTCAGTAAATTCTACTAACTCTACTGCAATACCTTCTTTTTCTTTCAAGCGGGCAATAACGTCATTCCAAACTTCCTGGTTTCCAGCGTTAACCCCTAATTTGACTTGTTTTACTTCTTTTTTTGCTTCTGTAGATGCATTGCTTCCTGAGTTAGATGATTGAGCAGCCCCACATGCTGCTAAAGTTAATGCTGCTACTGCAGCTACGAATAATTTTTTAATGTTCATTTTATTTTCCCCTTTTGAGTTAGTTTGTTTTTGTTTTGGATGAGATTCGTCACATCCCGTAGTTGAACTCGGGCTCACAGGACCGACGTCCATTTCCTGATATGTCCGCACGACTCGTTCCGAGTCCCTTGCGTCATATCAGTCCAATGGTTCGGCCCTGAGCGTTCGCCCTTGTATCCTTTGTAGTTGAGTTCGGAAAAGCAGAAACGACGTCCACTTCCCGAAACGTCCGCAGAACGTTTCACGTTCCTTCCGGCGTTTCGGTCCAGTGATTCGTTTCTAACCGCTTTTCCTCACATCCTTTTATTTCGTGGCTTTCTTTTCTAAGAAGTCCCCAATTGCTTGGCAGATAAATACTACGATAAGCATGATAAGTGTCGATACAACGATAACGTCTCCTTGGAATCGATTATATCCTCTGGAAATAGCTACGTTCCCGATTCCACCGGCACCGAATGCTCCAGCCATAGTCGTTAATCCGATTAAACTAATGATTGTTAATGACCCTGCACGAATTAAACTTGGTAGACCTTCTTTTAAGTACACTCTGAAAATAATTTCAAGTGGAGTACATCCCATCGCAACGCTAGCTTCAATAACCCCTTTATCTACCTCGGTTAAGGCTAGCTGCACCTGACGAGAGAAGAACGGAACTGTTGCTACTACTAGAGGAACGATTGCCCCCGGAATACCAATGGTTGTTCCGATAATAAAGCGAGTAAACGGAATTAATAACATCGCTAAAATAATAAATGGTATCGAACGGAATACATTCACGATTTTATCTAGTATTAAATACACTAGTTTGTTTTCAAGAATATTCCCCTCACGTGTCACCACTAATGTCACACCTAAGGCAATCCCTAGAACTCCAGCGATGAAACCAGATATTCCTACCATTATTAATGTATCAATCGTCGCTTTTTGAATTTCTTCCCAAACTTTAGCATTAATATTTGGAAACCATGATTGAAAATCTATCAGTGCTAATACATTCATCCTAAGCACCTCCCTTTGATTCTTCTAGGACATCAACAGAAACACCTTGTTCCTTGATATAAGAAAGTGCATTTTCGATACCTGATTTTTCTCCAGAGAGACCCACTAATAGCGTTCCTACTGGCGTCTCTTGAATAATCTCAACATTGGCAAACAAGATGTTGGCTGCCACTTGGAATTGAGTAGATAGTTTTGTGATTAATGGTTCTCCCGTCGAAGCTCCTACAAATGAAATCTTCACTAAGTAGTCGCCTTCTTTCAGATTTAATAACTGTTCATGCGAAAGCACTGTTTCAATTCCTTGGTTAATATGAGTAGCTGTATCGATGAAGTCTTTCGTTAAGTCACGTTCAGGATTTGTAAAGATTTCAAGAACGCTTCCTTGTTCAATCACTTCTCCCTCTTCCATAACTGCTACTTTATTACAAATTTCTTTTACAACTTGCATCTCATGCGTGATGATGACAATTGTAATGCCTAATTGAACATTTACTTTCTTCAGTAATTCCAAAATTGAATAAGTTGTTTTAGGATCTAGCGCACTTGTTGCCTCATCACAAAGCAATACATCTGGGTCATTGGCCAACGCTCTTGCGATCGCGACACGTTGTTTTTGTCCCCCAGACAGTTGACGAGGATAACTGTTGACCTTATCTTCTAACCCTACTAATTCTAATAAGGATAGTACTTTTTCTTCAATTTCTGATTTGGTTTTCCCTGATTTTTTTAATGGAAAAGCCACATTATCAAATACGGATAAAGTATTCATCAAATTGAAATGTTGGAAAATCATTCCAATTTTTTTACGAGCTTCACGTAGTCCTTTCGGTTTCAGCTGTAGTAAATCGACACCGTTTACCACTACATTCCCTTTTGTAGGACGTTGAAGAAGATTAATGGTTCTCACTAGCGTACTTTTTCCAGCGCCACTATAGCCGATAATTCCATAAATATCTCCTGATTCCACATCTAAAGATACATTTTTTACTGCATTGATTACTTTTGCGCCTTGTTTAAAAGTCACATCAATATTTTCTAATTTAATCATGTGTTCTCCTTTCTTTTAAGCAAACAAAAATCGCCCTCCTACTAACATAAGTTAGCAAAGGACGAGCTCAATTCCCGTGTTACCACCTTTGTTCATAGCATTCTCACAAATCCTATCTCCATCTGTTAAACAGTATGACTGTTTAACGAGAAGCTGTATCGGGCTTTCCCGTAATTGCCTAACAATTCGACAATTAACACTCAAAGGCCATCTTCAAAGTTGCAACCAATATCTCTTTCCACCAAACCGAGACTCTCTAAAAAGGATTCACTTCTACTCTCCTCATCACCGTGTGTTATAAGCATGAAACTAGGATAGCAACAATTCGCACCTTAGTCAATTATCGCTTTTCTATCACTAGCTATAGCTATTAGTTATAACAAAAATCTCTTTAGTTTTTCAACTCCTCTTTTTTTAGTACAATAATCCTATCACTACTGAAAGGAGACTTTTTATGAGCCTCGATTTAATTCCTTATAAAACAATGCCCATTTGGACAGCTAGTACTTTACCAGAACCCTTTCAAAAAATGCATAATACAAAAGTTGGAACTTGGGCGCGTTTAACCATTCTAGAAGGAGCCCTGACCTTTTATGAACTCGATGAAGAGGGGCGTGTGCTTTCTGAGCATCTGTTTACAAAAGAGTCCGACATCCCTTTTGTTGAACCTCAAGCTTGGCACCGGGTCTCTCCTGCTAGCGACGACTTGCGCTGCTATTTAACTTTCTACTGTACTCCAGAAGACTATTTTTCAAAAAAATACGACTTAACAAGAACTCATTCGGAAGTCATTGAAGCTGCTCCAAAATTTGAAAAAGGACCCATCCTCGACCTTGGTAGTGGCCAAGGTAGAAACAGTCTCTATTTAGCCAAAAAAGGCTTTGAGGTTACCGCATTAGATATCCAAACCATGAGTTTAGCTCATCTCCAACAAATTGCCGAGGAGGAAGGGCTAGCTATTCACGTGGAGCCTTATAATATTGAAAGTGCAGATATCCCTGGTGGTCTTTACAACGCCATTATTTCCACTGTGGTTTTGATGTTTCTAAATCCCGATAGTATCCCAGATGTCATTGAAAATATGCAATCTCATACGGCCCCTGGAGGATATAATCTCATTGTCGCAGCGATGTCTACCGAAGATGCCCCTTGTCCTGTGAATTTTCCAAAGACCTTTGCAGCTGGTGAACTCAAAGAGTATTACAAAGATTGGACTTTCCATAAATATAATGAAGACTTTGGGCAATTACATAAGTTGGATGAACATGGAAATCGTATCCGTATGCGCTTTGTAACGATGCTTGCTCAAAAACCAAAATAATCGTTTAACTTATACAAAAAAGAGACTGGAATCTGATATGTACGCAGAATCCCAGTCTCATTTTTATTATTCAATATATAAAGTTTTGTCTTTCACTCTAAATTTTGTAGTTTCTGTAATGGTTTCACCTGTTAATACAAGGACGTCTTCTCCTTTTTTAGTTTCATCCACTACACGCCATTCACTATCTTTTTTCACCACTAAAACATTATATTTTTGGCGATGATCTTCATCATTCGTTGGAATTACGAAAGCATCTGTTACTCCTGCTAATTCAACTGCTTGATCCAGATTGCTATCTTTAACAATTAAAAATTTACCCTCTAATTTAACAATGTTATATCCATCATTGATTTCTGTATTCATTTCAGCATTCTTTAATTGTTCAACACTTTTAGCAATATTCCCTGCTTTTTTAGCGGCATCCTTTAATTGTTCACTAAGTTTATTTTTCGCATCCTCATCTAATTTTTTCGTTGCTTCTTGTACAGCTTTTGCATTTTCAATTTGCTGTTGTTGTACTCTACTTCTTTCTTGTTTTTGTTCATATCTTCTATAACGATTGTACCCAACAACTATAATGAGGATAATCGAAATAATAATTCCTAACCATCTTCTTCCTTTTGATTCCATCTATTATTCACCCCTAGTAAAATATAATATAAAAATAACATAGTTAAGTATTTTTAGTAAACTCATTCAAAACCCACTTTGCAAGATAAATCTTAAAAAGTGCAATCGTGGCTTGATCCCTTGATTGGATTCTGTAGAAACCTCACTTGTATCTGGTGTGCGTGGTGTCATTACTTTTGGAATTAAATCCACTGTAAAGGTAATATTGCCGTTGCTCCAAGGAATACTATACACTCTACCTGAATAGACCCAATCTTGCTTTCCTTGTTCAAAGGCTTTTGAAGTCTCATCCAGTTTTTCTCTCATATATTGTACAGCATGATGATAATTTTTAAATTCCGTATTCGTATTTCCTAACGGAAGTAGACGATGGGCAGAAGTGGTCACTTCCTCAGTCGTAGTTGTTGTAGAAGTAGACACTCCCTCATCTATTTTAACTGTTGGTTTTTCTGTTGAAGTGCTCATCTCCGTCTCACTTGTTTGAGGCGTCACTTTTTCCGTCGTCAATGGTTCCTTATTTGGAATGACAACTATTTCTGTTTCTTGCTCTTGTTTTTCAAGAACTACTTTCTTTTCTTCAGTAGTTACTGGAAGCTCCGTAGTGCTTACTGTTGTTGATGCTTCCGACTCTTTCTGAGCCACTGCTTTGTTTTCAGATTTTTCAGATTTACTTGGAGAATTTGACGATACTGTATCAGTCGTTTGTACTTCCACCACTTGTGTTACTTTTGGTAACGGGCTCATCTCTTGAGAAAGAACGTATACACCAGCAAGCATTGCCATTGAGAAGCCCAACGTAATCCCTATTTGGCTCACTAACCCTAACGACTTAAAGAATTCTAGAATTTTAATAAAAATTGTCTTAATCGTCATTTTTTTCTCCTTTCCTTGTTTATCTAAACAATTATAACATTTTTTTCATCATTTTAGAATAAAAAAAACACAATATCATAAAATATACAATCTTTTTTAATTAGTCATAAAAATTAGAGGAGTATCTGATTTGCAACTAATTTCAAGACGATACACTTCTATTAATATAGAAGGAATCATTAAACACAAGCATCTCATTTTAAAGTTATAAAAAACCTAGAAAAATTTGGGTTCCGACTAATGTGATAATTCCTGATATAACGATAGATAGACTGCTCATCGCTCCTTCAATCTCACCAATTTGCATCGCTCTTGCTGTCCCAATCGCATGAGAAGAAGTTCCAATTGCAATCCCCTTAGCAACTGGGTGCGTAATATTGGCAATCTTACATATCCCCTCGCAAAACATATTTCCTAGAACTCCTGTAATAATAATCACTGCAACTGTAATCGTCACATATCCGCCGGTTTCTTGAGATAGTCCCATTCCGATGGCTGTCGTAATTGATTTTGGAAGAAGCGTAACATACTCTTCATGTGTCAATTGAAAAATGTAAGAAAGTAGCCACACTGTACAAAGACTTGTTAGAACTCCTGATAAAACTCCGAAGAAAATTGCTTTCTTATGTTTCTTTAATAACTCTAACTGCTGATATAAAGGAATCGCTAAACAGACGGTTGCTGGTGTTAAGAAGTAACTTAAATTATCTGCACTTGCATAATAACTAGCGTAGTCAATACGGAATACATTTAAAACGATAATTACGAATACAATCGCCACCAACAATGGATTAAAAATAGGCCATTTATAGCGATCTCGAAGGAATACACCAATTTCAAACCCTAGAATACTAATAACAATTCCAATCGTTGCTGAATTAATGGCTAGTTGATTCATGGTCTTCCTCCCTTTCTAAAATGAACTGTGTTACTTTTCCGGAAACAACCATAACCATAACTGTTGTAATCACCGTAATGATGGATACGGGTAAAATAATTCTTTGTAATTGGGCCCAAGATTCAATAATTCCTACAGCTGCAGGAATAAACATCAGAGCCATAATCTCAATTAAGAAAGTCCCCGCTTGATACACACGATCGAGTTTGATGAATCCCGTCATTAAAAATAGCATCATTAATACTAGTCCATAGATACTTGCTGGAATAGGAAACGGCAAGAGATATTTTAAAATTTCACCTAAGCAGGTTACAAACATAATCCAGCCAAATTGTTTAAAGAATTTCATTACTTACTCCTTTAATGTAAAAACACCCTATCCAAGTCATAGAATAGGATGCTTCCATATTTTTGTATATATAAAACTACCTCAGAAAGAATACTCTCTTCCAACTTTTTTTCATAGTATAATCAAATGTATAGAAAGTCAACTACAAACCTAAGAAGTTTCGTCACTTCACCCTATTTTTTTAACAACTGCTTAAACATCGTCTTTTCCATCGTTAGCAAGTCAATAGAAGTCATTTAAGCAGAGGTATAAGGAATACTGGGTATCTCTTTTCATTTCTTTCCTTATTTCATTTCGAAACTGATTCTGGTCGTCCCTGCTTTTCCATTCTTTATATTTTTGGTATAGCGAATTGCGTTTCGTTACCTCTATCTATGATTGATTCATTTCTAAAACTTCATCTATTCTTTGAAGCTAAGAAGAACCCTCTTCGCGATTGGTCTGTTTGACCCCCTTTACCCACGACAAGCCTATACGTCCTTTCTCAAGCGAAATCCTTTCTCGATTTTCACCACAATAAAGTTCCTCCAAAAGCGAATTTTTACAAGGAACGTTCTTGAATTTCCCCAAGCGTGCGAGTATAATTTCCCTTATGAAAAAGACCGCCATTAACTTAACAGACGGGCCGATTTTGCGGTCCATTATTACGTTTGCAATTCCCATTGTTATTTCAAATATATTCCAGCAACTCTATAACACTGCCGATATTATGATTGTAGGGAGGTTCCTTGGGCAGGATGCGCTGGCGGCTGTTGGGGCGACCGCAGCCATCTTTGAACTGATTGTCGGATTCGCACTCGGCGTCGGCAATGGGATGGGCGTCATCATCGCACGTTACTACGGAGCCAATAACCATCGCCTCTTGAAACGTGCCGTCTCGGCCACCATCGTCATTGGGGCCGTTCTCAGTCTCCTCGTAGCTCTTGGGGGAACGTTCGGGATGTATCCGCTGCTCGAGTTTCTTGGAACACCCGCTAGTATTATCGACCAGTCCTATGCGTATATCTCGATCATCGTGCTCGGGATTGCGGTGACGTTTGCGTATAATTTATGCGCGGGGTTGCTCCGCGCCGTTGGAGATAGTCAGGCTGCCCTTTACTTCTTGATTTTTTCAGCGGTGGCGAATATCTTCCTCGATATTTTACTCATTACAACGTTCAACATGGGCGTTGAAGCTGCGGCGATTGCGACGATTATTGCTCAGGGCATATCGGCCGTTCTCTGCTTTATCTATATCAAAAAACGCGCCAGCTTCCTCATTCCGGCCAAAAGTGATTTTGTCCGCGATGATGAACTGTATCTAGATCTCATCAGCCAAGGATTAGCCATGGGACTCATGTCATCCATCGTCTCACTAGGATCTGTAATGCTCCAGTCCTCCATCAACGCGCTTGGACCGGTCATCATCAGTGCGCAAACTTCTGCCAGACGGATTTTCGCGTTCTCGACCTTGCCATTTGCGGCGATTGCAGCGGCAATGACGACCTTCACTTCACAAAACTTCGGAGCCAACAAAGTGCACCGGATTGCCAAAGGAATTCGTCAAGGCAGTCTGCTAGCGTTTGGATGGGCGATTCTGGTCTGCATCATTTTATTCTTTGCGAGTCCATTCCTAAACGAACTCGTCTCTGGATCGAGCGACCCGCTTCTACTGGATAATGCCGCGCTGTATAATCGCATCGGCTCGCTCTTCTATGTGCCGTTAGCGCTTCTTCTGATTTTACGAAATAGTCTGCAAGGGCTTGGACAAAAGGTGACGCCACTCGTGTCGAGTTTTATCGAGCTGGCAGGGAAGGTGCTTTTCGTGGTGTTTGTGATTCCGCAGGCGGGCTATCTTGGGGTGATTTTTGCAGAGCCGATTATTTGGTGCCTGATGGCCATCTATCTTTCCTACGCCTTCTTGCGTCATCCGCTCATTAAAGAAGTAAGGCATGAAATTTTTTAAAGCCAAGGGCTTCTATGGACCTTCGCGGATATCTTCATAGTAATGGAAATAACTGTACCGGCAAGAGCCGAGGTCTCTTTGCCTATCGAACTTCAAAGGGCGTCATGTTGGTAACACCAACTGACGCCCTAATTCATTTCGATTACACTCGTTATTTCCATTACTATAGAATCCGCGAGGTCCCAGGAAGCCCTCTATTTCATTTATGCTTCTTTTAAGTAAACTGGCGCAAGAACCGTGGATAGTGGATTCCTTAATCTTAAGATCCCTTTGGGATACCGGACTGAGCTAAAATCTCAATCCGACCAAGCTTCAAACTGAGGAGGAACACAATTGGATGTTTGATGAAACTTTGGCGCAGGAGACACTTCCCTACTTTTCCTATCAATAGTATAATGAACCTGAGAATACAGAAAGCGGTGGCAAGAGATGAACAATTATATCAAATGTAATCAAGATCGATGGAATAATGTAAAAAATACCTATACTGAGCCAGTAACACATGAAAAATTAGAAGAAATGAGAAAACATCCCATTTCAGTTGCATTAACGGTTGGAAAAAAAGTTCCTCAAGAATGGTTTGAAAAAGCCAACGGAAAAAAGATATTAGGGTTAGCTTGCGGCGGCGGACAGCAGGGTCCCGTTTTTGCTGCAAAAGGGTATGATGTTACCATCATGGATTTTTCCACATCACAATTACAAAGAGATGAAATGGTGGCTAAACGAGAAGGTTTAACCATCACTACCGTTCAAGGCGATCTGACAAAACCATTTCCATTTGAAGATGAAACGTTTGATATTGTTTTTAATCCAGTTTCAAATGTATATATAGAAGATTTAGAAAACATGTATAAAGAAGCCGCTCGCGTATTGAAAAAGGGTGGCTTGTTAATGGTCGGATTTATGAACCCATGGATATACATGTATGACGCTGACATTGTATGGGACCAACCCGATGAGGAATTACTGTTACAGTTTTCACTCCCTTTTAATTCAAAAGAGCTTGAAAAGGAAGGCAAAATCACCATCAATCCAGAATATGGATATGAATTTAGCCATACCTTAGAAACGCAGATTAGAGGGCAACTCAAGAATGGCCTCGCGATGATTGATTTTTATGAATCGTGTGATCAAAGAAATCGATTATCCCATTATGGGAATGACTATATCGCTACGCTCTGCGTTAAACTATAATGTGATATTTAGAAAAGAGACAAAATTAGTCCCTCGGTATCTTCATAGTGTTGATGGTAAGGACACCGGACCAAGCTTCAAAATGAGGAAGAACACCATTTGATGTGTGATGAAACTATGACGCAGTTGACAAATGAATTCCTCTTCACGCTCAAGCGGTTCAAGGAATTCTATTTGTCCTTGCGGGGGTAAGACTACGAAGAAACAAGTTTCTTCTGTCTTACTCCCTATTCACACTATAGAACCGAGGGATTTTTGTCTCTTTTCAGTTTTTCTTTACATTGCGGAGTGCTCTAAAATGAACTACTAGTGCATAGAATAACTTAAAATAGCCGGTGCTTTTTATGAAAGAAGGAAAATGCGAGTCTCGATGATTGCGTAGTTCAACCTTACGAAAATAGTCACGAAATAAGGCTTCCGGGACCTTTTGGATTCTATAGTAATGGAAATAACAGGTGTAACCGAAATGAATTAGGGCGTCAGTTGAGTGTATCAACTTGACGCCCTTTGAAGTTCGGTAGGCAAAGAGACCTTGGCTCTTGCCGGTACAGTTATTCCCTTTACTATGAAGACATCCAAAAGGCAAAAGGAAGCCTTTGGTTATCTTGTCTTTTTTTGTACTATTTTTGAACGAACACAACTTCGAGCTCGCCTTTTTCATTCTGAAGGACGCGGAACATAATCACGTCGCCGTTGGAAGTCCCCCTGGAGTAAACCCAGGAACAGCTTCCCCAATCACTTGTCCAAATTCATTTGTCTTCATATCCTCTTCTACCTTCTATCTGTCACTCTCATCACTTCTCAAAGTACCTTATTATACCACTTCTTTGTAAAAATGAGGACTTCCTACTCTACTGCTTCCTCTTCTGTCTCGACTAAATAGAGTTCCTGGAGGCCACTGATAGGAAGCCACCTTGCTTCTGTCTGAGACTCCACGTAGACTGCTTCATCGCCCAATTCTATAGGCACACCGATCACCATTTCATGCCCTTCCTTCTTCTTCATGCGAAAACACGCCAGTTGCTGGTGAACGTAGAGTTGTGTGAGGAGCGTCCATTTTTCCTCTTTCGTGAGACGACTTGTGTAATGCTCCATCCGCTTCTCTTTGGCGATTTCACTCGTATGTTCGGACAAGAAGAAGCCTTGCCACTTCGCCATGCCACGGTCTGTGTATTCTCTGGTTGCTTTATACGGTAAATACATACGCATATTCATGTCAATCCATCTAACCCTCCTGCCGAATGCCCTCCGACGAGCTGACTTCTCGCCTTCACGCGGGAGGATTCCAATAGAGAGTTCGCCTTCAAAATCGAGGTAAAGCCGAATTCGTCACGAATTATATCGACGGCCTTTTGCAATTTTTCTTCCTTTTCGACCTGCTCATAATCATCGAACAATGAAAATACCGTAATCGCCTCATCTACGAGCCCTTGATAGGAAATCCCTACCCGACGGACCGCGCCACTCGTATACTTCTGGCGAAACAAGTCTAATACCACCTCCGTCAGAGGCTTGGTTTGATTCGTTGGGTCGATTTTTCGTTGCGCTTGAATCGATTTTTTCTCCTCCGTTCTGGAGTACCCCACATGAATCGATACACAAGTCGTCTTCTTGCGGACTCTGCGCAGGCGAACGGCTACTTGCTCGGCCATTTCTCTTAAAATCAACTCGATATCACCCTTTTGACGGTAATCTTTCGGCAAAATTTGCGAGTTCCCGATGCCGTGTGATTTGACCTTATAGGGATGATGGACATTGCTCTCATCAATGCCATTCGCATGAAACCACAGCTCCACGCCCATAATTCCCAAATGCTTCTTCAATAGATCCGCATCCGCCTGCGCCAATTCCTTAATCGTGTAAATCTTGAGCTGATTGAGCCGCTTTTCCATGCGACTGCCAATCCCCCAAAAATCCGTCATCTTCTCGATTCCCCAGACCTTCGTTTCCACGTCCTCGTACGACCAGTTGGCACGCATATTCTTCGCGTTCTTAGCTTCATTATCCAGCGCGAGTTTAGCAAGGAGCGGATTCGCATTAGACATCCCCACCGTCGAATAAAGCCCCGTCTCCTTCCAAATCGCCCGCTGAATTTGCGCGGACAAGAGGTCTAATTTCTCCTTTCTGGAAAGTGTCGGATCCGGGAAGAAATAATTCAAAGAAGTCGTCAAGTCGACAAAGCCTTCATCGATGGAATACGGATAAATCTCACTCGTCGTGGCAAAATTTTGCAAAATGCGCTGAATCTGCATATTAATCCGGATATACTCGGACATTCTTGGCGGGACAATGACGGTCGCTCTCGCCCAGGCCTCGATGAAACGCACGAAGGCCGCATCCGTTGGAAGCCCTTGACGCTCGGCCTTATAATAGGAAAAGCGACGCGTATGAATATCAAACGGCAAATCGTAGGTCCGACCGACATTTTTGCGCCCGAAGACTTTCTTGAAGACGGGAGAACACGCCAGAATGAGCCCTTTACAATTATCCGCGCGACTCATCACACAGAGCGAGGCCTTGAGCGGATGGAGTCCTCTGGCGATGCACTCGACACTGGCATAGAACGACTTCATATCGATAAACGCAATGTCGCTTCTTGGTTCCAAACTGTAGTCAATCAGAGTCATCGAACACGCCTCCCTTCTTACGATACTCTTGCGGTGAAACGATTAATTTTGCACGAAACCCCTATAAACCTCTCTGTAGCAACGTTTCTAAGGCGATTGTTGTTGAGTTTTTTCTCTTTTAGCACCAAATCTGTTTGAACTACCTTAGTTATAACACGAACGTATGTTCTCTTTCAAGCGAAATTCCTTCTCGATTTTCAAAAAATGAAGTCTACAAAAAAGGAAATTTATACAAAGAATCTTCTTGAATTTCTCCAAATATGCGAGTATAACTTCCCTTATGAAAAAGACCGCTATTCACTTAACAGACGGACCGATTTTGCGGTCCATTATTACATTTGCAATTCCAATGATTATTTCAAATATATTCCAGCAACTCTATAACACTGCCGATATTATGATTGTAGGGAGGTCCCTTGGGCAGGATGCGCTGGCGGCTGTTGGACGACTGCAGCCATCTTTGACCTGATTGTGGGATTTGCACTCGGCGTTGGCAATGGGATGGGGTCATCATCGCCCTCTCAACAAACCGCATCGGCTCGCTCTTCTATGTGCTGTTAGCGCTCCTACTAATCTTGCGCAATAGTCTGCAAGGGCTTGGGCAAAAGGTGACGCCATGAAGAGAGGGCTGCTGGAAGATTTTTAGGTGTTGTTGGCTTTCTTTCGGGAAATCCAAAACACCTCTTTTTTTACGAAGAATTTGTCGTATAATGAAGGTAACTAAATAGAAAGCGGTGATGAGATGGGACAAATTACAGATCAATTAAGACAGACGTTTGTGGAGGTATACGGCACGGAGCCTGAGGAGAGTTTCTTTGCTCCGGGGCGCGTGAATTTAATTGGGGAACATACCGACTATAATGGCGGGCACGTTTTTCCTTGCGCGATTACGCTGGGGACTTACGCGTGGGTGAAGCCACGGTCGGACAAGAAGCTCCGTCTCTATTCGGACAATTTTCCGAAGGATGGTATGCGCGAGCTCGATATGACCGACCTGGCTTACAGGGGCAGTGACTCGTGGGCGAACTATGTCAAGGGCGTTTTCGTGTACTTGGAGAATCTTGAGTTTGCTTTTCCACACGGCATGGACATCGCATTTTACGGAAACATCCCAAACGGATCGGGCCTCTCATCGTCAGCCTCCTTCGAGCTGCTCGTGGGCGTCATCGCTCGCAAGGTCTACAGCCTGGATATCGACACGCTTTCCCTCGTGAAGGTTGGGAAACGGGTGGAAAATGACTTCATTGGTGTGAATTCCGGCATCATGGACCAGTTCGCTGTGGGGATGGGCAAGAAGGACCACGCTATCTTCCTCGACTGTGCTACGCTGGAGTATGAACTCGTTCCAGTGAAACTTGGCGACTATCGCATTGTCATTATGAACACGAATAAACGACGCGAACTGGCCGATTCGAAATACAACGAACGCTTTGCCGAAACGCGGATTGCCTTGAAGGAGCTACAAGAGCATGTATCTATCGATAGCCTGGGAGAACTCACTATCGATCAGTTCGATGCAGTGAAGCATCACCTATCCAGCGAGCTCTTCGTCAAACGTGCTCGCCATGCCGTGAGCGAAAATGAACGGACGGTGCTTGCGACTCGTGTCTTAAAAGAAGGCGATCTCGCCCACTTTGGACGTCTCATGAACGAAAGTCACCTCTCGACCGAACTTGATTACGAGGTCACTGGAAAGGAACTCGATACGCTCGTACATACCGCTTGGGAACAAAGTGGCGTCCTTGGTGCTCGTATGACAGGCGCAGGATTTGGCGGTTGTGCCATCGCTCTCGTGCATAAGGACCATATTGACAAGTTTGAAGCCAACATTGCCAAAGTCTACACCGAAGAGATTGGCTACGCCCCAAGCTTCTATATCGCGGAAGTCGCGGATGGAGCGCATTAGTACAAACAAAAAAAGATCATTGGATTTTCCACATCCAATGCTCTTTCTGGTTTTAGTGATTTGAGGTATCTACTTCTCTTGCTCCTTTAATACACCATAAATCTCTTTAATGTCAAGACACGTTCCATTCAAGGTAAATAAAAGGTGTGATTTCTCTCATACACGAAGAAGGTGTGATCGTTTAAAAAAGGCAAAAGGCCCTCGGTTCTATAGTGTGAATGGTAAGAAGAGCAACCAATGGGAGTAAGACAGAAGAAACTTGTTTCTTCGTAGTCTTACCCCCGCAAGGACAAATAGAATTCCTTGAACTGCTTGACAGTGAAGAGGAATTCATTTGTCTACTGCGTTAAAGTTTCAGCACACATTAAATTGTGTTTGCTCTCAGTTTGAAGCTTGGTAGGAGCCAAGACTTAGGCTTGGCCCGGTGCCTTACCATCAACACTATGAAGATACCGAGGGTTATCTTGTCTTTTTTTTTATTATTTTTGAACCGACACCACTTCGAGCTCGCCTTTTTCGTTCTGAAGGACGCGGAACATAATCTCCTCGCCTTCTTTTGATCCGTCTGGATGCTTGGAGTCCATTAAGAGTGTGCCAAAGCATTGATTACCTTCCACGCGTGAAATGCGCACCCACAAGCGTTCGGGGTCCTTGCTCTTGTCTTCGTAGTAGACAGCTACGCCAAAGTCATCGGGATGTTCGCGGTGACGGAATCGGTCGAGGCCTTGGAAGGTTCGTGTTTCTTCTTTTTCTTTGCTCTTTGTGTCATAAACTTCCGCAATGACGCGTCTTGCACGGTCTACAATATACGGATCAACTTCAATCCATTTCATCGAACAGAACTCGCAGCCATCAAGGTTTGCTAGACGAATGAGGTACATCGTCTCTTCGGAGATAAGGCGCATGTCTAGCGTCGACTCCCCCTCTTTAGCAATCCATAGCGGTTGGAACGACACGCCAGCCTCTTCATCGATATATCCGTAAAGGACAAGCCCTGTGTCACCCGCCTTAGCTACTTCTGGCATCACGTCTTCGATGAGCGATGCACAGCGAACGTAGACGAGTTGATGGTAGAAGCTACGGAAAGAGGCATCTTTTACTTTTTGCATCTGAGACGCAATTGGGATTTCATTTGGGAAGAGTTCGCCTTTGATGTCCAGTCCTGGCGCAAAACCGCATCGGTCAAGCCACTCGGGCCTTGTCACCTCTGGGATCGGTTCGGCGTGGGCCTTGGAGGCGAATCGCTCCCTGCTATCAGCCACGATGTCCACCGGCAGATCCAGATTCACATGCTCCATCCATTTCCAACGATAATCGTCCGGCAAATGCAAGAGCAGAATCTGCGTCTTGCCTTCATGCTCGTAAATGTCCAGCACCTTAAAGTGGCTGTCGCGGTTGGCCACATGTAGCCCCCAGTTGGTGCCGTGCTCCGCCTTCGACAGGTCAAAGAGATGGTTGGAGAGGATGCTGAAACGGTGCGTCGTCACCATGCCCCCAACGCGACTCGTCGCATCGGTAAAGGCTGCGTTACGGACAATCTGCCCCACCTTGAACTTCGCTGCTTCTTCCGGCGTGAGGTTAATATCTCTAGCAAACAGCTGCAATCCCGGCAGCATCTCATTCATTAATTGTTCGAGTTGTTGTACTTCTGTCATTCTACTTCTCCTGTCTTACCACGTTGCGCGGGATAATGTTTCGCTATTGTACGGCTGGAGGTTCACGGTGCTCGACTTGATCGTTCCATCCGCGTTCTTCACCGTCTCTGGTGCTGTTTGCCCGATTAAAATCACTTTGCCATTGCCGACTTTGGCAAACACCATCACCGTCGTTCCGGATTCGGACACATAGCACTCCACGATTTCATAAGGGACGTCGCCTTGTTTAAATGTGAGTTCTCCCCATATAAACTTCGCCTTCATTCCAGCAACCGTCGCATAATGGAAGAGCTGGTCTGGAACGGCTAAATCATAGAACATCCGCTGAGTCGCTGGACTTGTGCGCTCATAGACTTCGCCCTTCTTACGCGCGTAAATGGCCATCACATCCGCAATCGATGGGTTACTTTGGGGCGCTTCCTTCTTCCAAGTAACATTGTTGAGGAATCCTGCCCGGAGATCCGCATTCTCCACTTCTTCAAAGTTCGTATCCCTCAGCGTATCTCGCGTCACAGAAGGGGCGTGTAAGAAAATCGGTTCATCCCCCTTGTAGCCAAAGAGATACGCCTGCTGGTTGGTATTATCGATATAAGCATCCACGATGAGAATCTGATAGTCATTCGAGGTGACCTTCCCCATCATATTCCAAGAGGTAGCCTCGCCGTTCACCTTCGCCGCTGTTAAATCCTGCGCTTCTTGAAGCGGTTCGTAGTGCTGGTCTCTTCTTTGGTTCCACTCTTGCATAAATTTGGCAAATCCGCTTGAATGATGCTGAATGAGACGTTCCAAGTCCTTATAGTGCTTCTCGATCATGGCCTTGTCTCTTGGATGAGCGGTGATCAGCTTCTGGCTCTCCTCTTGAGCGGCTTGCAATCCAGACTTGGCATCAGCATCCTTGGCCACTAGATTATACGCTAAATGCAACTGTTCAAAATACGACTCCTGCACTTCTTGCACCGTCGTCGATTGAACGGTAGTCGGTGCAACAGTAGTCGTGACCGTCTCCTCAGGCTTTTTGTTGCATGCTGCCAGCGCCAATACACACAGCGCTGATGCGAATAATTGCCTTCCCTTCATCCTCTTCCCCTCCAATCATGAAAGCCTACTCTATTCATGCTTATTATAGCATAGGTGGGAAAGGATCCCTCTAAAGATAGCGAGGAACTTTTGCCATATATTCTTTGTAAGAATCCCCAAATTTTTCTATACACCATAGTTCTTCTGAAAGAATAATCCAATGAGCTGAAATTTGAAAACACAGCAATATTACAAATAATATACCAGATTGTGTCAATAAAGAAGTGCCTAAAAAATATAAAAATAAAACAACATTAGAAACTTGATAAATATAAAAAGGAAGAACCTCTCCCGCTTGAACAGGAGCAAAATATCCTGCCCGCTGAACTGCTTGTTTATTCAAAATGGATAACCATCCAAATCGAATGATTAATAAAGGTATCAGCAAACAAAAACCATTCATCTATCTCACTTCCCTATATTAAATTTAATCTACATAAGTCAGATACTTTTGATTTGAAAAAGATCGATTAGAACAAAATTAAAACACTAACAGAGCTACGCTATTGTATACATTTTTTTAACCATTCAAATCAACACAGATCTAAAACCTTTCGACATCTTCCAGTTGTAACTCTTTGGTTTTGTAACCATTCAAATCAACACAGCTCTAAAACTCTCTGCTGAGAAAAAACCTGATACTTCAAGTTTTGTAACCATTCAAATCAACACAGCTCTAAAACTCTGCTCCGTTTCTTTTTTATTCCTAGCCAGTTTTGTAACCATTCAAATCAACACAGCTCTAAAACCGAGATAGTTGAGAGAGAATAACCATTGGAGTTTTGTAACCATTCAAATCAACACAGCTCTAAAACGTGTCCTGCTGGTGTTCCGTATCCATATTCGTTTTGTAACCATTCAAATCAACACAGCTCTAAAACTAACAAAACATTTGAAATTGAGTGAAAGAGTGTTTTGTAACCATTCAAATCAACACAGCTCTAAAACTCTTTTTCTTGTAATAATTGACTATTACTATGTTTTGTAACCATTCAAATCAACACAGCTCTAAAACTCTTGAATGTTTCATTTTTAATTGCTCCTTGTTTTGTAACCATTCAAATCAACACAGCTCTAAAACAAGTGAGTATAAGACTCGAACAACTTACCAGTTTTGTAACCATTCAAATCAACACAGCTCTAAAACTAAATGCAACGGGTGAGGAACATGCCTAAAGTTTTGTAACCATTCAAATCAACACAGCTCTAAAACTAGATATATACCGCAATCAAAACTGCTGCAGTTTTGTAACCATTCAAATCAACACAGCTCTAAAACCTACGAAAATAAATAAAGAAGTAAAGAAGAGTTTTGTAACCATTCAAATCAACACAGCTCTAAAACTTGTGGAGTGTCCAAAACTCTAATAATTGAGTTTTGTAACCATTCAAATCAACACAGCTCTAAAACCTACGAAAATAAATAAAGAAGTAAAGAAGAGTTTTGTAACCATTCAAATCAACACAGCTCTAAAACCGGCTTGTTTGTGTATTGGGCTATCAATGAGTTTTGTAACCATTCAAATCAACACAGCTCTAAAACATTGTTAAGTTTTCGTCTGCCATGATTTGGGTTTTGTAACCATTCAAATCAACACAGCTCTAAAACAATGAGATAAGTCTTTTACTCTTTAACCCTGTTTTGTAACCATTCAAATCAACACAGCTCTAAAACATATTGTCTAGCTTTCCAAAACAAAGAACTGTTTTGTAACCATTCAAATCAACACAGCTCTAAAACTCTTTAGCGTAGTCAATAGCCTTACCGAAGTTTTGTAACCATTCAAATCAACACAGCTCTAAAACTATCTTTTCAAAATTTCAAATTCACGTTTCGTTTTGTAACCATTCAAATCAACACAGCTCTAAAACGTCTGCTATGAGAGTTAAATTTACTTTTTCGTTTTGTAACCATTCAAATCAACACAGCTCTAAAACTACACTTTAGCCTCATCACGAATTGTTGCGGTTTTGTAACCATTCAAATCAACACAGCTCTAAAACTTAATTACAATTCGTTTCGTAGGTATTATAGTTTTGTAACCATTCAAATCAACACAGCTCTAAAACCATTTATTTCTTGTTCTAATTTCTTATTAGGTTTTGTAACCATTCAAATCAACACAGCTCTAAAACAGCTTTACGGGTTAGAGGGCGAGAACTGTAGTTTTGTAACCATTCAAATCAACACAGCTCTAAAACTGCAGTTTCGTACACTGCACCGATTACTCCGTTTTGTAACCATTCAAATCAACACAGCTCTAAAACTTAAAAAATTCCTGAAAGGAATTTTTTCTTGTTTTGTAACCATTCAAATCAACACAGCTCTAAAACATTGTTATGGCGAATAACAGGAAGTAGACAGTTTTGTAACCATTCAAATCAACACAGCTCTAAAACTCTTCCGTGTGCTTTTTGCCAATCAAATTTGTTTTGTAACCATTCAAATCAACACAGCTCTAAAACTCATGATTCTTATAGTATTCACAACATCCCGTTTTGTAACCATTCAAATCAACACAGCTCTAAAACTACGGATCCATTGCCCGTCCACACGTTCGAGTTTTGTAACCATTCAAATCAACACAGCTCTAAAACTAATAGTTGGCGGTAATCGTCATATTCTCCGTTTTGTAACCATTCAAATCAACACAGCTCTAAAACCTCGTAGAAGGTTTCGTAATCGCGCTGCTCATCTCAGCCAGACTACTGATTTGAATGATTTTTAATTGTTTATAATTCTCTTAGCATAATAAAATCTTCGTCAAAGACATACTGATCATAAGAAAAAACTCGTCTCGGTTCGATAAATAGTACATTAATTTGATTTAACTCTATAAATTCCTTAATTTCATCTATTTCTTCTTCTTTGAAATAAGAGGCAATATTGACAAATATCAGTAATTTTTTCTTTACAAGATATCTAAATATTTGTAGAATCTCAAATATTTGTTCAAACAGTGTATTCGCAACTGTATCTACACGAACATCTAGCGCTGATATGATTTTTTCAACACTGAGTTCAGTATACGTCAAATTCAGTTCATTTTCTATACACTGCGACCCAATAAGGTTTGTAGCTCGAACTAATACCTGTTCCAACTCACTTTTCAATTCAATATTATCATTGAATTGATCCAACAAATCTGATTGAATTGCCTTCACTACCGCCGAACTATTAATAGTAAATCCCAACAAATCAGAAACAACCATTATTTCAGAAGTTTTTAAGGATTTGATTTTCGAATCATAAAGTTTTAAATCACTTGATTCATCATAACAATATAACCATTGAACAAGTTGTGTTAATACTGCTCGATTTTCAATAACTAATACTGTAAACCCTTTAATCCCAATAGACTCATCAAATATTGGCAGATTTAACCTAACTTCCTTCACTGTAATCTTCTCCTAAAAATACCAGACGACTATCTGTATTCGCAATACTATTATTCTTCTCTCCATGAAGATAAATCATTCGTGCAAATTGTTTCTCAGTTACTGTCAATATAGTGATATTTCCTTTTTTAGGATTATTAGCTTGCAACCTATCTATCAATAGTGAATTTGCATTTCCATTTAATAGTAATCTGCTATATACCGAATATTGATGCATCAAAAAACCTTCAGATAGCAAAAACTTTCTGAATTTACGATATGCTTTCTTATCTTCCAAAGTATCCGTAGGCATATCAAACATAATAATCATTCTCATAAAACGATAACTCATATCCTAAACACAGGAACTCCTTCTCCCTCATTATTTAATGCTTTAACAATTTTCTTAGTATAGTCAGAAATTATATTTGAAAGAAACATTTCTTTTCCTGAATACTCATAATTATTAATAAAAATTTGGAACAATTTGCTTTTGATTTTATTAAACTCACAACCCCTATTTTCGTATACAATACGATCAATAATGGGTCTAAAAGGTTCCATAATATCACTTGCAAAATTGAAAGGATTAAATTGATTAGAATGTTTCAGTCCTAATTGCGTCACACATCCAGTTGCAACTATTTCTCTTGCAAACATACTCAACAATAAAGAATAACCGTAATCTAGTCCTGCATTAATATCATTTGATTTTTCTCTATTAAAATTATTACCAAATAATGCATTAAAGTATATTCTAGCAGCATGACCTTCTCTATTTGTAGGATCAAATATCTGTAATTCCTCATATAATCTTGTTAACGACTCAGATTTCTTATCTAATCCAGCTTCGTATAAAAATACTGCTTGATTAAAAATTTTTTGGGAAATAATTTCTGTCCAAACAACACCCTTAACCTCCTCAGTCCATTCAATTTGTTTAGAAAACTGAAGACTAGAGTCATGTTTCCCATAATAAGGCATCAATTGTGCAACAGGTAATCTTTTATCATCACAAAAAATCACAAGAATATTTTCATCCGACAAACGTTTTATCAACATAGTTGATAAAACGATGTCCGTCGTTTCGAGCAACAATATATCAATCTCGGACAGATGAATCATTTCTGTCTGAGATGAATCTTTGTATATCAAGTGATTATTTTTATAAGACAACTTCGAGTGTTGATTAACAACAATCGTTCGCCATCCCATTATTCTTCACCCAGCTTACTTAGATCAATACGAGTTTCGTATAACCCTGTGATGGATTGACGAATCAGTACTGCATCTAAAAGAGCTGATGGGGAATACTCTCTATATCTTGGTATTTTCTTATCTAAGAAATCAAAATCGGAAGCACTCCCTGCAGCAGTAAGTTCAAATATTCCTTTTTTAGATTCTTTTCCTGGAGCGATTATACTTTCTACTAATTTATCAACATCTTTCTCATCCCAATTCTGTAGTTCGTTCAGTATTAGCTCTCCGTTTTTCTTAGCCTCCACAAAACGAGAATTAAAATCTAATACAAAGTAAACTAGTTCTTTGAGTTCATTAACATGTCCTTCAACATATTCTCTATGTTTCGTATTTTCTTTATTGTTTATATTTTTCGCGTGATACAATAATTTTATATACTTTTCAGGTAACCATAATTGATTTCCTTTATGAATTTCTCCTCTTTTGTTGTTTGTTGATAAAATACTTGCCAACATTCTTCTTGATCCATTTTTCAGTTCGAATAAAGAATATTTAGGTAATTTCAATATTGATTTTATTTCCTTATAGCCTTTATTCAATAAAAAAGCAATCTCATCTTTTTCAAATTCTTCTTTTTCCATAATTGAAATACCTTGAAACTCAATAACTTCCGTCATTTTTTTACGTTTTCCTTTTTCAATAATCGCGTGTACAAGAATAGCGTAAGAATTTGAAATCCCACTATACCCTCCATATTTTCTAGGGTCAAGATCACGTTTAGCAGGAATTAAGTTATCTGTACTATTAGGCGCAGGTTTAGGAGATAAATTAGCGTTGAACAAACCTTTTTGTTTTCCCTTTGTTATGCCATGTGTTTGAATTTCTGTTTTTTTAACTACATTAACTTGTGGTAATGATAACACTTTTCTAACTGTCTCTAAATCCATTCTTTTATTCCAAACAATCTCACCTGTCTCATTACAAATCTCAACCTTAGGGCGTTTAATTAGTTGACCATTGGCCAACTTAATCTCTGTCTTAAAGAAGTTCAACAAGTTAGAGTAGAAAAAGTATTTTGCTGTAGCTTTTCCATATTTTTGAGTATCTTTATTTTTCGCAATTAAATCAAAGATATCATAAACTTGATAATCACCATAGACAAATTCTGAAGATAGTTTTGGGTATTTCCGTAATATTGCTTTTGAAACAACTGCATTCAAATATGCATCGTGCGCGTGATGAAATCCGTTAATTTCACGAATCTTATATAATCCAAAATCTTCTCTAAACTGTGTTACTAAGTTTGACTTTAGTAGAACGATGTTAACATCACGAATTACTTTGTCATTATCATCTCTTCTAACGTTGAAGTGTGCGTCCAATAAACGAGCAACATGTTTGGTAATTTGACGGGTTTCTACCAATTGTCTACGAATAAATCCTGCTTTGTCTTTCGCTGTAAGTTTTCCTTTAGTTAAATTATAAAATTTCCTTTCGGAAATCAATCCTGCATTTAAAAGTTGTTTCCAAAAAACTCTCATTCTTTGTACTACTTGATTACTTGGAACATTATCGGATTTACCTCTATTATTTTTAGAGCTAGTCAAGACTATATTGTCAAAAGAATCATCTTTCATAAAACTTTGTGGAATAATATGATCAATATCATAATTTGAAAGATTCCCAATATCTAAATCTTCTCCTGTATACATATCCTTTCCGTTTTGAAGATAGTACAGATACAAACGGTTATTCGCTAACGTTTTATTTTCTGTGGGTAACTCTACCTTTTGATCACCCTTAAAATCTTTGAAAGCTTCCTCTAATTTATCCAATCGTTTTGACGAACGAGCTTCTCCTTTTGCGGTTGTTTCAGGTCCTTTTGCCATCTCAATTACTATACTGTCAGGAGCATAACCCATCACCCTACAGATTTCTTCCACAATCTTTACGCTCTGATAAATGCCTTTTCTAATAGCAGGACTACCAGGAATATCCTTAACTAACTCTTCTAGACTACTATCTATGTCAACACTATTTTCAAGGGTTATTTGGTTTGCAAACGAAAGATTTTTATCGTTGATTAGTTGCATCAAATTACGATTTGTATATCCATCATCCTCAAGGAATTCCATAATATTTTTTTGAGTTTGTCTATCTCTAATTCCACAGAGTAATTTCTTAGATAATCTCCCCCAACCTTTGTAATGTCTTCGCTCCAACTTTATCAAAACTTCTTTCGATAAACTATCTCCATAATTAGAAAGTCTTTCGCGAATGATTTCTCGATCCTGAAAGAGCGTGAGAATTGATATAATTTCCTCAATTTCCTGTTCATTTTTTGGATCATCAAGGTACTCTCTCGGCATTATTTTCTTCAAGTCATGGTATGTTCCATACGAACTATTAAAATTCTTGTTCTTTTTATCTAAGCCAAGAACCTTTACAATATGAAAATTCGGATATTCTTTATCAAAGAAGGATAATAATTGTTTTTCAGTAACCGTTCTATATTTCTTAAATAGTTTCTCAAAAATATTTCTTTTCATCTCTGCACTTACAGCATAATGAGCATTATTTTCTAAAACATATCGAATTTTAGTTAATTCATTAAACACTATGAATTTTTCATATAATAAGCTATGCTTAGGTAATACTTTTTCATCAGGAAAATAAGTACAACGATTTGTCATTCTTATAATAAATTGCTCTGCAGTAGCAACTTTATCAACATAATTTTCCCAATTCCATGGTCTAATCTTCTCATTACCCTTTCTAACTACCCATCCAAATCGACTGTTCCCATTTGAAAGAGGGCCGACAAAATAAGGTATTCTAAAAGTTAAAATTGATTCAATTTTTTTAGAATTTTCCTCCAAGAATGGATAGTATTTCTTTTGTTTTTCAATAATCGCCTTTAATTCTTCAAGATGAAATTGATGAGGAATTGCTCCATTATCATATGTTCTTTGCTTCCGTAAGAAATCCTCTCTTTCAATCTTCTCGAGAATCCACTCAGCTCCTTCAATATTCTCCAACAACGTCTTAGTGTTACTATAAAAATTAGCTTCCGATGTTTTCCCGTTGATATATCCTGCATAATAGTCTTTTGATTCATCATTAAAGAATTCATTATAATTTAGCTTTGAATTATTTTTGATAAGTAATTTCAACGTTTTCAAATCTTCATGGTGTTCTTCATATCTACGAATCATTGAGGTTGATAGCAGTGCATTTGTATCTGAAATATCTTTCACGATTGTTGATAACAACATACTGTCGTATACTGCTTTTGCAGCATAAAATACCTCAAAGTACTCGTCCGGAATCAAACCTTGTAACGCATCCAAATCCTCATTGAATGTATCCTCGGAAATTTGAAGTTTACATTCATTTTCGAGTTCAAAGTCCTTCTGGAAATTTACTTTATTTCCAACCACCAAATTTATGAACTTCGCAAACAATGAATTTTTCTTTACTTCTGGGTATAACCCTAATACTCTTTCAACTTTTTTTGATCTACTCAACTTTTCAGTTAAAATACTATCAACATCCACAGTGCCATCTTGATCATCCTCAAATATATCATTGTAACCACTTACAAAGACAGAAAAATTTTCTTTTAAATTAACATTTTTGGGGTCTATTTGTTCAAATAAGAAGTGCCCACGATATTTAATAATATGAGCTAAAGCAAGATAAACTAGCCTGATATCCTCTTTTTCATCGCTATCTGAAAGTTTTTTTCTCAAATGGTAAATAGTTTTATATTTACTATGAAATGCCATATCTTCTTTTTTGTTACCAAACAATGAATATTTACTAAAAACTTTATCTTCCGGTACCTTAAAAGATTCATCTAATCTCGCAAAAAAATTAGGGTCAATTCTGCGTACTTCCTCATCAAAAATATCTCTTAAATAAGTAATTCTATTATTTCTTCTATCTATTCTACGGCCTAACCCCCTCTGTTGTCGTGTATATTTCGCAGTATTTCCTGCATCAAATTCTAAGGTTCCCAATAAATTTCTTTTTATGTAGTCTTTATTAGAATTCCCTTCCACTTTCATTTTCTTCGACGGAACTTTATAGTCATCTGTTATAACCGCCCAACCAACACTATTTGTTCCGATGTCCAACCCAATTGAATATGGTTTATTCATAAAACACCCTCCTAAATTTAATAACTTGCAAAATAATTTTATCATAAAACCGTTTACATTTTAATAGGTTTGTAGTAAAATAACATTGTTGAAACCATTCAAATCAACACAGCAAGTTAAAATAAGGCTTAGTCCGTACCCAGCCACATAGTGGTGTGCACCGATTCGGTGCTTTTTTTATTGCTTATTATTACGCCTATATCTAATTTACCGACACCTATTGTTATTTTTTGTTATCTAAATCAGTAAAAGTTTAACTGTTAAAAATTCTTTTTATCCATCTTAATCCCAACTTCATATCCATTTTGCCTTGCAAGTTCTACGAGACTTAGAATCGTTGGATTATGATGACCACTTTCGGCTCTATTCAGTACAGTTCGTACAATTCCATTCTTCTCTGCACACTGATCTTGGTTCAGTCCTTGTTCAAGGCGCATTTTAATAATACTTAACGCAACTTTTTGAAGTGTTACTTCATTTAACAAATCCTTCTCGAAGTTAGGATACTTTGAAGATAACATCGTGAATACTTTGTTCAAAGAAGAAGTCACTGCCATCCACCCCCTCTTTAACGTCTGATAATGGAATTCTTAAGTACCACTCTCCTTCTCTCTGGAATCCCCAATGTTCTAATACTTCTGGAGTCACTCCATCGTCTTGCAAGATTTTTAATACTGCAGCAAGTCGAATCATTTCGTTATATTCGTAGTTTTCTAGCTGCCTTGCCATGTTCATTGTAATCTTAAATTTCTTGCCCAATTTGAACACCTCCATTTTCTTCATTGTAGCATATTTGCTACTGTAGCATATATGCTACTTTTTGCTTTTATGAATCGCTATTTTCCATGCAAAAAACTCTATTCAAATACTAAATATCGTCTCTTAAAAATATATAATATTAGTTGTAAATTTGAGCTCTCAACCTCCCTTCTTCTTAGCAGGAGCCTTATTAAATAAAGAATGGTACACTTTGCCTAGCAATAATTTTCATTATCCTTTTGAAGGAAACCATCCTATTTAATTTTAATTATTACATCGAATTTTATATAAGAATTTATGATTTATATATTCGAAATGTTCATTTATAGGAATTATTCTTGCTTTCTATAGAAAATTTATTTTTAATTTTTTTGTCTGATTTGCCGTAAATTTGCATATTTTTGTCAGAAAATCGGCCTTTTGCGCAACAAAAAACCAGGACTCTCGTCCTGGTTTTCCTATTGCACTATTCGATTAAAATGAATCGCTAGATAAAGCAATTCATCATTCGTCATTGGTTTTTGGTATTTCTTCTTCACGAACTCGTTCACTTGATAAGCGACCACCAAAGCTTTTGGATAGCGGTTAGCCACGTATTCGAACATCTCGGTATCGTTGGAATCGAGCATTTGATCTTGGAAGTATCGTTCGACAAAGAATTTAATATGAGTCACAAGCCTTGTGTGATGGATATTCTGATGAACAAGGTCCACTCCTAAGCTATAGCCTACGAGATTGACGATAGAGCTAATCAGCTTCGCAGCTTCCATCCCCTTGAAGGACTTCGCGTTCATTTGCGCATTGATAAAGTGAAAGGCAATATTAGCTGCTTCTTCTTCTGGAATGTCAATTGCAAATTGCTCGTTTAACAGCTTCACTCCGAGTTCGCCGAGTTGATATTCTTGGCGATAATAGGTCTTGATTTCCCAGAAGACTTTATTCGTGAACATCAGTTGGTCATGGTACCGAACAACGGCAAACTGCAAGTGATCGACTAATGCGAAGTAACTCGTTGGCGTTAATTTCAATTGCAGCTGTTCTTCTGCTTTCTTAATCAACTGGTTCACGATATCGATATACGCGGGGTCTACGGTACCAATTGAATGGACGAACTCTTGAATTTTCGCATCATCGACAGGAATGAAGACTTGCGATACAGCTTCTTCGCCGACTTCTTGTCCTGGCTTCTTGCCGAATCCAATCCCTTTTCCAAGCAAGACGAATTCTGCATTCGTGTCGTCTTCTACGAGTACGACACTCGAATTGAGTACCTTCTTAATCTGATACATGGCGACCCCTTTCTATCTTTAGTGTAAATTTTCTCCGTTTGTAGCAATAACTTCTTTATACCAGTCAAACGAATCTTTCTTATAGCGTTTTAACGTCCCGTTACCGAAGTCGTCCTGGTCCACATAGATGAAGCCGTAGCGTTTCGACATTTGAGAAGTCGATGCGCTCACTAAGTCAATTGGTGCCCAACTCGTATATCCGAATAATTCAACACCTTCTTCGATAGCTGCTTCCATCGCTTTAAAGTGACTCTTGAAGTATTCAATACGATATTCATCGTGCACTTTGCCGTCTTCGGTTAAGACATCTTTTGTGCCCATTCCGTTTTCAACAATCAATAATGGTTTGTTGTAACGGTCATAGAGTTCGATTAATGATATTTTAAGCCCTAATGGGTCGATTTGCCAACCCCATTCTGTTGAAGGTAAGTATGGATTTTTAACCCCCATCACGGTATTCCCAGCGGTGGTTTCTTGATTTGTACGGACAGCCTCTGTTAGTGACATATAGTAACTGAACGACACAAAATCCACGGTATTCTCTGCTAAGATTTCTAAATCCCCTGGCAACATCTCGATATGAATCCCTTCATGCTCGAATCGTTTTAAGATAAGCGGAGGATATTTACCGAAGACTTGTACATCCGCAAAGAAGTAGTTATCCAAGTTGCGTTTTAATGTTTTTTCCACATCTTCTGGTTTACATGTGTTTGGATAGCACGTTAATTTCGTTAACATACATCCCATTTGGCTTCCCGGAATGATTTCGTGACACAGTTTTGTTACGAGTGCACTTGCCACAAATTGGTGGTGAAGCCCTTGATAAATGACTTCCAATTCTTTTCCTTCTGGGCAACGATCTGGAATAATCCCCGCTGTTGTAAATGGATGACGAACGATACTGTCAATCTCATTGAAGGTTAACCAGTATTTTACATAGTCTTTATAGCGCTCGAAGCAGACTTTACTGAATTTCACAAAGCAGTCGATTACCTTACGATCCACCCATCCATTGTACTTAACGGCGAGTGCTAATGGCATTTCATAGTGCGACAGTGTCACGATGGGTTCGATGTTGTGTTTTTTTAATTCTTTGAAGACATTGTCATAAAACGCAAGGCCTTCTTCATTTGGTTCCTCTTCCTCGCCGGTTGGGAAGATACGGCTCCAAGCAATCGACATCCGGAATGCTTTGAAGCCTATTTCTCCAAAGAGCGCGATGTCTTCTTTATAGTGATGATAGAAGTCGATTCCGCGACGTTTTGGAAACTCATCATCCGTCAAATGGTCCATAGCGTATTGAATTTTTTCTGTTGAGACATGATTATGCCCTGCATAGTCTTCAACGCTTAAATCTTTTTTGAAAGTCGCAACGTCGGCAACGGATAATCCTTTCCCTCCAACATTAAACGCTCCTTCTACTTGGTTGGCTGCAACTGCGCCACCCCATAAAAATCCTTTTGGAAAGCTCATCATCTGACTCCTCTCTTATACTAAAGTTGCTAGTTTCACTTCTGGAGTTGCTTCTCCAACAACCTCAAAGTCTACTTTTTCATTGGTACGGTTTGTAAAGATGGCAATCACAATCGGATTGAATCCTGCTTCTTTAATGGCTTCTTGGTCGAACTCTACTAGGACGGTACCGCGGTCTACAGCATCTCCTTCTTTGACTTTTACATCGAAGAATTTCCCTTCTAGTTTTACGGTATCAATTCCAATATGGAACAAAATTTCATTTCCTAAGTCTGTTTTAAATCCGAGTGCATGCTTGGTTTGATACACCATTTCAACGCTACCATTGGCAGGTGCTAATAATTTTCCATCGACAGATTGAATCGCTACGCCTTCTCCTAAGACTTTCGAAGAGAATACTTCGTCTGGAACTTGGTCTAAAGCGACAACTTTCCCAGTTGCAAATGCATTTAGGTCTTCAGAAGTTACTGGAGCTTCCTCCTCTACTTCTTCTTTCACTTCGTCCTTATAAAGTACGAATGCCAACACAAATGATACCACAAATGAAATCGCAAACCCGATGCAGGCTTTAAAGAAGTTATCAGCAATGGTTTCGGATACGAACATGGACATTGCAGGGAAACCTGGCCCTACTAATACGTATGCTTCAACAACTGCATACCCTAAGTACAAACCACTTACAAGAGAGCCTAAAACAACACTAGCAAGAACTTTTTTGTGTAATAAAGTGACCCCATATAGAGCAGGTTCGGTAATACCGCAGAAGGCTGAAATCCCTGCAGAAAGCGCTGTTGCTTTTAAGGTTTGGTCTTTTGTTTTTAACGCTACGGCAAAAGTAGCTCCACTTTCAGCAATATTATGTGCCAAAGAAGCAGGCATATAGAGTGCTTCTTTCTTCAATTCACCCATCGTTGCCACAGCATAAGGAATCATTGCTTTGTGCATCCCAGTTGAAACCATGAATGGTAAAACAGCTGCTAATAAACCTACAGCTACCCATCCGACTTTTTCGAACAAGAATAAAACGACGGTCGCAAAAAGGGTCCCTACGTTATATCCAAGAGGCCCTAAAATGAGTAAAGAAAGTGGCACAGTCACTAACATGCTCACCATTGGAACAAAGAAGATACGAATGGCTTTAGGCGTTACTTTTGTTAATTGTTTTTCTAAGAAGGCATATACGATAACTGTTAGAATCGCTGGGAATACTTGATATGGATACGCAATATTTTGTAATCCTACCCCAAATATATCAGCTGATTTACCTAGTAGCGCTAACATGTTTGGTAATAACAATGCCCCGACAACGGACATGGCTACTAATTGATTCGCTTTTAATTTACGCGCAGTAGTAATCGCAACAAGTAGCGGTAAGAAGTATAAAGGCGCATCCCCAATCAGTGTAAAGATTTGGTAGGTACTCCCTGCTTTATCAATCCATCCAAAAGAAGCACATAGTGTCATCAACGATTTGAGAATCCCACCACCGGCCATAGCTGGCACTAATGGTTGGAAGACTCCCACGATGAAGTCTAATAAATAGCTTCCTGCATCTTTCCAGTTGAAAGCTTTCTTAGGGGCTTGTGTCGTTGCAAAACTTCCATCAACTAATTTTTCAACTTCCTCGTATACTTCTACAACTTCATTCCCAATAACCACTTGGAATTGTTGTTTTCCTTCGATAACGTTTAACACACCTTGGAGGGCTTTGATTTTATCGGCTTGTGCTTTTTTGTCATCCACTAGTGAGAAACGTAAACGTGTGGAGCAGTGCTCCAAATGCGCAATGTTTTCTTTGCCTCCTACTAGCGAAATGATGGAACTCGCTAACTCTTTGTAATTCATGGTTTTTCCTCCTTTGGATTTGGGGTAACAAAAAAGCAGACAGAATCCAACACAAATAAACGAAATGGTTTATTGTATAAGATCCTGCCTGCTTTACCAGTTACATGTCTTTTTGTTAAGCACATCATAGCATCTCTATTTTATTTTTGCAAGCGTTTTAAAAAAAGTTTTTTTCAAAAAATATAAATTATTATATGTTACTATTTTAGAAATGAAAATAACCGAGGTGGATCCTCGGTTATCTCCATCTTGCTAAAAAACAAGTATTATAATCATTCAATATTTAAATACTCTCTTAATTCCGTTTTATAGATTGAAGCTTTTGCACCATAGATAATTTGAATACCATTATCAACATGAACTACTCCTTTAGCATTCAACGCTTCACTAAAGTACGAATCACTTTTAACTTTGGCATTATCTTTTAAAGTTACTCTTAGTCGAGTAAAGCAAGCATCTACTGCTGAAATATTATCTTCTCCTCCGAGGGCTTCGACTAATTTTAAGTTAAAACTACTATCATTCTTTTCTTGAACTTCTTCAATTTTCTCTGTTTCTCTTCCTGGAGTTAAATAGTTAAACTTCTTAATAAGGAATGAGAATACAAAGTAGTATAATACAAAGTAAATTGGTCCTAATATTAAAATCCAAGTCCAATTTGACCCTTTATCTGCTCCTAAAATCCCATTAAATATGAAGGATAGCAATGGCCCTCCAAAAGTTGCTGAACCAGAAACATTAAAATTAACAAGATATGTGATGACATATGCTAATCCTGAGAATACAGCATGGAAGCCAAATAATAATGGAGCTACGAATAAGAAACTATATTCTAAAGGTTCTGATATCCCCATAATTACACAAGGAATGGTGCTTGCAATCATTAGTGATGCAATCTTCTTTTTATTTTCAGGTCTTGCAGTCTTATAAATTGCAAATGCAGCTCCTGCCAAACCAAACATGGCAAAGATAACTTTCCCATTCATTAGATATTTACTTACATCAATATCGTACATCGCATTTGGTGTATTTAAAATTGCATTTTGAATATTTACAGCACCTTCATATACTTGTCCTCCAATATCCTTGACCCCTCCAAGAGAAGTAAAGAAGAATGGTAAGTAAATAAAGTGATGAAGTCCAAAAGGTAGTAAAAGTCTTTCCGCTAGACCATAAACAAATGATCCAATTGCACCAGTTTTTGCGATAAAGTCAGCTGCACTATTTAAGAATAATTGTACAGGTGGGAAAATGAAGGCTAATACAATTCCTACAAACCCACTCACAATTAAACTAACGGCTGGCACAAATCTCGTCCCATTAAAAATAGAAAGAACTGCTGGAAGTTCAATTTTATAATATTTATTGTGTAATGCTGAAACTATTAACCCAATTAAAATACCGCCAAATACCCCTGTGTCTAATGTAGTAATTCCAAGAATCATTTTCTGACCCGTTAGTAATTTTCCTGGATTAATTGTCCCATTCAAAATAAGAAATGATCCCAGTATGGTATTCATTCCCATGTACGCAATAAAACCTGAAATAGCAGCTGTTGCTTTTTCCTTTTTGGCAAAGCCATAAGCAATTGATATTGCAAAGATAATTGGAATATTGTTATTAATCACATTCCCAAGATCTTTTGTTAATTTAAATAAAGCCGTAAGAAATGGATTTCCTAATAATGGAATTGTTTTTATCAAATTTGGGTTTGAAAATGCACTCCCAATTCCCACTAAGATCCCCGCAATAGGTAACAATAGAACAGGTGCCATCAATACTTTCCCAAATTTTTGGAAAGAAGTTAGAATTCTATTTCCTGATTTCATATTTTCTTCTCCTATTCATCATTTGAGTTCAGGCCAATATTCTGAGTTGGCCTCAATAAGACTATCTAACACCTTACGAGCACGCTTAGCATCTACTACTAATCTATTCAATGTTAAGGCTTGTAATGCTTTTTCATAACTACCTTCAAGGTATGCTTCTACTGCTAATTTTTCATATGCGTATTGAGATTCAATTAATCCTTTATAGAATGTACCAATTTTACCAACCGCAAATGGTTCTACTCCATTGACACCTAATAATGCTGGTACTTCAATCATGACATCTTCAGGTAAATTAGAAACAATACCGTTATTAGGTGTCATAATAATAAATGTATCCCTTGTGTTATTTAAGATAGAGGCCGCACATTCAACAATCATATCTCCATGGGCATCATTATGAACAATATGAGAATCCTTAGCACTATTATTTTTAATAATACGATCACATTCTTCAAAGACTCTCTTTTCACGTCCGTCCATTACTTCGTTTGCTCGAGTATAATTTGGATCCAATTTTGTGATTTTATAATCTGGATACAAATAGTATTGCAAATAAGTATTTGGTAGATAATCAGGGAAATCTCTTACCATTGTTTCAACCATTCCATAAGTATCTAACCATGATTGGTCACGTTGTTCCGCATCTACTGGTAAGAAGCCTTTTTCTAAGGTAGTCTTCTTAATCAATGGAAGATAGTCTTCACCAGTAATTTTGTCATACACGTGAGTAAACCAGCCAAAATGATTTAATCCAAAATATTTTGGTTCAAAACGATTATAGTCAACTTGAATAAGTCTTCCGAATGATCTTAAAAGATTTACTGGTTGATCACAAATATTGAGAATTTTATGGTCGTCTGGGAACACTTTGTTCAAAGCTACTGCAACAATCGCAGCTGGATTTGTATAATTAATAATCCAAGCTTCTGGTGATTTTCTACGAACAATACTTACAAGTTCAATCATATCTCTAATTGAACGTAGTCCATATGCAAAACCACCAGGCCCACAAGTTTCTTGTCCAATTAACTCTTGTGATAATGGGATTTTTTCATCCTTTTCTCTCATTGGATAGCCGCCCGTTCTCATTTGACAAAGGACAAAATCTACATTTTCAAATGCAATTTCTGGATCAGTTGTGTATGAGAACTTAACTTCTGGTGCTTCTTCTCTAAAAAGAATCTTTCCGAATTCTCCAATCTTTTCTTGACGTTTTTCATCAATATCATACAATTTAAGTTCGTTAATTTTAAAAATATCTAAATGTTTCGTCAACGCTTTCAAAATTCCAGGTGACCAAGTAGACCCACCACCGACGATTACAACATTTACAGATTTATTTAACATAATAAAGACTCCTCAATAAAATTATTTAACACATGTGCTTTATACTTTTATTATAGAATCCGTTTTCAAAAAAACAATAAGCTTTGGCGTATCCGCCAAAGCTACACAAGTATTGTAAAATAACACATCACCGTGTATTTTTACACATTATTTAATTTATCAAGGTATTTAGCTATCAACACCTCAAAGAAATAAGAAATTGAGAATCGAGAAGAGATGTCCATCCCTTCAAATACCTGTTTTTGATAATCTACAAACACACTTAAATCAGATATTTTTTCAATTGGGTTTTGTGATAGTCCCGTAATTGAAATCTTAGTTGCTCCATTTACACTAGCTACATTTGCACACTCAACAATATTTTTTGTTTGACCACTCATTGAAACTAGGAAAATTAAAGTATCTTTATTCGAATGAACTGCTGAATGTAACATTAAATGTCTTTCATTATAAACACTTGCATTCTTCCCAAGAATTCTTAATTTATCTGCTGCTATGTCACATGGATATTTTGATAATCCATGCGCATAAAATAGAATTTCTTTCTTAGTATCTAGCAATGTTATAATCTCATCTATTGTTTCATTCTTAATTAATTTTTTTGTTTGAACTAATTGATTATCTACACTTAATGATTGGTTGTTCGGATTTGGCATAATTGAATGAATGATACCTTCTCTTAATTGAACAAAACCTGTATATCCCATTTTTTTTGCTAATCTAACAACTGTATTTGGTGAAACAAAAAATTGTTTAGAAACTTCATTTAAAGAAAGATGATCTCTACTAGAAAGTTCTTTCTTTATAAAGTCTAGGATTTCTTTTTCTAGTTCATTTAGCTTAGAATAATTCTCTTGAATATTATTATAAAAATTACGCAAAATATCATCACCTTTCTGGCTTCATTTTACATCTTATTTACTTCTAACTTCAATACTATTTTTATATATTTTAATTAAAATAACCCTACTAATTTACAGTATATTTCTCTTTAATTCTTTTTTATAGTCATTTCTTGATTAGAATATCTCTTATTAGAATCCTTTTTAAAGAAAAACCGAGGCTCTTGCCTCGGTTTCTCATTTTGTTCGATTTTGATTTTGTTTTATTTTTGTTTTTAGTTCCCCTGTTTCGGCACGACTTCTAGATAGTCGAGTAGGGTCCAGACGAATTCGCGGCCTTTGATGCGGTTGATGGCTCCTTCGGCACAAGAGATTTCGTCGTAGTGTTCGACTTTATCACGGCGGATGCCAGGTCCTGAGATGACGATTGGCACAGGCTCGCCACTATGTTCTCCTTTTTCGCAAGGCGTTGAGTGGTCTGCACAAAGCGCAATCAGGGTGTTCTCAGGTCTGTTTTCCATTAAGATGCCAAACATTGAAATAAGATTCTATAAAACTATCACTTTCCCCACATGTTCGAACTGTTATTCACAAGCCCTCTTTTCATAAATCATTTCCAACATTTTCTATATCAAACAGCCTGTTTTGATCGTTGTATTTCATGTCCGGCCTTTGCTGAGCCATTTGTATAACACGCTTCTGACTCCTATTGAAGATCATTATAAATACCTATATAAATAGGATTTCTTCCACTTTTGTTTCGGTTTATATTTTCTGAAATAAAAAAATATTTTTTCAAAATGGAAAAAATTGCTTTCTCAAGGAAATAATTTGCCTTTATTTCTTAATCATGCTATTTTGTAAGCAGATTCAAAAAGGAGGAATGTAAAATGGATTTCAACTCTAAAAAGAAATATATTTTAATCGCAAAAACAGTCAGCATCACAGCAACTTTAGCATTAGGAGCTGCAGTGGTCCCTTCTACATTGGTTGGACATCATAATGTAGTAGCTGAAGAAGCAGCTGCTCCAACCTCAGCAACCTATAAGGTGGAATACGTATTCGAAAGCGATACGACAGGGAAAGAATTGCCAGAAGAACTAAAACAACTTGCTCCAAAAGATACTGCTACCTACGCAACAGGAAAAACGGTAACTGCTAGTGCTCCAAGCAAGGAATTATATGCAGAATCAAATACTTATCCTACAGTCCCTGAAGGAATAGGTTATTGGGTTTTCCAAGGTTACGACGCAGATAGTAAAGAAGTGACTGATGGAAATGTTACTTTCACTGGTAAATGGAAATTTTATGATTACGTTAATATTACTTACAAACTAGTGAATATCGTTGACCCTGATAACGATGTAAGAAAAGAATTTGCGGAAATTCCCGCTGCTTTATCAAAATTAAACCTTTCTTCTACTAGAAAATTATCAGATTTTCTTGGTGAAAATCGCAAACAGGCACAGTTTACTATTGACAACAGCTCATTTTTTGAAAGTGAAGAAGTTGACCGAGGAGGGTACACTGAAACTATTCACTTCATCAGAGACGATGAGGAGGAAGGAAAATGGGTATATTATGAGCCACCAATTACTCTATACTATTCTCTAGAGGATGATATTAACGATGAACAGTTTGTTGGAAAACGTCCTGATGTAGTAACTGATGCAGCCTTCACGTTTGTAGCAAATTCTCGTACTCCAAAATATGAGTTCGTTAGTGGTACTGAAGGAAAAACTTTACCTGCTGCAATTGTGGCACTAACTCCAGAAGATACTACTGAATACGTTTATCATAACAGACATAATTATGCAGCAACAGATAAAGTTGTAGCGAAAACTCCGTCCCAAACTACTTATTACGATAGCGAAAATAAAGGAACATGGACTTTTACCGGTTATGATTATTCTGAAATGTTATTAAATAACTGGGATAAAAATGGCTGGGATTTAAAATTCGTCGGAACTTGGACTTTCAAAGCCGATGAAGAAGAAACAACGACTACTTCTGAAGAAACTACTAGCGTTACTACAGAAACACAATCAGAAGCTAAACCGTCTGAAGCGCCAGAAGCTAAAAAACCTGAGTTACCAAACACTGGAGCAACTGACGCTCAATCAACAGGAACCATTTTAGTTGGTGCTAGCTTGATTGGCCTAGGCATGTATGTGCTTCGTCGTAAATCTCAAGAAAACTAAAAATTCCATCAAATGAAAAATCCTTATAGAGTAGATTAAACATCTACCCTATAAGGGTTATTTCTTTTTGTTTTGACTTTTGTTTATAGCTTTATTTCATCCCATTATAAATTTCATCTGCAATCTCAACCCCAATTTGTGCTTGTTGCTCTGGCGTCAAGGCGTGGCCTGTGTCCTCCAATGTTGTGAGGCGTGCGTCTTTTAGGCGCTTCAGTGTTTTTTGAGAGGCCGTGATTAACACGATATTGTCGTCTTTGCCGTGATAAATATGCACAGGGATTGCAAGCTTGTCTAGGTTTGCGTAGGCGTCCATGTCGTAGATATCCGTGATGTATTTCTTCCCGATTTTCGTGCCGAGTAAGTTGAAGGTCTCAGGTACCTCATCTAGTTTCGGGAAACTACTTCTAATATCGTCCGGCAGTGAAAATGCAGGATAGAACAAGAAGAGGCCTGCGATATTGGTGAGCTCCTCTGCTGTCAGTGCCGTGACAAGTCCGCCTTGGCTACTTCCCATCAGATAAATTTTCTGCGGATCGGTATATTCCATGCCCTTGCGATGCGAATCGCGTCCTTCAAGTTTTGCACTTCGGTTAGAACAGACATCTCGGTCGTTAGTCCCTTCACTCATCGGAGCCGATGAAGACGACCCTCCTGCAAACTCCAAGCTGAAGACTGTAATGCCGGCCTTGGCCAATGCCTTCTGCACTTCTTCCTCGTGTTCGACGTTGGCCCCAAGTCCGTGGCTAACAATCACGAGTGGCACGCGTCCTTCTACGTCGGGCACAAAGGCACGCGCGTAGAGATTCTTGCCATTACTTTCGAAATCATATTCTTTTACGGTATACGTGCCGTCTGTCTTCACTTCGACATGCACCTGTTGTGTGGTTTGTGGCATCTGCACGGTCGCATTCGTCGTGTTCGTACCGTTTGTGTTCTTAGTCGTCGTTCCACACGCTGCGAGTAGCATCGCCACGCCAATTCCCATTAATACTTTTTTCATTCATTTCCAACTTTCATTTTTGGTCGGGGATTGGCCCTTTTTAGTAGTCTACCCGCTTCCCCTTGAAAGCTCAACTGTTCTGTTTGCAAAAAACGACCGCAAGACATTCCCGCAGTCGTTTCCATTTATACTAAAAATTCTAATAATTCCGCGTAGCTACGGACTTCCACGGTTGGTTTTACCGCCGTTCGGTTCTCCTTACGCGCCAGGTTCATCCAAATCGTGTCGATTCCCGCATTAATCCCGCCCTGGATATCGGCTGTGAGCGAATCCCCAATCATCACCGCTGTATCTTTGTCGAAATCTGGGATGTCTTTTGCCACTCGTTCGAAAAAGAGCGGACTTGGTTTTGCGACTTTTAATTCTTCCGAGATAAATACTTTTTTGAAATACTTCGTAACCGGAGAATGCTCCAAGCGTCCCTTTTGAATCGTCGTAATTCCATTCGTAGCTGCATAGAGCTGATACCCTGCATCTCTAAGCGTATGCAACATTTCCTCCGCACCATCGATTGTTTGCCCTTGCGTGGAGAGGATGGCCTCATATTCGGATGCTAATTCATGTCCATCTTTTTCCAAGCCAAAATGGTCGAATAATTTGGCAAAACGCGTCCCCACTAACTCTTCACGAGTGATTTCGTTTTTCTCCAGCGAGCGCCACATCGCACGATTCATCGGGATGTACACCTCAATATACTTCTCTATCTCACTGACCCCCTGATTCTCCAGCAATTTCGTCAGAGCGTAGTTCTCCGCCGAGTGAAAATCCCACACCGTCGAATCCAAATCAAACAATAATGTTTTGTAAATCATCTACCTAACCCCTTTTTTCTTATAATCCGTATCTACTATATTGCTTCATGCGGAATTGCGTCCTTTTCTCCCGAACGTCAATCACTGAAAAGTCCCTTTTCATCTTTTGTGTCTGTATGCATAAGGAATGCATACGTTCGCCTACACCCTAAGATTCTTTTCATAGTTTTCGATAATGAACTCCGCGTCTTCGAAGTCAGTCGTCATGTCTGTGCGGTTGATTTCTTTTAATTTTTTCTCTAACACTTTCAATATAGTTAAAAGTTACCAAAGTTCTTTATTTAAGGTGGAACCGTAACGTTTTGATGTTGTACCTCCGAAGCGTACATTATGTACTTTCCTCATTAAATAATTCTATCATCTATTGGTAACGAGAATTGCTTATATTGTACCATAAACATACGGAAAATGAATATGACTAGATAGTTAAAAACCTTTGTAAATAAAGCTTGAATCAATCTTCGAACATTTAAATGTATTAAAGATTCATCGATATGGTATGATAAAAAAAAGGAATATCCTAAAAATAAGAGGCGCGTTATGAAAGAAAATGAAGTTATTTTAAAAAGGCAATCTACTCGAATATTTTTCAAAAATGGGGATACGGATTTTTTCTTTAATTGGTTGTTAGGTATAGGAGAAGTTTTTGGTTTTTCTCACGGAGAACTTTATTACCTTGCCCAAGAGTTGGGCAAATCACCAAAACCAGATAACTGGAAAAATGTTTTTTTATCGCATGGGAACTATCTTGAACAAAAAGTATGTCATTCGGGTTTAAGTGAGCAAACAAAGGCACAATATTATCTAGCACAGACCTATTCCCTTCGCTCAGCAGTTCAGTTTATCAATCCTTTTTCTGACGAATATTTGCCTACCGTTCATAAAATGGAGACGGCGTTTTCTAACGCCATTCAATCACTAGGAGCCCCAGTCGAAGAATTATCGATTCATTATCAGGATTCCTATTTGCCGGGCTATTATCTTCACAGTGGTAATCATTGTCCAACATTGATGATGGTTGGTGGTGGAGATACCTATCGCGAAGATTTATTTTACTTTGCTGGCTATCCAGGCTGGATGCGAAGTTACAATGTTTTAATGGTTGATCTACCTGGTCAAGGGTCCAACCCTGGCAGAGGTTTAACTTTTGATGTAAATGCCTCTATTCCAATTTCACAGTGCATAGACTGGTTAGAAGTGAGAAATCCTCAGCTGAACAATCTAGCTATTTATGGAGTTAGCGGAGGGGGATATTTTACCGCACAAGCTGTCGAAGAAGATACAAGAATACATGCATGGATTGCAAGCACTCCTATTTATGACGTTTCGGAAATCTTTAGAAAAGAATTTGGGGCAGGCCTAAAAACTCCAAGTTGGTTAATGAATGTCCTTTTAAAGTTAGCTGGAAGTCTGAATGAGGCTGCGGATTTAAATCTTAAAAAATATGCTTGGCAGTTTGGTACTTCTGATTTTAAGAGTGCTATTAATGAAGTGTTTAACCGTGCAAAGGTTGTGGACTATCAAAAAATTCAGTGTCCTTGCCTATTTATCATGGGAGAGGGTGAAGGCGCCGAATTACAACACCAAACCAGAGGGATTTTCGAAGCACTTAAGTCTAAAAATTCGCAAACTAAACTTCAAATTTTTGAAGCAGAAAGTGGTGCGGATGCTCATTGCCAAGTCAACAATTTGAGACTCGCTCATAATGTCGTTTTTGATTGGTTGGACACTTTATTTGAATGGAATCAGAAGGGATAGATTAGATTTATAATCCTGATTATAGTCCTCTTAACAATAATGTTTGAGCAGCTGTAACATCATTTTGATTGAGTAGTTATACCATTTGATTCATCTTAGGCTAAGCAGATAAACAGAAAACTAAAGCCTTTTGTTTATTTTTGCATACTTCCGTTCATAGGAATTACCTTTTATAGTTTCGTCGCAAAAATCGGCTTTCTTGTAAGTGCACGTAGCACCACAAGAAAGCCGATTTTATTTATCTTTCTATGTTTAGACCTCTAAGATTCCTAACCCTAACTCTGGGGCTTGCATTTTCATTGCCTTCAATCTGATGGTTAGTTGAAGGTGTTTTTCAATTACATTCAACTACTCTTCGCCAAAGCATATAAACAAACTCCCTTTACAAATCCATCATATCAATGAATTTCATACCTTCATAAACTGTTGTTTTCATAGTTTTCGATAATGAACTCCGCGTCTTCGATATCAGTCGTCATATCTGTGCGGTTGGTTTCTTTTAAAATCGCCAGACTCTTCTTGATCAGCACGATGAGTCCACTGATTTCCTTTTCATAAAATTTTTGTTTTAAAAATAGGAGCAAGCACCAGAGGAAGAACAGCGGAACAGCAAAATACAAGACTAAGAGCGAGATGGAAACAAATCCCGGTTCCTGTGCCACACGAGCAACAATGGCCATCGTTGGGGCTTTGAAAAGTTCGGTCTTGATAAAGAAATACCCTAAAAATCCCATAATAAATCCAATTATCGCCAGCCTTTGTTCTGCACGCTTTGGTTTTGCCTGTTTGAGGCCAGCTTCTTGCGTTAACGTGTCGGTCAAATAACGAAACTGCGCTAACTCTTGATTCGTAATTCGATTATGAAACGAAAACTTCATGGTCTTCTCCTCCTAGAACAATTCCTTTTTGTGCTAAATTCTCCACACATTCTTTGTAATACGCATCATCATGCTCTTTGTATAACGGACGCTTCCACGCACACGTCACAACTTCGGTATACGGCGGACACACTTTTCCCCGGTACGACGCCTCTTTCCATAGAGGAGTCACATTGTACCCACGGCGTTCCATTTCATCCATAATCAGCATATGATATTGATAGAGTACATACGGCGAATACGTAAAAACATAGTCTACCGTTGCGTGCTTCTTGCCCCAGCCATTTCCTCTCAGAGCACAACATTCACGGTGTTGCCCCAAGAGTTGCGGACGCGGGAGCTTTCCAATCAAGTCTTCATGCCATAATCTCATCCATCTTCCTCCTAAAATCCAAATCGGTCCTTATAGTCCGCCATCAGCACTTCTACATCTTCGATATCCTCTGCCAGTTCCGCGCGCCCTTCTTCCCTCAAGCGAGCGACCACCTGCTCAGCAAAAGTCACTAAGTTTTTTAATTCTCGTTTTAAATCCTTTTGAATCCATAATTGATCTAAAAATAAGACCAAATTGACACTAATCAAAATAAAGAGAACGGGAATTCCGATAGAAAACCAACCAAAGTGTTCCAACAATGTCTGAAACGGAACCCAAGTAAACGAACTCCGATAGAAAATGATGGTAAGTGCCAGCACGACAACCGTTGGCACAACAGGATTCCGTTCGACTTTAGCCGGAACCTCCTCTGTCAACTCTGCCTTTTCAGCTAAAAACTCAACGATTTCACGAAAACGACTGACCGTCTTCTTCGACAGAAAACTTCTAAACAACTGATTCACTGCCTTCCCCTTCCTGGAACATACCTTTTTACTTTATTTCCCAATTATACCATCTCCGGCCCCACTTCGCCTACATCCTCGCGAATTTATAAGATACCCCCAAAAATGAATCTGTCCTATTTTTCATTCAAGATCCCTTTCCTCTCAAAATAAAAACTATTTTCCTCTATGTTTTTGTTTTCGTTTTTCTTGTTTTAATTGAAACTTTCTCTTTTTCTCTAATTCTCTTTGTTGCTTGCTTTCAACTCTTCTTTCCAGTTTCATTTCTTCTCTTTGTTGCTGCAGAGCCATTTGAGATTTTGAACAAATACATTCCATTCTTTGAAGAAAGTATTCCTTTTGCTTTTGTAAAATGCATTTTACTACCCCAATTATTTTGACTTACATTTTTTCTGATGAGCCTTTAGCTTTTTCATTGCCCAATCATAATGACTTGCAGTCGCACTCACAAAATAGGAACCCAGCGTACTCCCTCCAACCCAATTATATACACCTTTTGAAAAAAGTTCTTCGTTTGTAAAGGTTTCAGCCAACTGTA